>JACCTC010000094.1 GCA_013812655.1 Deltaproteobacteria bacterium | reverse complement strand
CCGGGTATCGTCGACGACGATCGCGGCGTGCCGGCCGATCAACCCGAGGGTCAGCTCGTGGCGCGCGCCGAGCACGTCGAGCGCGAGCCGGCCGCCTGCATCGAGCGGCGTGTACTCGACGAGCTGGACGTCGGGCCGCGGGCCGCTGCCGGCCTCGCCGAACGTCAGGTGACGCGCATCGGGGCGGTGCTCGCGCGCCAGGCGCTCGAGGCGCGGATCATCGACGGGGCGCACGACCGTGCCGCCGGCACGCAGGCCCATCCAGATCTCGGCCTTGGCGTGAGCGATCGCGTCGGTCGAGCCGAGCAGCTCGATGTGTGCGGACCCGGCGTTGACGACGACCGCGACGTCGGGCACGGCGATCGTGGTCAGGTACTCGATCTGCTTCGCGCCGCGCATGCCCATCTCGACGACGCCGAACGCGTGGAAGCCGCGCAACCCGAGCAACGTCAACGGCACGCCGGTCTCGTTGTTGAGCGAGCCCTCGGCGCCGTGCGTCGGACCGGCGGCCGACAGTGCCGCGCGCGTCAGCTCCTTCGTCGTGGTCTTGCCGGCCGAGCCGGTGATCGCGACGAGCTTGCCGATCCAGCGAGCGCGATGGGCGTGCGCGATCGAGCCGATCGCGAGCCGGGTATCGTCGACGACGATCGCGGCGGCCTGGGCGAGGTTGGCCTCGCTGCCATCGAGTCGTCGTCCTGGCGGCGCCCAGTGGCGCTTGGGCTCGGACACCAGGACCGCGGCCGCACCGGCGTCGACCGCGGCCGCGCAGAACTGGTGGCCGTCGTGGGTCTCGCCTTCGATCGCGACGTAGAGATCGCCGGCGGCGACGATCCGGCTGTCGATGACGACGCGCGAGACCTGATGCGAGCGGTCGCCGTGCACGTCGATCAACCTGCCGTAAGGTCCGCGCTCGATATCGGCGGCGAGCATGTCGACGGTCCGCTGGAACCGCACGCCGACGCCGGCGCTCGCCTCCTCGCGATCGTCGAAGTGGTGCTTGGTGGTGCCGAGGATCTGGTAGTCCTCGTGTCCCTTGCCGGCGATCACGACGACGTCGCCCGGCGTTGCCTCGGCGATCGCGGCGCGAATCGCGACCCGACGGTCGAGGTCGACGAAGAACGGCCGCGGAACCGCGGGTAGGATCTGATCGATGATCGCGCGTGGATCCTCGGTGCGCGGGTTGTCGCTCGTCACGATCGCGAGATCCGCGAGCTCGGTGACCGCGGCGCCCATCTTCGGCCGCTTCGTCGGATCGCGATCACCGCCACATCCGAACACGCAGATCAGCCGGTGCCTGGTGAGCGGCCGGAGCGCGCCGAGCACGTTACGCAGCGCATCGGGCGTGTGCGCGTAGTCGACGAAGATGTCGAGGTCGGCGTCGTTCGGCACGCGCTCGACGCGACCGGGCACGCCGCGCAACGCCGCGATCCCGCTGGCGATCGCTTCGGGTGCGATCCCGAGTGCCTCGGCCATCCCGACGGCGAGCGCGAGGTTCTCCACGTTGTACGCGCCGATCAGCGGCTTCGCGACGATCTCGATCTTGCGCTCGCCGGGCAGCGCGAGCGTCGCGGTGATCCCGCGCACCGTCGACTCCTGCGCGATGACCTGGATGTCGGCGTCGCGCGGCTCTCCGGATGCCTGGGATGCAGTGACCCGGAGGACGAGCCCGGGCGCGGCTGCGGCCATCGCGTCGCCGGAGGGATCGTCGACGTTGATCACCGCGGTCCCGCCATGGAGGTGCTCGGCGAACAGCAGGCGCTTGGCGTCGCGATACGCCTCCATCGTGCCGTGAACGTCGAGGTGATCCTGCGTGAGGTTCGAGAACGCGGCGACCGCGAAGTCGATGCCCGCGAGTCGGTCCATCACGAGCGCCGCCGACGACACCTCCATGACGACGTGCGTGCAGCCGTCGGCGAGCATCGTCGCGAACGTTTCGTGGAGCACCTGCGGCGTCGGCGTCGTGTAGGGCGCGTCGATCGTCTTGCGGTTCTCGGGTGTGCCCCAGCGGTACGAGACCGTGCCGATCACGCCGACCACGTGGCCGGCGGCGGCGAGGATGCTCTCGACGAGGTACGTCGTCGTCGTCTTGCCGTTCGTGCCGGTCACGCCGACAAGGGTCAGCTGCTTTGCGGGATCGCCGAGCATGCGCGCCACGAGCACGCCGAGTGCGACCGCGCCGTTCGGGACGATCACCTGTGGGATGGCGATGCCGGGGACCTCGTGCTCGACGACGATCGCCGCGGCACCGCGCTCGAGCGCGACCGGGACGAACGCATGACCGTCGGCGCGAATTCCACGAACCGCGACGAACACGTCACCCCGCTCGAGCGCTCGCGAGTCGCTGCGAACCGTGGCCGCGCCGATCTCGACGCCGGCATCGCCGATCACTCGGGCGTCAGCGAGTCCGTCGATGAGGTCGCGTAACTTCATACCGATCGAACGCGCAGCCTCACCGATTTCGTGCAACGAGGCAAGCGTCAGGGTCGTGCGGGGGACGGCGCCATGATCGGCGAATCTCCGTCGGAAAAGCGCAAGGTGACGCGGGTGATCTGCGATACCGGACCGGGCGGCGGATCCTGCGCGGAGACAACCCCCGAGCCGGTGATGTCGGTCGCGAGGCCGGCAGCGCGGGCGACGTCGAGCGCGCGCTTGACGCTCATACCCCGGAAGTCGGGAACGATCGTCGCGTCGGGATCCGCAGGCGGCGGAGCGGGCATGGGCTCGCCGCCGGCATCGTCCGAGACAACCTCGGGAACCGTTATGACCGCGATCGGCAGGCCGGGTGGCACCGGCTTCTGCGGCTTCGGCGCGGGGATCGTGCAGGTCTTCGGCGGGATGACCGCCAGCGGATTGACCGGCCCGGGCGTGCGCGGCGGACACTGGAGCGAATCGCCGGGCACGCCGAGGTAACGCAGGGTCTCGCTCGCGACGGTCGCGAACACTGGGCCGGCGACCTTGCCGCCGAAGTAGTCGTCGCCAGTCGGCTCGTCGATCAGCACGACGATCGCGAGCCGCGGGTTCTCGATCGGCGCGAGGCCGATGAACGACGACAGGTAGCGCTTCGGGGCGTACATCTTGGCCTCGGCATCCCACTTGTGCGCGGTGCCGGTCTTGCCGCCGCACTTGAAGCCCGGGACGACGATGCCGCCGCCGGTGCCGCCATCCTTGCCGCCCTCGAAGACGGACGCCATCATCTTGCGCATCTGCGCGGCGGTCTGCGACTTGAGCACGCGACGCGGCTCGGGGCGCGGCGGCTGCGTGATCGTGCCGTCGGCACCCGTGATCGACGCGACGATCCGCGATGGCTGGTAGATGCCGTCGTTGCCGAACGCGGCGAGCGCGGCCGCCATCTGGAGCGCCGACACCGTGATGCCGTAGCCGAACGAGATCGTCGCCAGCTCGATGTCCCGCCACTTCGCGCCGGACCGCATGCGACCGGGCTGCTCGCCGGGCAGCTCGATCTGGGTCTTCGCGCCGAACCCGAACCGCTGGAGCGCGTCGTACAGCTTGTCGCGGCCGAGCCGCATCGCGATCTGGACGGTGCCGACGTTCGACGACCGCTTGATGACGCCGCTCGTCGTCAGGTACTTGTCGTGGTGGACGTCGCGGAACGTCTTGGCGCCGGCCTTGACGCTCAGCACCGAGAACCACGAATCGGGGCGCACGGTGCCGTCGTCGAGCGCGGCGGCGATCGTGAACAGCTTCATCACCGAGCCGGCCTCGAACGCGTCGGTGACCGGCCGGTTGCGTGCGCCATCCTTGATGCCGTCGCCGTTGTTCGAGTCGTACGTCGGGTAGCTCGACATCGCGAGCACGTTGCTGGTCGCCACGTCGAGCACGACGACGATGCCGCTCTTCGCCTTGTGCGTCGTGACCGCAGCCGCGAGCGCGCTATCCGAGATCTCCTGGATGCTGCGATCGAGCGTGAGCTTGACGGTCGCGCCGGGTTCGGGATGTGCGAGCCCGTCGGTGAACATCCGGTGCCCGCGCGCGTCGCGCACCGCGGCCGCGCCACCGCGTCGCCCCGTCAGGTGCTGGTTCATCGCGAGCTCGACGCCATCGAGCCCGTTGCCGTCGATGTCCGCACGACCGATCACCGGCCCGCCGAGCGTGCGCCCGGGATACCAGCGGCGCGGCTCGCGCTGGACGACGACGCCGGGCAGCTTCGCCGCACGCACGGCCTGCGCGATCTCGGGGCTGACGTGGCGATCGAGCCAGACGAACTTGCGATCGACACCGAGCTTGGCCTCGAGCGTCGCCGCGTCCATGTCGACGATCGTCGCGAGCTTCGCGGCGGTCTCGGTGACGTCCTTGATCTCGCGCGGGTTCGCCCAGATCGAGTCCGCATCGGCGCTGATCGCGAGCGCGCGGCCGTGCACGTCGACGACCTCGCCGCGCGGCGCCGGGATGTTGACGTTCGACGTGTGCTGGCGCGCCGCGATCGCCTGGTAGTGATCGGCGTCGTCGATCTGCAGCCCCCACGCGCGCGCGGCAACACCGACGAGACCGAGCGTCAGGATCGCGCCCGCGAGGTAAGCGCGCATCCGCGCCGCGTGAGGGATCCCCGGCGTCATCGGCTTGATCTTGACGCCGCGAACGGTGCGGCGGTCCGTCTCGCGCGCGATCATCGACGCTCCATCTGGCGCGCGATCGTGGTTGGCGGCTCGGCCGCGGGTGGGCGGCTGGCGACCTCGCGTCGGCCGATCACGCGGATCCGATCGGGCGCTACCGGCGTCATCCCGAGCTCGGTGGCGAGCTTGCGGATCCGCTCGGGCGACGACAGCGTCGCGTGCTCGAGCTCGAGCTGCCGGCGGGTCTCGCGCAGCTTGCGGACGTGCTCCGATGTCCGCGACAGCTCGTAGCCGAGCCGGAGGACCTCGTGCTGGCGCTTGACGCGGGTCACGCCGGCGATCGTCAGCGCGAGCGCGAGCAGCACGAGCGCGATCACCACCGGTCGCACCGCCGCCGCCTCGCCATGCCCGCGCCGGAAGATCCGATAAACCGAAACGGGCGACGACATGGGGCCTCCAGGTAACGCCCGCGCGACCGGCCACGCAATTTTTTCGCCTGTTTGGAAGCGTGGCGGCGCCCCGAGATGGAGCGAGTCAGCGAACGCTGGCGAGCGGAGCCGAAAAGTCCAGGGCGCCGCCGCGGGTTTGATCCAGACTGTTCCATGGCCCGCTCGCTGGTCTGCTCGGCGTGGCTGCTGGTCGCGTGCGCGGCATGCCAGCCGGCGCGGTCGACGCAGGTCCGCCACACCGGGATGGTGATGTCGATCGGCGGCGTGGGAGGGATCATCGGCAGCGCGCTCGCGAGCCCTTACAGCCGGCACAGCGACGAGCTGATGCTCGCGTCGTCGGCGATCAGCGCCGCCGGGATCCTGCTGTTCGCCGCGCACGAGCTGTCGGGACCAGAGGTCGTCTACAAGCGGGAGACGCTCGAGCGGAAGCACCACCGGTGGGCGAAGGTCCTCACCGAGCACGCGGCGGGGGCAGCTCGCATCGGCAACTGCGCGCGCGTCCGCAAGTTCGAGCCACGGGTCCGGGTCTACGATCCCGAGGTCCACGACTTCGTGTTCATGAGGGACCCGGAGATCCTGCGCTGTCTGGGCGCTCCAGGCGCTGCGCCCGCGCCCACCACAGTGCCCGACGACGAGGCCCACGATGGCCTCAGGCCGCCCCCGCTGATCATCGACGGTGGCGTCACACCTCCGTCGTGATCGCGTCCCGCCCGAGCGGCGCGCGCATCAGCCTGTGATCGCTGGCGTTGCCCGGGCGCGCGACGAGTGTTGAGATGATCGATCCGATCGTGCGATCAAAGGTCATGCGCGCACGGATCGCGACCGCCCTCGTCATCTGTGTGCTCGGCGCCTGCAGTGGCCGTCACAAGGTCGCCGGCGTCGGGCTTGGGATGACCGTGACCGGCCTCGTGTTGACGTACTCGGCCGACGACGACCGCCGTGAGCGCACGACCCAGGACAAGCTCGGCGTCTCGCTCCTGCTGCTCGGGCTCGTGACGCTGTTCACCGCCGCAGCGCTCGAGGAGACCGCGGCGAAGGAGAAGGCGCGCGAGAGTCACGCGCCGGTGCGCAAACGCCAGCAGATCGTGGTGACCCGTCCCGATCCACGCAGCGCCGTCCGCGCCGAGGCGTGGGAGATCACCAAGCAAGCACAGGCGGCCGCACGCGCCGGCGACTGCCCCAAGGTCACCGAGCTGTCCGCGAAGGTCGGTGGCCTCGATCCCGAATTCTACGCCGACGTCTTCATGCAGGACATCGCGATCCAGCGCTGCTTCACCGGCGCGCCCGCGGCCACGCCCGCCTCGCCGCAGCCGACGCAGCCACCGCCGACACTGCCGCCACCGACG
>JACCTC010000088.1 GCA_013812655.1 Deltaproteobacteria bacterium | reverse complement strand
CGCACGCTCGGGCATCGCCCGCTCGCGCAGCCGCAGCAACTCGGGTGCCGCGTGGATCGGCGTGCTCGCGAGCGCCAGGATGCGGCGCTGCTCGACGAGCCCGATCCAGTCGGTCGGGCCGAGCGCGTACAGGCCATCGCCGATCTCGGTGGCATCGGGGATCGGCTGCTTCGACGCGACGAGGCTGATCGTCGCCGCGTTCGCGGTGCCCACACCATAGGCCGCGAGGATCACGAGCTCGGCGACCGCGAGCGGCGAGCCCGACACGTCAGCCGGCAGATCGAGCGGCGCCCCGAGATGGAGCGAGCCAGCGGACGCTGGCGAGCGGGGACCGGTCACGAGCTTCGTCAGCAACGCGCCGACGACCGGGTTCGCACGCAGCCGCGCCAGATCGACCTCGACGACGAGCTGCGCGTTGGGCGGCAGCAGCGCGAGCAACTTCTCGGCCTGGGTCTCGGGTTGCTCGATCCTGGCCGACAGCGCTGGCGGCTTGCCCCGGCCGCCGCCACATCCGATCGCGAGAGCAGCGACGACGAGCGCGGCGACCGCGAGCTTCATGCCGCGAAGATCTCGTTCAGCGTCGTGATCACGCGCGGCATGTCGGCCTCGCACGCGACCGACACCCGGATGTGATCGGGCATACCCCACGCCGCCATCGGCCGGACGATCACGCCGCGGCGCAGCAGCCCGTCGTAGATCGGGCCGGACGCCCGGCCGCAGTCGATCAGCACGAAGTTCGCGAGTGATGGATAGACGCGGACACCCGGCCCGCGAACCTCGGCGCGCAGCCGCTCGATCGCGATCCTCGCCTGGCGAGCGCTGGTGGCGACATGCTCGTCGTCGTCGAGCGCCGCGATCGCGCCGACCTGCGCGAGGCTGGACACGTGAAACGTGCGGCCGACCCGGCCGAGCACGTCGACCACGCTCGGATCGGCGGCCGCGAACCCGACGCGAAGTCCAGCGAGCCCGTAGATCTTGGAGAACGTCCGCAGCACGACGACGCGGCGGTCGGTCCGCAGCAGCGCGAGCCCGTCGGCATGATCGACCTCGGGCCACTCGGCCGCGTACTCGGCGTACGCCTCGTCGATCACGAGCAGCGCGCGGGCCGGCAACGCCGCGAGGATCTTCGCCATCCCACCGCGCGTGACGATCGAGCCGGTCGGGTTGTTCGGCGTGCCGATCACGACGAGCTTCGTGCGCTGCGTGATCGCCGCGATCAGCGCGTCGACATCACACGCCAGCTCGGGCGTCACGGTCGCAGCGACGAAGGTCCGCCCGGCGACCTGCGCGGCCAGCCGGTACGACAGGAACGCGAAGCGGTGGGTGAGCACCTCGTCCGTCGGCTCGCAGGTCGCGAGCACGAGCTGGTAGAGCAGATCATTCGAGCCATTGCCGAGCGCGAGTTGCGCGAGCTCGAGACCATACTTGTCCGCCAGCGCGCGACGCAGCGCGAAGCCCCCGGCGTCCGGATAGAGATGGAGCTCCGGCAAGGCTCCTGGCAGCGCCGCGAGCGCCTTCGGCGACGGCCCGCACGGGTTCTCGTTCGACGCGACCTTGAGCGCCCCCGTGATCCCGAGCTCGCGCTCGAGCTCCTCGATCGGCTTGCCGGGCTGATACACGTCGAGGTGCTGGACGTGTGGCGGGACAAACGGTTGGGTCACGGCCGGGCGACCCTACAACGCCGGGGCACGGAGCGGAATGCCCGGGATGCCGGGTCCGGTCTATAGTCCGTCACCCATGCGTTGTCCCCCTTCGTCGCGGGTCCGCTGGTCCTCGCTGCTCGTCGCAGCGGCGATCCTCGTCATCATGCTCCGTCCGGCGCTGGCGTTCGCCGGTGGGGACGGAGAGTTCTCCGAGTACGAGGAGCGCGGCTGGGGCTGGATGTACCTCGCGTCGTTCGGCTTTGGCTTCCTGACCTCGTTGACGCCCTGCGTCTACCCGATGATCCCGATCACGCTCGCGATCTTCGGCGCGCGCGGCAAGGACGTCTCGAAGCGCCGCGCGATCCTGCTGGCGACCGCCTACGTCCTCGGCATGGGCGCGACCTACTCGGTGCTCGGCGTCGCCGTGGCGCTGGCCTCGGGCGCCTCCGGTTTCGGCACCCAGCTCGGGCACCCGGTCGTCGTCATTCCGCTCGTCATCGTGTTCCTCGTGCTCGCGGCGTCGATGTTCGGCGCGTTCGACCTCAACCTGCCGTCGAGCGTCCAGGCCCGGCTGAACCGGATCGGTGGCAAGGGCTTCGGCGGCGCGTTCGCGATGGGGCTGGTCGGCGGGCTGATCGCGGCGCCGTGCACGGGCCCGTTCCTCGCCGGCCTGCTCGCGTACGTGTCGACCACCGGCAGTGTCGTCGGCGGTGGCTCGCTGCTGTTCGTCTACGCGCTCGGCATGGGCGTGCTGTTCTGGGTGCTCGCGGCGTTCGCGCTGTCGCTGCCCAAGAGCGGCGCGTGGATGGAGATGGTCAAGTCGATCGGTGGCATCGGCCTCTTGTGGGCCGCCCTCTACTTCCTGCGCCCGCTCGTCCCCCAGCTCCGCATGTTCGCGTCGCCCGAGGTCTGGTTTCTCGGGGGTGCCGTGCTGCTCGCGATCGTCGGCGTGATGATCGGAGCGGTGAAGCTGTCGTTCCATGGGACGCGCTCCGAGAAGGTGCGCAAGGCGATCGGCGTCGTGCTCGTCGTCGCCGGTGCGTACGCCGCATGGGACTGGAAGCTGACGCCGCGCCAGCACCTGCCGTGGGTGCACGGCGACGAGATCGCCGCCTTCGAGCAGGCGCGCGCGCAGGGCAAGGGCGTGATGGTCGACTTCTCGGCGACCTGGTGCGGTCCGTGCGAGGAGCTCGAGCTGACGTTCGGCGATTCCGAGGTCTACGAGGCGATCACCGGCAACTTCGTGCCGCTCAAGTTCGACGTCACCGAGGGCAACGACACCGACGAGGAGCGCAAGGCCCGCTACAAGGCAGGCACGCTGCCCGCCGTGATCTTCGTCGATGCCGACGGCAACCGGCTCGCGCACATCAAGCGAATGATGGACGCGCCGACGATGCTGAAGATCGTGCGACCGGCGGTGAAGAGGCTGCGCGACTCCAAGCGCGCCGGCACGCCGTAGCTATTGCGCGCGGTGGTCCGCAGCGTCGAGCACGAACGAGCACGCGAGCGCGCACGTCACCATCAGCATCCACGCGAGCGCCCGCATCACAGCAGCTTGATGTTGAGCCGCAGGTACGCGACCACCTCGAGCTGCAGGCCCTGGTACTGGTTGCTGACATCGTTGGCGTCGTCACCGGCGCCGTTCTTGAAAAAGAATCCGTACGACACCGGCACCGCGATGCCGACATCGAGCAGCTTGTTGAGGTGCTTGCCAAAGCCGATCCGGCCCTCGAGCAAGAAGCCCTTGTCGGTGACCTCGTCGTTCGACAGCGGCGGATCGACCTGCTGCCCGGTGCCAAGCCCGAACGCGACGTTCGCGCCGACCTCGAAGAACGTGCCGGTCTTGGCCTTGTTCTGCTTCGCGCTTCCGAGGCCGGCCTCGACGCCGATGCCCGCTGCGAACTGCGTCCAGGTCGCGACCCGGTCGCCATTGCGGAACTGGTGGTGCTGGATCGCCGCCTCGAGGATCAAGAACCGTGCGCCGACGCGCACGCCGTACATGCCATTCGGGGCGTTCGCGAAGAACGCCTCGTCCTGCTGGTCACCCGAGCGCCCCTGCCCCGCCATCACGCCGCCGTGGACCTCGCCGAACACCTTGAAGACGTCGGCGTCGGCCGGAGCCGCCAGCCCGAGAACCACTACCACCAGCGCGTACCCCGTTGCTCGCATCGAGCAAGTGTCGCCGGTTTCGCGCGCCGGATCGAGTCGATCGAGTCACGGGAGGCGGCGGCGTGGGCCCACGCACAGTCGGGCGGTGACGTATGCTGATCTCGATGCGCCGCGTGATCGTGATCGCCCTCGGCCTCGGGGTCGCCGCGAGCGGCTGCCGTGACCGCGAGCTCGCGAGCCTGCGCGACCTCCGCGACGAGGTCTGCGCGTGCAAGACCGCGGCGTGCGGCGCGGATGCGATGAAGAAGGTCCCGCAGGACAAGGTCGAGTCGAACCACCGCACCCAGCAGATCGCGCGCGACATGCTCGACTGCCTCGCGAAGCTCTACGACGAAGGCCGGCCGACGACCGATCCCGATGCCGAGCTTCCCGGCAGCGCGGCGCCCTGAGCTACGACTCGTCGGGGTCTGGCTTGCGCGGTACCGGTGTGGCGATCGGTACCGGTGTGGCGATCGGCACCGGTGTGGCGAGCGGCACCGGATCGATCGCCGACGACGCGGCCGGCTCGGCGGCGGGCACCGGCGTCGGCGGTGGTACCACGGGCGGCAACACCACCCGCTCGATCGGTGGCGACGGCGACGCGGGGGCACCGGGTGGCCCGAGCTCGGGGTCGGTCGACCACGCGTCCTCGGCACGTGCGGAGCTCGCGAGCGAGGTCTCGAGCTCGATCGCGGCCGCGATGTCGTGGATCGGCTTGCCGGAGTCCCAGCTCTCGCCAGTCCAGATCCATGGCTGCCCCGGCATGATCAGCGCCATCGACGGCGTGATCACGACGTCGCCGTCGGACTCGCGGCCGAAGAACGTCGTGGTCTCGTAGTAGCGGATCGCGTAGCGCACGAGCACCGCGACGGTTGCCGCGATCGGCACCGCGAGCACGACGCCGACGAAGCCGAGCAGCTTGCCACCGGCGACCACCGCGAGCAGCGCCGCCGACTCCGAGAGCCCGACGCGATGGCCGACGATCTTCGGCGTCAGCACGGCCGCCTCGAGGAGGTGCAGCACGAGGATCACCACGCCGACCGCGGCGAGCGTCTCGATGCTGCCGCCGCCGCCGAGCGTGACGAGCGCGGCGATCGCGGCACCGACGAAGGTGCCGACGAACGGGATCACGGTCAGCGCGCCGACCAGGAGGCCGATCGGCACCGACAGCGGCATCCCGACGATCGAGAAGCAGATCGCGTAGAGCACCGCGAGGATCGACGTCACGATCGCCTGGCCGCGGACCCAGTTCGAGACCACGCCATCGATCTGACGGACCAGCTCGCGGATGTTCGCGCGCCGGCGCGGCGGGATCATGTGATCGAGCCGGCGCCACAGGTTCGGCCAGTCCGCCAGGAAGTAGAACGCGAACACCGGCACGAGCAGCAGCTCGGCGAGCACCGCGAGCACGCTGAACGCACCGCCGAGCGCCGCGGTCGCGAGCACGCGCAGCGGTCCCGATGCCGAGCCGAATGACTGGCGCGCCTCTTCGCTCTGCAGCCACGCCTTCCAGTCCCTCGGGATCTCGATCCCGAAACGCTCCTCGCCCCACATGCTGAGGTTCGTCACGAAGCGCGGCAGGTCACGGATGAACTCGGCGACCTGATCGGCGATCCGCGGGATCGCGAAGATGATCGAGCCAACGAGCAGCGCGAGGAACCCGATCAGCAGGAGCCCCGCGCCGAGTGGCCGGCTCACGCCCCGGCTCGTCAACCGGTCGAGCACCGGGTTCAACAGATACGCGATGCCGAGCGCCGCGAGGATCGGCGCGAGCACGTGCGCGAGGTAGCTGAGCACCACCCAGCCGAGCACCACGAACAGCACGATGAGCAGCCAGCGCACGAGCACCAGCACCTGCATGATCTCGCGCGGCGGCGGCGATGGACTCTGGCTCTGCATCCCCGCCCCTGGACGTACCACGGGGCCTCGCGCGGTTGATCACCGCCAAGCCGCGAAGCGCGAAGGGCGATCGGCTATCGCGAGCGCCGATGATGCCCCATCACGCCAAGGTCTGTTCGGGGAGGTACGAACGCGCTTGCCGCGCGGTGCGTGCGCCTGAGTTTGTGAACGCCAAGACGCCAAGGCGCCGAGGTTTGATCGGGACCGGATCGCGCGGCGCGTTTGCTGGCGCGCGGCCGGGGTGTAGACCTCGGGACACACCGTGCGAGCGACTGTCCACCCAACCCAACCTTGGCGTCTTGGCGTCTTGGCGTTCCAACCCAGCTGGAACACCGGCGCGCGGCACACGACACGATTACCGATCGCCGAACCGCGTGAGCCTCGGCGGCTCGAGCCGTGGCCGGAACTGATCAGTTGACCTTGGCGGCTACGGCAGGATTGGCGCGAGCTCCATCGAGACCTTCTTGCGCTCGGCGCGCGCGAGCGTCAGCTCGAGGTAGCTCGAGAAGTAGTCCTCGTGGCGTAGCTCGAAGCGGTGGACGCCCGGGGTCACCGCGATCCCACCGCCGGCCGCGTCGAGCGGAGTGACGAATCGACCGTCGACGTAGACCTGGGCGTCGCGCACGTTGCTGCGGATCGAGATGATCGCATCGTCGCGGGTGACCCCGGTCTGCACCGCCTTCTGACCGCAGCCCGAGGCCACCATCAACGCCGCGACGGCGAGGGTCACTGCGAGCGCCAGGCGGGTGAGACGACGGGTGCCGCTCACGGGGCCCCCGCGAGCGTGACCTCGACGATGTCGCCGACGATCTTCACGCGTGGCGTGACGTCGCTCGCCGGCGGCTTGCGCGCGATCGCCGCGATCCGCTCGACAGATTCGGTGGTCGTCACGCCGATCACCCAGCCCCCCGGCGATAGCCGGCGGATCACCGCGCGCTGCACGCCCTTCGCGCCCGCGAGGTACTTCTGCTCGGCCTGGACAAGGCCCCACGGTGTTCTCGGCGAGAGCCGCACGAGCACGACGCCGGGCTCGCCGATCGGGGTGTCCTCGCCCGAGATCACCGGGGCCGCGCCGAGCGAGGTCTTGACCGGCGGCACGACGTCGCTCGCGGCGGCGACCAGCGCGCGATCGATGGCGGCCGCGACGACGCTCGGCTCGCTACCGCGGGCCGCGAGCACCGCGGTGCCCTGCCGGGTGGTGAAGACAACCTTGCCGCCGCGCCCGACGAGCCGGATGTGCGCGGTTACCAGCACCCCGGGCATCGCAACGCCCCGCGCGGCGACCGGGCTCCCGACGGTGACACCCGCGATCGCCGCGAGATCGGCCTTGGCCTCGGCGGCGAGCGCGTCGGCCTCGGCG
>JACCTC010000087.1 GCA_013812655.1 Deltaproteobacteria bacterium | reverse complement strand
CTGCTGACGTGCGGGGCGCACGGCCGCCCGTGGCATCGCCACGAGATCGCCGCCAAGCTCGTCGCGCTCGCGACCGATCCGGCGGGCAAGGCGATCGTGCGAGCCGCGCTGGCGGCCCAGCGGTCGTGCACCGCGGCCGATCGCGAGGACCTCGCGCGCTACGTCGAGGCGCTGTTCGCGAAGCTGTAGGAACGATTGCAGATGGCAAGGTCAGCGCCTGCGAGGTCGGCATCACAGGGCGCTGGTTGCATTCTTACGGGTCTGAAACGTGACGGAAACATTCGAGGTGTCACGCTATCGTGTGACCTCGGAGCGCTCTCTCGACATCGGCTTGGCGTCGAACATCCACGTCCATCACCGCGGTGATCGCGGCGTCGATGGCATCCTCCGGCTGATCGAGCTCGCGGGCCACGACGGACCGCTCGAGGCAATGCTGTGCGCGATGTGTCGCGAGATCGCGGTGATCTCCGGCGTCGAGATCGTCAGTGTCTACGTCGTCGAGGAGGATCGGCTCGTGATGCGCGGCAACCACGGGTTTCCGGCCGCGGCGATCGGCGCGACCACGCTCGCCGTCGGCGAAGGCATCACTGGCCTCGTCGCCGAGTGCATGCGCCCGGTGTCCGCCGAGCACGCGGCTGCGGAGTCCGCATACAAGCACGTGCCCGGCCTCGGCGAGGAGCGCTATCCGGTGTTCGTCGGCGTGCCGCTGAACGGTGGCGGCCGCGCGATCGGCGTGCTCGTGCTGCAGCGCCAGGCGCGGACGTTCGCGCCCGAGGAGGTCACGCTCGCCACCGCGCTCGGCGCGCCGGTCATGCTCGCGATCGAACGCCGCCGCGCGAGTGCGGTGCGCTCCGCGCGGCTCACCGGGATCGCGCACGTCGGTGGCGCGGTGCTCGGGCGCGCTGCCGTCGTCCCGACGGTGACGTCGCACGATCAGGCGCTGACCGCGAGCGAGCCGCTGTCGATCGAGCGCGCATTCACCCGGCTGCGCGACGATCTCGGGCGCGCGATGAAGCGCCTGGTCTCACCGGCGAGCGACGTTCCGGATCCTGCGACCGGTGGTGCGCTCGACCGGTTCGCGCTCGCGCTGTCGGATGGCCGATTTCGCGAGCGCCTCGCCGCGGTCGCGAACCAGCCCGGTGGGCTGCGCACGGTCGCCAAGGAGTACGCGCGTGCGCCGTACCGGCTCGGCACGGTCTGCGAGGCAGCCGATCAGGTCGCCGAGATCGAGGAGCTGTGCGCGCTGCTCGGCGATGCCCGCGCGCTGCGCCCCGGCGGCATCTGGATCGCCGATCGCATCGGCTCGGTCGTCGCGATCATCGCGGTCGCCCGCGGCGCCGCAGCGCTCGTCGCGAGTGACGTCATCGCGCCGTGCGCGATCGCGATCGCCCGCGCCGCGAAGCTTCCGGTGATCAGCGACGTCGCCGGCCTGTTCGGCTGGGTCCGCCCCGGCGATCTGCTCGCGGTCGACGGTGATCACGGCGCGGTGCTCGTCCACCCCGCGCAGACCGACATCGAACGCCTCCGCCACGCGCGCTAACCACCCGCCCGAAACGCTCGATGTCGGGCCACGCGCCGGCTGGCAGCGCCGACGCAGGACCGCGCGATCGCGCTTGCCCCCGGCGCCAGGCGCCAGCCAGCAGCGCGCGAAGGTCAGCGTTACCGATCGCTGCCGGATCCAGACGCGATCCAGGCGGGCTCGTCGAGCTAAGGTGTGCCAGTGATGACGACGGTGGTACCGCGCGCGTTGCTGTGCGGGCTCGTGATACTCGCGACCGGGTGCTTGATGCCGCGGCCGCAGCCGGCGAGCGGGTCTGGTGGTGGTGGTGGTGGCGGCGGCTGGTCGGGGCTGTTCAACGCGCGCGACGGAGGTTCAGGTCGCTGCGTCATCCATGTCCGCGGCGTCCGTTCCTTGGACCCGTCGTCCGGGCGTCCACCGAGCTGTCCGTCCGAGGGGTGGCTCCGGCAGATCGTGCGGGACATTCCAACGGTTGACCGGTGCGTCGACGGGTACCTGGATCCCGAGGTGAACGTCATCCTCGAGATCGGCGCGCGCGGGCGGGTCATCAGGGTCAGCATCGAGCGGCCCACGACCCCAGAGGCGCGGCGCTGTATCGTGGATGCACTCTGGGGCTGGGAGTTCGCCCCGGCGCCCGAGGCGGGCGAGCTCCGGGTCGTCTACCGGCCTGACCCGCCCCGCGGACCGTGACCCTCGTGACTTCGAGCGCGAGGCGGTCCACGTGACGCTCCTGTTGCGCTGTGTTCCCGATCTCGAGCCGTACCTGGCCACCTGGGAGGCATCGACGCACGCGTCCTCAACAGCGCCTACGCGCGGAGTGCGCCCAGGACCTCGAGCGAGGCGACAGCTTGCTGCGCGACAACTGCTTCAACGCCGGCGGCAACCTGCAGCTACGTGCAAGGGAGATCGCGCGCTGGCTTTCGCCCGACTGGTCGCGGGAGATCTTTGGCTAGCACAGAACGCTACGACGCGAGCCACCGTGCAGGTGCGGATTCGGCTGCGTCGAACACGGGCGAGCACGACGAGACGCATCCGGTACTTCCTGGCGCAGACCGACATCGAACGACTCCGCCACGCACGTTGACCTCGCGCACACGCGCTGGCGTTGTCGCGATGAGGCACGTTCCCGGTAACGTTCTGAGCCGGGCAAACAAAACGTGACCATGAACGCGACTTGCGATCGCGCATGATCACGCGGTTGCAGTGGCGCGCACCTTGTAGGCAGCGGTCTCCACCAATCAAGGAGAACCGATGAAACGCCTCGTGACGATCCTCGTGCTCGGTGCCGCCGCATGCGCGGACGAATCCCCCTCCACGCCTGACAACGCCCTCGAGTTGACCATGCGCGCAACCATCCCCGCGGGTACCGAAGTGGAGTACTGCAAGTTCGTCGAGATTCCCGACGCGTGGGTCACGAAGGACACCGTCGAGTTCACGGCAGGCAGCCACCACGTCCTCGTCTATCAGACGTCGTACACCACGATCCCGACGGCGAAGGAGAATGGAACGGTCGTCGACACCTCGGGCGTGTTCGACTGCAGCGACGGCGCGACGAGCTGGAAGGTCACGAAGCTGATCGGCGGCTCGCAGAACCGTGACGGCGCCGCGATCCTGTCATTCCCCGACGGCATCGCGTTGCATGTCGGAGGCATCGCGATGATCAACGTGCACTACGTCAACGGGTCGGACGCCCCGCTCGACACCGACGTCAAGATCCGCTTCGAAACGATCGCAGCGGAGGACGTCGTCCAGGAAGGCGACATCCTGTTCCTCTACAATCCGCTGATCAGCGTCCCCGCTGGCGGGACCGCGCGCGCGCACATGCGATGCCCGGTCTACGCCGACATCACGATCGCGAACGCGCAATCACACATGCACGCGCGCGGCACCGGCTACGAGGCGCGCGTCGACACGAACGCGCCGTTTTACACGAACAGCGAGTGGGAGAGCGTCCCGGTGAAGGACTACGAGAACCTCACCGTCAAGGCGGGCTCGACGCTCGATTACTACTGCGACTACCGCAACACGACGGGCCGCGGCATCTACCAGGGACCGCGCAGCACCGACGAGATGTGCATGCTGATCGGATCGTACTACCCCGCCGATCCACGCACGGCGAACTGTCTCGATCCGAGCGGCAAGGTCCCGGGCGGCGACTGGGTCGGCGGCGGCAGCGCGACCTGTCAGGCGACGCTGGGTTGTCTGCAGAACGCCGGAGGTGCGCTGCCGGCAATCACCGACTGCATGCTCGCGGCGAAGCCCGAGGTCGCGGCGCCCGCGTCGGCTGCCCTGCGCTGCTTCATGACCGCCACGAATCCGCTCGCCGACTGCGGGCCGCAGATCCAGGCGTGCAGCGCGCGGTGATCGGCGACCGTCGACCTACTGGAGCTCGATGATCTCCTTGGTCCACTGCGCGATGTGGTTCGAGCTGGTGACGTCCTGGAACGGCAGCGCGAACGCTGGGTAGCTCGGATCGAGACCGTTGACCGCGCGCTCGGGATCGATCGCGACCATCCACAGCAGCGTGCCGGATGCCGACTCGCCGCTGGCTCCTGCCGGAGGCGTGCGCAGCCCGAAGTTGCGGCTCGACGAGAACGTCATCCACACGAGCCGCGAGCCCGCGGTCGTCGTGCG
Source organism: Deltaproteobacteria bacterium (assembly GCA_013812655.1). GTDB lineage: Bacteria > Myxococcota_A > Polyangia > Haliangiales > Haliangiaceae > JABFXX01. Next base: position 19,971 of record JACCTC010000087.1, on the reverse strand, counting down.
CTGCGACTCGAACGGCGCCCACTTCGGCCACGAGTTCGTGAGCGCGGTCCTGGTGTCTGTCTTGCCCGGCGCATTCGCGCGCGCGAGTGCGATCGGCGCGGCGCCGGCCTCGGGCTTCACGACGTACACCGTCGCGGTCGGATCGGAGTCGGCGTTGCAGTCGATGTGCGCCGTGCCCGTCGGGCAGGTCGACTCGTTGAACGCGAGCAGCTTGCTGTCGGGCGAGAACGCCGGGTAGTAACGGTTGCGACCGGCCAGCGCCGGCACGATCGTCTCCGCGGTGCCGAACGTACCGCCCGCCTGCTTCACGACCTCGATCGCGCCCTGATAGAAGCGCTGGTTGTTGACGCCGCTCTCGTGCGCCTGTCCCGCGCGCACGAACGCGATGCTCGAACCGTCGGCCGACCAGTCGGGGTGGCTGGTCGAGCGGGCCGCGGTCGCGCCGACCGCGATCACGCCGGTCTGCGCGCCGGTCTCGCCGTCGAACACCATCAGGTCGTGACTCGGCGTGCCAGCAAACGCGTAGACGCCGACGTACTTCGTGCCATCGGGGTTCCACGACGCGAACGCGGTCTTCGCCGGGGTCGCGGTGCGCGTCGCGCTCTCGACGTCGACGAACAGGCTGTCCTCGACGTCCCAGCCGCCGGCCGCCGCGACCAGCTTCGTGCCGTCGCGCGACAGCGCGTGACAGCCGACGCACTTACCGCTCGCCTGGTCGGGACCGACGAAGCGCTCGGCGGTGGTCTGGGTGACGCTGCCGAAGTCGTAGCGCATGATCGCGGACTCGCTGGTCGCGCCGCCGCCGGCCTTCCAGTAGTAGATGCCGCCCTTGACGTCGTCGAGGCCGAACGTCAGCTTGACGTCCGTCGAGGTGCCGACGCCGGTGCCGGCGTCATCGGTGCCGCGCGTGCGGACCGCGAGCTCCTCGCCGCCTCGGTTGGTCTCCGCGATCCACTGCCAGACCTTGCTGTCGGGCGTGTAGATGCAGCCACCGTTCATCGGCAGCGAGCAGCGCGCGTAGATCTTGAGATCGATCAGCGCGTTCTCGAACGCGATCTCGAACAGCGTGTTGCCGGTGCCCGGCCGGAAGTGAAACTCGAGGATGCGAAGGTTCGGCGGCAACAGCACGCCGTCGTTCGGATACACGACGTCAGGCGCGCGCGCCGCGTCGGGCGTGCCGCTGAACGGCCCGGTGGGATCCGCGGGCAACCCGGTCGAGCTCGGATCGGAGTAGCGCTTCTTGAGGACGAGGACGATGCCGGTCGAGCCCTCGACGCCGCCGAGCGTCGCGGTGACCCGCGTGCGGCCACCCTTGTCGAGCGTCGACGTCAGGTCCGGGCCGACGAACGAGCCGAGCGTGCCGTCCGCGAGCGCGAAGCCGACGCGGTCGCTGATGTCCGCGGTCGTGCCATCGGGGAACTTGCCGATCGCCTTGTACGTGCCGGTCGCAGCGACATCGTTGTCGATCACGAGTGACTGATCCGCAGGCTCGACCGTGATCTCGATCGGTAACGGTTGATCGCCGGCGTCGACGTCCTTCCCGGTCACGGTGCGAACGCACGAGCACGCGAGCAGGCTGACGACGAGCAACAATGACGAGGTTAGATGACTGCGCATGGCTATAGACCCGGCCGTATAGCGCCCACCTGATTGATCCTCAAGTGGCTGCTTTGCTAGCCACCAACGCCTCACGGTCCAACTTGTGGCAACTGCTCGTGCGCGTTCGAGCCGTGTGATGCGAATGACATTTCGAAGTCCTCGCGCCATCGCAGGCTCTCCACCTGGCTGCGCCCCAGGGTCGAGCGCGAGCGAGGCCTTCGAGATCGTCATAAAGGCGCGCCCCGCCCCCTCGCGATCAGATCCACAACGGCGACCTCACGATGCCAGCGTGATTGTGATGGAAGACAGAGCCGTGGTATTACTAAATGACTACCATGCCTTCCCACGCGACCAGTTTGAAGCTGCGAGCCGAGCTCAAAGCCCGGATCGATGCCATCGCGAAGACCGCAGGAACGAGCGCGCATGCCTTCATGGTGGAAGCGATCGAGCGCGAGGCAGATCGCGCAGAGCGCTATGGTAAATTCGTCGAGGACGCTCTGCGGGCCGAACGCGAGATGGAACGTACGGGCGTGTATTACGCCGCCGACGATGTGTTTCGTTACATGGAAACGCGTGCGGCTGGCAAGCCAGCGAAGCGACCCAGGGCGAGGTCTTGGCGAAGATAGTCTTCACCAAAGAGGCCTTTGCCGACTTCGAGCGCGTCTTCGATTTCTATGCACCAGATGATCCGGCGCTCGCACGGGCACAGGTTGTTGCGATCCGCGATGCGATCAAGATTCTCGGTCACCACCCGTTGATCGGGCGACTCGTCAAACAGGGTTTGCGGGAGCTCGTGATCTCGATAGGCAAGACAGGCTTCCTGGCTCTGTATCGATACATCCCTCGTCGGGGTCAGGTATCGATTTTGAGGATTCGCCACCAACGTGAGCTCGACTATCCACAGCTGTGATCGGCTCGATTCGCCTGCGTCTTCTCGTCGTCCCACTCGAATCGCCGTGCACGATCGTCCGAGCGTCACGGCCTCGGCGACCCGCTTCTCGCGCTGCTTGCGGAGAGCGATCGACTCGGTGCCGTGGCGACGGTGTGCAAGCCCTCGTCGAACCGCGGCGCGCTGCTCGGATCGGGACGCCGCCACGGCGAGACCACGAGGTACGCGCGGTTGCTCACGACTCGACGACGACCGCGGAAGGGACCGGAACGCGAGCGGCGCGTAGCGCATCGTCGAGCTTTTCACGCGCGTCGGCCGCGAGCGCCTCGGGGACCATGACGACCACCGGGATGAACGGGCCGAAGAACGCGAACAGCGCGCGTGTGTGGCTCGCGTGGAGGTGGCACGGGATGCCGGCATCGGCGAGGACGCGCTCGGCGACGCCCGCGTACTGGATCTGGTGCAGCACGGCCGCGGGCGCGAGCCGCTGGCGGTGAGCGCGGGCGTCGGCGATGACGTCGAGCGCGACCGCGACGCCGAGCATCGCGGCGACCGGCTCGGCGAGCAGCCCGGCGTGGCCGTCGGTGCGGGTCGCGACGATCCACAGGACGCCGGCGGTGGCGAGCAGGACGCCGGTCACGATCACGGCGCGCCACCACTCTGCGGTCGTCGGGCTGACGAGCCCGGCCTGCATCGCGATGCGACGGACGAGCGAGGGTCGCGCGAGGATCCATCCCCACAGCGGGATCGAGAGGACGAGCAACCCGAGGAACTGCGACGGGCGCGCACGCAGGTCGCCAAACCACCGCATCGTGTCGTCGAGCGTGCCGCCGAGGCCGATCGCCGAGATCATGACGACGAGATAGAGGATCGCGGCGGTATCGTGGAGCGGCGTGATGCCGGAGACCGGCATGCGCAGCGCGAGGTGACGATGGTCCGCAGCGTCGGCGGCGATCCGCCAGCGCAGCACGCACGCCGTGCCGAGCACGGTGATCGCGAGCGCGATCAGGCCGAGCACGTGACCGCGGCCGAGCGTGCCGGCGAGTCGCGGCTCGTCGACGTAGGGGCCGAGGATCTCGATCGCGATGCTCGCGACCACGATCACCGCGTAGCCATTGCCGAGACCGTGCTCGCGGATCATGCCAGCGATCACCGCGAGGAGCAGCGTGCCCGTCGCGAGCGATCCCATCACGAGCAAGCGGAACCGCCAGCCCGGGTGATCGACGATCGCGGCGCCACCGCCGCCGCCGCCGAACATGTCGCTGAAAGATCCGCTGTACCCGAACGGATTGCGACCGAAACCCTCGAGGTAGGTCGCGATGAAGAAGCCCTGGACGAGCGCGAGCACGACCGCGAGCACCGCGACTGCCTGCCCGAGCCGGACCCGCCCGAGCGGATCGTGCCGGCGCCAGCGCAGCCGCGGCACCGCGAGCGCGACGAGCTCGACGAGGAAGAACGCGATCATCACCGGCGTCAGCCCGAGCGCGATCACGCTCGCACCGGTGCCGAGCGCGGAGGTCGGCAGAAACTCGAGCTCGTACGAGTTGACCCCGGGCAGCGTGAGCTTCGCGCCGGCGATCAGCGCGACCGGCGCGAGCAACGTCACGGCGATCCTTCGCCACGGAAACCGACCCGCGGCGGCCGGTGGGACGGGCGGTGATGCGACGCGCCAGGTCGGAGCCGCGAGCCGCAGCACGAGCCAGACGACGAGCGCGAAGCCAAGGCCGACGAGCCCGCCGAGCAGCAGCCGCGCGGCCCATTCGTGCTGCGCGACGTTTGCGGGTGGCGTCCACCGCTGCTTCTCGATGGTGCCGCCGGGTGGCAAGCCGCCCTGCAGGAGCACGGCCGCGAGCGCCGTGGCCTCGCGCTCCTGCGCGCGCGGATCGCTGCCACCCATCGTGATCGACGCGCGGCCGCCGCAGATCCGGCCGACGATGAGCGGCGCCGAGCGGACGCGGCCGCCGAGCATCGTCGCGAGCTTCTTGTCGACGAGCCGCGCCGTGATCTCGCAGAACCGATCGCCGCCCTCGCGGGTGAACTCGAGCAGCACGATCGGGCGGTTCGTGTTCGGATCGTACGCACGCGTCGCGTTCGCGATCATCGAGCCATCGATCACGATCTCCGAAGCGAGCAGGTGGCTGCGCCAGGACGGCCGCGGATCCTCGTTACCGGGGTAGCCCTCGACGGCCTCGAACGCGAGCTCCTGGCCGGCGGGCACTGACCAGCCGCGCGCCTTCGCGGCGGCGACCACGCGCTCGAGTGCCTGCAGGTTGTACGCCTCGAGGTAGGCGTTCGTGCGGACGTCGTTGTCCTCGGAACGCCATTGATCGATCTCGATCCGGACGTCGTCGGACGCGCCGATCTCGTGCGCGTAGTCAGTCTCGAGCGACTCCTTCATCACCAGCCCGCCGGCGAGCAGCAGCTCGGTGACGTCGGACACCATGTCCTCGGCGAGCCCGGGAAACTCGAGGACGAGCAGGCCGCGCTCGCGCCGGACGTTCGCGCGGCTCGCGAGGTAGCGCTCGAGCGCTGCCTCCGTGCCCCGTGCCGGCCGGTAGTCGACGCGCAGGCCGCCGATCCGGTCGACGCCGCCGGACGGGCCGCCGAGCAGCGACACCAGCGAATCGGGCACGGTCCGGATCAGGAACGTGACGATGACGTAGAGCGCGACGAGCACGCCCGCGACGATCGCGACGCGACGGGCTCGCACCGGTTCCGACATGCCGGCATCACGCCCGCGATCGGCGATCACGTCAAGCGAAAGTCAGCGGCGTGCGGCGATGAAGTAGAGATCGCGCGCACGCGATCGCGCCGCCGCGAGGTTGCCGTCGGGGTCGAGCACCGCGCGGACGTCGTAGCCGGCGGTGGCGAGGGCGCGGCGCTCGTATTCCTGCGTGACGTAGCAGGACATGTGGCCGTAGTCGTGGGCGCCGTCCATGATGAACGAGATGCCATCGCCGACCTGCTGCAGCGGCTCGAACCGGCGGTAGTTGCGATAGCCGCGCACGGCGGACGCGACACCACGCGCGACCCGGACCGCGCTGCGGATCGGTGACGCCGAGAGCTTCGGAATCTCGGGCACGAACCGCGTCGTCTTCGGCGTGTCGCGCGAGTCGAGGTTATGCGTCGAGTACGCGAAGAGCCCGCCGGGCGCGAGCACGCGCCGGATCTCGGCGTGCATCCGCGGCCGCGCGTCGGGCCCGGCGTAGTCGATGCCATTGAAGCTGAACAGCACGAAGTCGAACTCGCCATCGCCGAACGGCAGCTCGCGTGCGTCGGCCTGCCGGAGATCACGGCCGGGATGTAGTCGCTGCGCCGCCGCGACCATGTTCGGCACGAAGTCGACGCCGACATAGCGCCTGGCGAACGGTGCGAGGTACGGGATCGTTCGCCCCGTGCCGATGCCGACGTCGAGGACGCGCGCATCCTTGATGTTCGACCAGCACTCGGCGATCACGCGCACTTCGGCGGGCGTGACGTAGCGGCGGCTCGTGTACGTCGCGACCACGTCGCGCTGATTCCACAGCTGCTCGGGACGGGCCTTACCGTTCGGTGCGTTGACCAAGATGGTCCACAGTACCGCGTTATCGTACGGTGCGATGTGCATCGAGTGCCGCGACGGCGCGCCGTGGCGCTACCTGCGGGGTGCGCGAGCCGAGCTATTCGATCGCCCCCTGGCAGAACCACCGTCGACGATTGCGGTCGTAGTAGACCCACAGGCAATCGCCGCGCTTGAGCTCGGCGAAGTGATACTCGCGGTGTAGCTCGTGGGTCCACCAGCCGCCGGACACGACGTAGGGCCCGTAGATGCGGACGACCGCGCCGTGCTCGAGGCCGGACAGCAGCCAGCCATCGTCGCGGACCTGCCGGACCTGGGGCGGCAACGGCTGCGGCCTGGCGAGTAGCCGACGGACGAGCGGACGCACGCGCCTCGGCGTCGGCTTCGCGTGCACGACGTGGACGAGCCGCTCCCAGCCAAAGCTCGCCTCGGGAAGGTGACCGTCGCGGAGAACCGCGCGCACGACCGCATCGTCGCCGAGCTCGGCCCGCACGCGCGCGATCGCCTCGTCGGCCGCACGCAGATCGCGGCGCGGCTTGCTGGCGAACAGCGCGAGCTGCTCGCGGGTCGCGGCGACGTCCTCGGCCCAGAGCCGGATCGCGTTGACGGGCGCGACCGGTGGCATGCCGGTCAGCCGGAGGTGGACGAGCCGCACGAGCGTGCGCGCGTCGAGCGTGGGAGTCGCGGGCTTGATGCAGTCCGCGCGAATCTCGATGTGGCCGACCGCGTGCTTGAGCGCGAGCTCGACGTGGAGCGCGGTCAGCGCCCGCCCCTTCTCCGCGAGTCGATCGAGCAATCGATCGAGCGGTGCCTTGAGCACGAAGATCAGGCGCTCGACGTCATCGTCCTCGTCGTCGAGGATCACCCGCTCGTCGGGTGACTCCGGCGGTGCGACCGGCACGAGTGGATCCCAGCGCTCGCCGGCCGCGAGCTGATAGAGCCGGTACGCGTCGCTGCCGAACCGCTCGAGGATGCCGCCACCCGGCAGCCGCACGAGCCCGCCGACCGTGGTCACGCCGAGCCGCGCCAGCGAGTCGCGCAGCTTCGGGGTGACGTCGAGGCGGGCGAGCGGCACGGCACTCGCCGCGACGCGCTCGTCGAGATCGCTGCGCAGCACGGTGACGCCGTGGCGTGTCGCGCGTGCGATCGCGTAGGTCGCGAACCGCGAGAACCCGACGACCACCGCGCCGCGAAACCCGAGCTCGCCGATCTCCTTCGCGATCGCGACGCCCCAAGCGCTGCCGTGCGGCCCGCGCTGATCGTGATCCGGCCCATCTGGCCGATCCGGAAAGATGTGATCGAGACCATCGCCGTCGAGCCAGAACGTGCCCGGCTCACCGGGCTCGACACGCGGTGAGAGCCGATGCAACGCGGTGCGAAGCTCATCGACCACCGCCGCGATCTGCTCGGGCGGCACGACGCGTGCGCGCAACCCGCCACACAGCGACAGCCCGTGTGCGTAGCGCTGACCGATCAGCACACCGGCGCGGCGCGCGCGCTCGCAGGCCCACAGCACGGTGCCCTGCGGCCGATCCTCGTCGATCACGACGACCGGATGCGCGCGCCACGCCGGCTCGAGGCGCCACACGAGCTGCAGTGGCAAGGCTGGAAGATCGACGCATCCGACAGTCACTGTTCAACTGTTCAGCTATCCACTAACGCGTGTCAATCCATGGAGCTCATCCGGAAGATCCCGGTTGACGAGTTCTCCGAGCAGACGCCGCCACTAGCCAGTGGCCACCGCGATGGCCAGCGCCAACCCGGTGATCTGTTTCGGATGTCGCGCGAGATCTGGGGGCATGACGCGTGCAGCCTCCGCGCGCATGCGTGCGAACCTTGCCCGGCTGCTGCTGCTTCTCGTTTGCAGCGCGTGCAGCGCGACGTCCGAGACCTCGGATGATCCGTGGACGGACGGCAAGGGCGACGGGTTCGGTGCCGAGCGCACGATCGACGTCGTGTTGACGCAGCCGTACTGCGACGTCTGCACTGCCGACGACAAGACATTCCTGTCCGCGCGCTCGCCGGTGACCGCGCGGCTCGTCGCGCTGATCGATGGCGCGACCGCGACACTCGACATCGCGAACTACACGTGGAGCGTCCGGCCGATCGAGGAAGCCGTGCTCCGCGCGAAGACCCGCGGCGTCGCGGTGCGGGTCGCGATGGATGCCGGCCAGGCGATGGGCGACACGGTGGCGACCCGGCTCGCGGCGGCAGGCGTCGAGGTCCGCTTCGTTCCGGGTGGCGGCACGCCGGCCGGGCTGCAGCACGCCAAGTTCATGCTCGTCGACGAGCTGACGCTCGCGACCGGCAGCAACAACTGGTCGTCGACCGGCACGTCGATCAACGAGGAGAGCACGATCGTCATCAAGTCCGTCGATGGCGATCCGCTGCTCGGCGGCTTTGCGTGTCACTTCGAGGCGATCTGGGCGAAGAACCCGGGCGGCGCCGGCGCGTGCTCGACACCCGAAGCGAAGTTCGCGCCGAGCAGCGAGCCGATCAAGATGCTCAAGGAAGAGCTCGCGCGCGGCACCAAGACGATCGACGTGCTGATGCACCACCTCGTGTTCGAGGATCTCGTCAAGGAGCTCGCGAAGGCCGCCGAGCGCGGCGTCAAGGTCCGCGTGATCGTCAACGCAGCCGATCGCGCGGAGCACACCGGAGCGGCGTGGACGCGGCTGTTCGCGGCCGGCGGAACGATCCGCTACAAGCAGACCAATGCCGAGCTGTTCCAGCTGATGCACCACAAGCTGGTCATCGTCGACGATCGCGTCGTCGTGAACGGCTCGGGCAACTGGTCGGGCAGCGCGTTCTTCAAGAACTATGAAAACTTCGTGCGCTACCGCGATCCGCGGATCGCACGGCCGTATCGCGAGCTCTACGACCGGCTCTGGCAGTGGTCGCTGGCGGGCGCGTCGCTCGACACCGGTAAGACCGCCGCGCAGCAGCACGCCGACGAGACCAAGGTGTACTTCGGCAACCTCCACGCGCACTACGCTGCGACCGCGACCGGCGCCGCGCTCGACGACGGCAAGGCGATCCGCGCGGACGCAGCCGGCGTCATGCAGCCGATCGACGTCGGCAACACACCGAGCGACGCCGCGCGCTACGCCTACGAGTACGGTCGCGACGAGGGCCAGCTCGACTTCCTCGCGCTCACGCCCCACACCGCCGATGACGGCGCGGTCGAGGCCGGCGATGCGGCGAACATGATCCCCGAGCAGTACGAGCAACTCGAGCTCGTCGCCGCCGACGTGACACGCGGCTCGAGTGGCAGCTTCGTCGCGTTCGCCGGCATGGAGTGGAGCACGAACAGCAGCGGCAACCACGTCAACATCTTCGGCAGCCGCGAGCTCGCGAAGGTCGAGCGCGGCCGCTTCGATCTGCTGTACGGCGAGTTCCTGCCCGGCCGCGAGACCGCCGGCGATCTGCCGCTCGTGCAGATGAACCACCCGCGCACGTTCCGCCGGCAGACCGAGTCGATCGCCGGCAACTGGGACCAGATCTTCGAGGTCAAGCTGACCGACATCGCGAACACGTCGGAGCGCGAGAAGAAGTTCAACGACTTCGGGCTCGACGACTACCTGCCGCTCAAGGCCGTGCTGCCGTCCTGGATCGCCGGCGACACGATGCCCGATCGCACGACGGTGAACGCGACGCTGGCGGCGGTCGAGCAAGCCTCGCGTCCGTATGCGCGGCTGTTCGAGATCCTCGTCGGCCGCGGCACCGAATTCGCGGGCGAGCGTCGCGACAACCCGTCGCTGTCGGTCAACGCGACCACCGGCCAGGTCGAGCGCTTCACGCGCCGCACCGACTGGGACTACTACCTGCTGCACGGCTTCCGCACGGCGCCGACCGCGCCGCACGACAACCACTTCGCCAACTGGGGCACCGGGCACTCGTCACGCACCGCGATCATCGCGCCTGCTCTCACCGAGAACGCGCTACTCGACGCGATCGATGCGCGCGCTGTCTACGCGAGCGAGGACGAGGAGCTGCAGCTGCGGCTCTACGCCGACGGCCGGATCCCGATGGGAAGCAAGCTCGTCACCCGCGGAACGACGGCACGGCTCGAGGTGTTCCTCGTCGATCCGAACTACACAGGCAGCTTCGACGTCGCCGTGCTCGGCGGCACGATCGGCGGCGACGCGGTCACCGAGGTCCGCCGCCAGACCATCCCGAGCGGCACGTGGACGACGATCACCGTCGATCTGCCGACGACCGGCGAGCGGTTCTTCTACCTCGAGGTCAAGGAGCCGAGCCCCGATCGCATGGCGTGGTCGGCACCGATCTGGATCGAACGGCTCTGAGTCCGTCATTTAGCGACCGCGTTCAACGCGCCCCGCTCCGTTCCAGATTGGCGTACGAGGTCGCAGCGAGCAGGGCCGCTAGAAGTGAACGTCTACGGGAGCCAGCGCGGCAGCCGCGGATCGTGCGCACCACTCGTGAGCTGCGTGGCCTCGCCGGTCGCGACCGCGATCGCCCACAGCTCGGTGACCCGGTCGATCGTGCGCGACACGACGACCGCCGCGCCGTCGGGCGAGAACGTCGCATCGGCATCGCGTGCGCCGGCCGGCGTCAGCAGGCGCTCGCTTCCGTTCGCCACATCGCGGAGCCACACATGCGAGGCACCGGGCGCCTCGACGAGATACGCGAGTGACTTGCCATCGGGCGACCACACCGGCACGACCTCGTCGAGATCGGCGTCGGTGCGGCTCGTCAGGCGGCGCTGGTGCGTGCCGTCGGGATCCATCAGGAAGATCCGCGGTCGGCCCTCGCGATCGCTGACGAACGCGATCACCCGCGCATCTGGGGCCGGCGTCGGATCCCAGTCGTCCCGGTGAAACGCGGTGAGGCGCTGCAGCTTGTCGCCGGCGATCGATGCCCGATAGACCTCGGCGTCGCCATCGCGGCTCGACACGAACACGATCGCATCGGCGCCGAGCACCGCCGGCTTGAAGTCGCCCTGCGGCGTCTTCGTCAGCTGCTTCGTCTTCGTCGTCGCGAGGTCGAGCCGGTACAGCTCGCTCGCGCTCGCGAGCTTTGCCTCGTAGACGATCCACGCACCTGCCGGATCGACCGCGGGATCGCGAACCGCCGTCGCCGTCTCGCCGATCCGGGTGACCGTCGAGCCCGGACCGATCAGCACGAGCTGCTCGGAACCGGCGGCACCGTCACCGCGCGACGCGATGCCGACGAGCCGGCCATCGGGCAGCGCCCACCGCGACGGAAACACCGCCGCGCCGACATCGTCGAACGTCGTGGTCAGCGTGCCGCCCGCGAGCTTCGCGAGCTTGCCGTCGGCCACGAACCACAGCACACCAGACAGCTTCGCGGCAGCCGGCGTGATCGTCGCAACCGCGGCTGCATCGCCGGCGCCAGCTTCCGCCCCGCGCTGGGTGACGGGCGGCGCCGACTTGGACTTCCCACAGCCTGCCGCGAAGCAGCCGATGACGAAGCAGCCGATCGCGATCGACAGCGCTCTCACCGGACGCGGATTGCGTCGGCGATCACGACCCGGCCCGCGGGCGCCCAGCGAGACAGCGAGACCTTGTTCCAGCCAGCCGAGAAGCTCCACGTGCCGAGCGTAACCCACTGGCTCCCGCTGCCCTGCTGGTTGACCACGCGGCGCCCGACCTCGGTACCCGCAGCGTTGTACGCGACGAATGGCGCGGCGCTCGCGCGGTTCGTACCGCTCGTCCACCAGGCGTCGATCGTCTTCGTGCCGGCAGCGGCCGAGTAGAACCAGAACGTCGCCGGTGCCGAGGTCGGCGCGGTGTCGGCGAACCAGTAACCGGTGCCGTAGTAACCGGGCGTGCCGGCCGACGACTTCCAGGTACCGGAGAGCTCGATCTTCGCGACCGCCTGGTTGTTGTTCGCGTTGTTGCTGTCGACGATCAGGCCGCCGCCACCACCACCGCCGCCGCCCTGGCCGCAGTGTGCGCGCACGCGATCGATGTAGTGGCTCCACGGCCAGTTCGGACCCGGGTCGGTGCGGTTCCACGGCTGCAGCTGGCCGTGCGAGACGATGTGGTTGCGATCCCGCGGGACGCCGTGGTCGCGCGTGATGTCACACGTCAGCTTCGCCGATGCCTCGATCATCCCCGACGAGAACGACGATTGCGATGCGAAGCCCGCGTGCTCGATGCCGACCGAGAACGTGTTCGTCGACTGGCCATTGCGGTTGCACTGCTGGCCGCCCGCGCGCCCGCACTCGTATGCCGCGGCGACGTGCCACGCACGGTTCGCCTCGCGGACGAGCTGGGTGATCTCGGCGCCGTTCTCCTTGACCACGTAGTGCGCGCTCGCGCCGGACGCGCCGTTCTTGAGCCAGCCCCAGCAGCCGGCATAGTTGCCTTCGCACGTGTGGATCACGACGAGGCTCACCGGCGTGCCGCCGCGGCTGTTGAAGTTCGGCGACGGCCGGTAGATCGATGCGGCGTAGTCGGCGCTGCCGCGCGGCAGGCCGCGGTCGAACACCTCGATCTCGGCATGCGGTTCGATCGCGGCGACGACAATGCCGTCCTCGCCGGTCGTGCTTGCACCCTCCGAGAGGGTGCCGAGCACATCATTGATGTACGCGAACTGGCTCTCCTCGTCGGGCGCTTGCGAGAACGCGCCGATCACCGGCGACCACGCCATCAGATCATCGCCCGCGATGCCCTGGGCGCGCGCGAGCTCGGCGAGGCGAGCCGCTGCTGCCGCGAGGTTCGCGGTGACGTCCATGCGCGCGGCCTCGGGATCGACTTGCGCCGCGGCGGCGCCTGCCGTGAGGTTGTCGCCCCACAACGCGAACATGCCGGCGCCCGACGGTCGACCTTCGTGCTCGGGCTCGCCGACCACCATCTGCCACTGCGTCTCGACGTAGGCGATCGCCTTGAGGAGATCGACGGGAACGTCATGCGTCCGAGCTGCGCGGACGAAGTCATCGTCGTAGCCTGGCTTGTCCGTGTCGTCGATGATCTCGTCATCGACGGCACAGGACGGAATGAACGAGATTGCGGCAGCGGCCGCGAAGAGAGCTCGAATGTTCGCCTTCATGTCGTGGGCGCTCGTCAGCACCGTCAGTGCCAACTACGTGTGCGCACCCTGTAGGTGCATGAATGCCGCAGGACCTTCACGACTTGCGGCGATGGCTGGTTCACCTGAACGTCAGTTGACGACGATCGTGTGCGGTCTGTGAGTCCGTGTTGCTCGCGTCGCATTGCAGACCGACATCTGGCGCAACAGGGGTTCACTCTTCGAACGCGCATCACTGACAGATCACAACGCGCTGTCAGTGGCGACGAGGCGTGATCGAGGCGAGATCTCCGTCGCTGAGAGCGAAATGATCGTTACGAAATTTCGTCGTGACTGATCAGCTGATCAGCTGATTAGCTGATCAGCTGCCTGCAGGTCCGCGGACCGCGAGCTTCCTCGTCCAGCCCGGGCCGCGACGCTTGTCCTTCAGTGCGCGCACTGTCAGCTCGAAGTCACCGCGCGAGCCCGATGCCCGCACGCGCAATGCCTCGGCACGCAGCGACACCAGCGATCCGAGTGATGGCGTGTCCTCGGTCTTGTCGGTGATGCACACGACCGCAGCATCGTGCGCCTGCGCGAGCGTGACCAGCCGACCCTGGTGGACCATCGAGATGTCATTGGTGTCGCGTGCGCCCGGCACGTGACCACCGAGATCGAGCACGACCAAGCCGAACGCGCCGGATCGCAGCACGCGTTCGGCCGCGCGCGCCGCACCGGTTGTATCGGTCGCGCGGATCACCACGAGCGCCGCGAGGTCGACCCCGCTGTCCGCGACATCGGGTGGATAGAACGTGCCGTTGCCGAGCACGAGCCACGCGACCGGCTCGCTCAGCGTCTGCGCCTCGAGCACGAGATCGATCGCCGCGGTCAACGTCGCCGTTGCGCCGCGCGCCGAGAGCTCGACGAGCCGACCGCGCAGCGCGGCGAGCCCCCACTGCTCCGCGAGCGCAACCTCGGGCGCACCGTGCCGGGCGCGCAGCTCGTCGAGCGACCGAAGAGGTGATCGTCCGCCGAGGCTCTGACCGCCGTGCACACCGTCGACGCGCCGCGCTGCCGCGACATTGCCGCGGGCATTCGCGAGGAACTCTCGAAGATCATCGCTCATGAGATCTGAACCAGAACACTCGTTCAGTATCAGATGGGGATGACAACATGTCCACCCGCCGAGCAGGAGCGACCCACTCCGGAAGCGATCCCGTTATTTGACCGTGATCGTCAGGACTTCGTCGACGTTGCCGCGCCGGCTCAACTCGATCTCGAGCTGGGTGGCGTCCTTGACCTTGGTGTAGACCTCGAGTGCCTTGTCGAGCGAGGTCAGCGGCATGCCGTTGATCGCGCGGATCGTGTCGCCGTTCTTGAGACCGATCGACGCCCACAGCGTGTTCGGACGGATCGCGTAGAGCTTGAAGCCCTCGGGCTGGCCGTTGCGGATCGCGGGGACGATCCGCGCCTGGCGCGCGAACGCATCCGGGTTCGCGAGCAACCGGTCGACCGTCGCGCGCGGCACCCTGTAGTTGAGATCGTCGATCTTGATGATCGTGTCGAGCAGCGGATCGCGCGCCGCGAACGGATCGGACGTGCCGAACGGCGAACCGCCGAGCGAACCGAGCCCGCCACCTGAACCGAGCGAGCCGAGCGTGCCGATCGAACCCGCCGTGCCCCGCGGCGGATCGCGACGCGCGGCGCGCAGGCTGCCGTCGACCTTCCAGCGCACGAGCACCGGCTTCTTGTCGCGCAGCAGATCGACGTAGACCGTCGACGTATCCATCATGCTGAGCCCGAGCACGGCGTCGTAGACGTCGAACTCGCGCTTGATCGTGCGTCCCGAGATCGCGGTGATCACGTCCTCGGCACCCAACCCGAGCGCGGTGCGCAGCGTGTCCTCCTTGACCTTCACGCCGATCGTGGCGCCCGACGCGTCGACCGCCTTCTCGACGACGTCCCGCTTGAGCTTGGCGACGTCGGTCGCGGTGACCGCGTGCTCGAGCGGGACGATCGACACGGTGGCCGCAGGCGCGGGCGCCGGCTTGTCTCGCGACGCCACCACGATCACCGCGGTGACCGACGTCAGCAGTGCCACGACCGCGAAGCCGATCGCGATCGCTGGCGCACGTCCCCTCGTGCCTGCCCGGCCGTGCACATCAGTCATTCTCCGAGCATGCTCGGATCTTCGTGAAAGTAAAGGCGCGCCCTCCACGTGGCCGCCGGCATGGGGGTTGCTGCAGTCTCTGCGATATGCAGAAGCAATCGATCTTCGACGACGAGGTGCACGGGCTCGACGGTCCGGACTACGTGGCCCTGGTGATCGAGTGGGACGGCATCGCCGATGACCTCGAGAACCAGAACAGCCAGGCTGCCATGCCGTCGGCCCCGAAGGCGGTCGTCGGTCCGAGCCTCACGACGCTGGGCACGGTCGTGGGCGCCCTTGGTGTGTTGCTGCTTGCGGTCTGGGGCATCCATCGCCTGCGCGCCTGATCGGCACGGCCACTGCACCACTTCCGGTCATGCCGTTTCCCACTACCCAAGACCTCGACCTCGTCGATCAGGCGAGCGCGGATTCGTTCCCGGCAAGCGATCCACCTGCGTGGGGCTCCTTCCATGCCGCGCCGTCCGAGACCACGGTGTGCCCTCCCGGCATGGTTCCCGATGCCCCGCGCTTCACGTTGCTACGCATCGGGCTGGGCGTCGCCGCACTCGGGGCGATACTGTCATTCGTCGAGGGCATGCGCCGCGTTCGTAAGCGCTGATCGACCGACGTGCGTGCACGCGCGACCGTGCGAGCGCGCTCGCCCGCGTTACGATGCGCGCGATGGCGATGAGTTACGAGGACGCCGTGGCCGAGCTCTTCCAGGCCCCGCACGCGGCGTTCATCGGCGAGCGCAAGCGCCTCGCGGGTGAGCTCAAGGCCGCCGGTGACAAGGCCGCCGCGACCACGCTCGGCAAGCTCCCGCGCCCTTCGATCTCGGTGTGGGTCGTCAACCAGATGTGGTGGCACGCGCGTGACGCGTTCGAGGCGCTGTTCGAGACCGCCGAGAAGCTGCGTGCAGGTCAGCTCGAGGCCTCCGGGCCGCATCGCGCAGCGATCGCGAAGCTACGGGCCCGCGCCGCCACCATCCTCGCCGATGCCGGCCACGCCGCGACCGAGGCGACGCTGCGCAGGGTCACCACCACGCTCTCCGCACTCGCCGCCGCGGGCAGCTTCGAACCCGATCTGCCCGGCGCGCTCGCTGCCGATCGTGACCCGCCGGGGTTCGAAGCAGTCGGCATCCCGACGCCCGTCACCGAGGACGACGCAGCGGGCGACGGCGACGACGACGACGATGCCGAGAAGCGTGCGGCGAAGCGCAAGACGTCAGCCGCGCACCCCGCCGGTCGCGCTTCCAACGACAACACCAACGATGGCGCCGCGACCACCAAGCGCGAGCTCTCCGAAGCCCGCCGCCGCGAACAAACCGAAGCCAAGCGCGCCGAGGCCGAGGCCGCTACCGAGCGCAAGCGCGCCGAGCAGGCCGAGGCCAAGCGCCTCGCCGAGCAGCGTCAGCTCGAGTCCGCGCTCCGTACCGCCCAGCTCGATCTCGATCGCCGCACCAAGGAGCACGACCGGCTCCGCAAGGCCGCCGAGGATGCCGAGCGCGCCGTCGAGAAGGCGCGAACCGTGGTCGCCGAGCTCGAGTCGCAGCTCGCCTCGCTCGCCGAGGCCGACGTCTGAGAAAGTTGAGTTTGTGTAGCCTGTCCCCTATCGGCGACGCGAGGTCCCGAAGGTCGCAGGCACGGTCTGCGACTTGCCGTCGCGCACGAAGGTGATCGTGGTCTGCGCGCCGGGCTTCGCGGCCTCGAGGACGTACATGAGGTCGGGGACGGTCGCGATCTCGTGGGTCCCGATCTGGATGATCCGATCACCGGCCTTGAGCCCGGCCTTGGCGGCGGCGCCATCGGGGACGACGTCGGACAGCACGACGCCCTTCGGCTGGTTCGGCTCCTCGCTGTATGACGGCACGGTGCCGAGCGAGGCGCCTCGGCGGCGGACGTCGCCACCCATCATCGACTCGGGCGCCGACTTCACGTAGGTCAGCGCGGTCGGGCGATTCGCGACCGCGAACGCGGTGTCGGCGGCGATCATCGCGACGCGCGCGCCGCCGATCGCGTTGATCTTTTCGATGTCGTCGTTGGCCGTGTGGTACTCGCGATGGCTGCCGGTGAAGAAGAACAGCACCGGCGTGCCCGCGATGTAGAACGGCATGTGATCGGACGGGCCGTAGCCCGAGCCGCCGATCGTGCAGTTGACGCGCGCGGCGGCACACACGGGCGCGACGATCTCCTTCCACTCCTTCGCCGAGTCGCCGCCGTTGACGTGGAGCTGGCTCATCTTCATGCGGCCGACCATGTCCATGTTCAGCATCGCGACGATCGGATCCTTGGTCGGCGCGTTCTTGAGGTAGTGCGCGGCGCCGAGTGCGCCCATCTCCTCGGCCGAGAACGCGACGAAGTAGATGTCGCGCTGGAGCTGGGCCTGCTTCGGCGCGAGCGTGCGCGCGGCCTCGATCAGCGCGGCGACGCCCGAGGCGTTGTCGTCGGCGCCGTTGTGGACGGCCTTGACGGTCGGATCGAGTGCGGACGGCCCGCCGCCCATGCCGAGGTGGTCGAGGTGCGCGCCGATCACGATCACGCCGGGCAGCTTCTGCGCCGCGCCGGCGCGGATCACACCGACCAGGTTCGCGGTCTTCGTGCGCACGGGCTCGAGCGCGACGGTCAGCTTCGCGGTGTGCTTGCCGGTGCGGAGCGCGGCGCCCGCCTTGCGAGTCACGACGACGATCGGCAGCTGCGCCTCGCTCTCGGCCGCGCTCAGCTTCGGTAGCGGAGCCTCCTCGGACTTCGGGTCGCCGTCGTCGACGACGATCACGCCCTTCGCGCCCTTGCCCTTCGCGATGAATGACTTGTAGCGAAGGTCGCCGAGGCGCGAGGCCTGCTGCGCGTCGAGCTTGGCGTCGGGCGGCACGAAGCGATGGACGAGCACGATCTTGCCCTTCACGTTCTTGCCCTTGTAGTCATCGAGCTTGGCGTCGGCATCGACGAGCCCCCAGCCGACGGCGACGATCTCGCCGGTCGCGCTGCCACTCGCCGACGCCGCGAGCGGCGCGAAGTCCTCGGCGGCGAGCGGCTTGCCGTCGATCGCGAGTGCGGTGGCCGCGCCGCGCTTGACCTCGGTCGTGACCTCGAACGACTGCTGCCAGTCGGGCACGCCGGGCGTAACGCCCGCCTTCTCGAGCTCGCCGCGCACCATCGTGATGGCATCCTCGAGCCCGCGCGTGCCGACGCCACGGCCCTCGCGCGCGTCGTCGGCGAGGTACTGGACGGTCGCGGCGAACCGCGCGGCGGCGGCCGTCTCCGGTGCCTGGGGCGCCTGCGCCTGGACCGGGGCATCGACCCAGTCGGCGAGGAACAGGTTGGTGTCGGCCTTGCCTGCCGGTGCGCCGTTCATCCGGTAGATCTCGCCGTCCTTGCCCGTGACCACGTCGCGCCGGTTCGACGAGAACGCCAGCGTCTTGCCATCCGGCGAGAACACCGGGAAGCCATCGAAGCCGCCGGTGTACGTGATCCGCTCGAGGTTCTTGCCGTCGATGTCGATCGCGAACAGATCGAAGTCGGGACCGCGCGGGGCGAGGTAGTTCGACGAGAAGATGATGCGCTTGCCGTCGGGAAAGAAGAACGGCGCGAACGAAGCACCCGGCAGGTACGTCACCTGCCGCGCATCGGAGCCGTCCGCATTCGCGACGTAGAGGTCCATGCGCGTCGGCTTGACGAGCTTCTGCGCGAGCAGCGCCTTGTAGGCCTCGAGGTCCTTGCCCTCGGGCCGCGACGCGCGCCACACGATCTTCGTGCAGTCGGCCGAGAAGAACGCGCCACCGTCGTAGCCCCACGCGTTCGTGAGCTGGCGGACGTTCTTGCCGTCCGCATCCATCCGGTAGAGCTCGAGGTCACCGCTGCGATCGGAGGTGAAGATGATGCTGCCGTCGACGCCGCATACCGTGGCCTCGGCGTCGTAACCCTTGTCACCGACGAGCTTCGTGAGGTTCGAGCCGTCCGCGTTCGCCTTGAAGATGTCGTACTCGAAGAGCGCCCACAGGTAGCCCTGCGAGTTGTCGGGCGGCGTCGGGCATGTCGGCGACGTCTCGTGCGTCGACGCGTAGACGATCTCGCGATCGCCCTTCAGGAAGTACGCGCACGTCGTGCGGCCCTTGCCGGTCGACACGAGCTTCGGCGCGCCGCCTGCCTTCGAGATCACCTCGATCTGATCGCACTGGTACGGCTTGTGATTGCTCTGCAGGATCAGCTGGTCGCCGGCGAACGACCAGTAGGCCTCCGCGTTGTCACCACCGAACGTCAGCTGGCGGACGTTCTTGAGGTGAACCTCCTCGGGCAGCGCGAGCTCCTTGGCGACCGGCGCGGCGACCTCGGCTACCGGTGTCACCGGCTTCATCGCATCCGGCGGACAGCAGCCCACAAACCACCCTGCGACGACGATCAGGAACAGCGTTGCACCCTTCATGGTCGCGTAGCCTAGCGCCGATCACCGGCGCGATCCGCGACGCCCCGCGCGTTCTTGCATATAGTGCGCGCGTGCTGTCCGTCGCTGATGCGCTCGCCGCCGTGCTCGCGCGCGTCCCGAAGCCGGTGCTCGAGACGGTCGCGCTCGACGCCGCCCTCGGCCGCGTCCTCGCGAGTGACCTCGCGGCCCCGCGCGCCCTGCCCGGCTTCGACAACTCGGCGATGGATGGCTACGCCGCTCGCAGCGCCGAGCTGCCAAGCACCCTCGCGCTCGCCGGCATCGTCGCAGCGGGCGAGCCACGCACCGCGCCGGTGCCGCCCGGCCACGTCGTGCGGATCTTCACGGGCGCGCCGCTGCCCG
>JACCTC010000074.1 GCA_013812655.1 Deltaproteobacteria bacterium | reverse complement strand
AGCTGCCACCACGCGAGGCCGCCGCCGATCATGACGAGCCCGAGCGCGACCGCGATCATCGGCCAGCGCCGCCGCACGGGAGGTGACTGCCCGGCCGCGGGCTCGGTGGGTGCCCACGCGAGCGGCGTCTTGCCGCGATCGGTGGTCTTGTCGCGGCCGGCGAACCACGGGCGCGCCGCGGTCACGGTCGGCTGCGTTGCAGCCTCGGTCGCCGCCGGTCGCATCCGTGCGGTCTCGGCGGCCGTCGGCGTCGCGACCTCGCGTCCCGATGCGAGCCGCACCGCATCCCGCAGGCTCTGCGCGCTCGCCGGCCGATTTTGCGCGCGTGTCGACAGCGCTCGCCGGATCTCGACATCGAGCTCGGCGGGCACCGCGGCGTGATCGACGAGCGGTTGCGGGGACAGCCGCGCCTCGGGGTCGGCGAGGTCATCCCAGGGCAGGCGGCCTGCAAGCATCGCGTAGAGGGTGACCGCGAGCTCGTAGAGATCGGTCGCGATGCCTGCCGGCTGGCCGAAGAAGCGCTCCGGGGCCATGTACGCGGGCGTCCCGCGCACGCCGCCGTCGACGGTCGTCGTCGATGCTGGCGCCGCGAGCTCCTTGGCGATCCCGAAGTCGAGCAGCACCGCGTGGACACCATCGACGATGTAGACGTTCTCGGGCTTGAGATCGCGGTGCACGAGCCCCTGCGTATGGAGCGCCCCGACGGCCTCGCAGAGCTCGTCGAACAAGGTGAGCGCCGAGGCGAGCGGCAGCGCGCCCCGAGCGAGCACGCTCGCCAGCGTTTCGCCGTCGAGCCGCTCCATCGCGAGGTACGGACGACCGTCGGGAAGCTCACCAACCGCGAGCACCTTGACCACCGAAGGGTGCGTGATCGTCTGGAGGACGCGCGCCTCGGACAGGAACTGCGAGCGTACGCGCGCTGTGCCCATCAGCCCTTCGTGCAGGACCTTTAGGGCGACTCGGCGCGGTCCCCATGTCGCGTCGTAAACGACGCCACTACCGCCGTGACCAAGTACCGCGGAGATACGGAACTCGCCGAGCGCAGGTGGGACACTTTTCGTCGAGAGATCCACGAGAAGGACCTCACCTATAGCGCACTTCGTCACGGCCTAGCGGTTGCTATTTTCTTTGACGAGCAACCCGCCGGAGGGCCCTTATGATTCGCCTAGGTATCTCAGAAGATCACACCATCGTGCGTTGGGCGCTTCGCGAAGCGCTCGGTAAGGCTGACGACATCGAGGTCGTCGGCGAAGCGGGCACCGCCGCGGAGACGCTGGACATGATCCAGAGTGCCCGCCCTGACGTGCTCTTGCTCGACATCACGCTGCCCGATCGCTCGGGTTTCGATGTGTTGAACGAGATGCGCCTCAAGGATACGGCGCCCCTGGTTGTCGTGCTCACCTGGCACACCGAGCCGAGTTACGCGGCGCGGGCGATCGCGGCAGGAGCGCACGGCTACGTGAACAAGGCTGTCGAACCCGAAGCCCTGCTCGCGGCCATCCGCGCGGTCAGCCGCGGGGAACAGGTCATCCCGCCCGGCGTGGAGTCGCTCCTCGCCAGTGGTGATGGTCACCCGGCGAGCGCGCTCACGGCACGCGAGGCTCAGGTGATGGAGATGCTCGCGCGTGGCATGACCAACCGCGAGATCGCCGAGCACCTGGCCATCAGCATCAAGACCGTCGATACCCATCGCGGTCACGTGCTGAAGAAGCTCGGGTTACGGAACAACTCCGAGCTCACGCGCTTCGCGGTCAAGCACGGCTACGTCGCGCTCTAGTCGTCCACAACAAGGCTCGCTGCGACCCCTGCGCACGTCAGGGGCGTCGGGCGGGCTGCACCCACGCTTGCTTGCCGTCACCGCGCGTCACGACCGCGCGGAGGTAGCCCTGCGACGGCAACGCGCGGCGTGCGGTGTTCGCCTTGACCTTCGCGACCTGCTTACCGTTCTCGATGAACGCGATCGCGTGAGGCCCTCGCTCGCCTGGCGCGATCTCGACGACCAGCGATTGATCGACGACCTCCGCGCGCGCCAGCGCCACTCCGGTCGAGGCGTAGAACCGGCCCGCTGCGAGCGCCTCGAGGATCGCCTGCGGTTCGCGGCGCGCACGGACCACGACCCAGCCACCTCCGGCGGGGTACTTGCCGGGGTCGTTGTAGTGGTGCGCGTCGTCCGAGGCGACGCCCCAGAGCGTGACGCCCTTCGCCAGCGCCGCGTCCCACAGCGCCTCGGTCGATGGATGATCCTTGTCGCCGGCGTTCCACGTCGCGAACTGCACGTTCGCGATCTCGACGAGCGGCATCCCGCGGCGCGCGAGCTCGGTCAGCACCTCAGCAGTCATGCCCCAGTACCACTGGGGATGGTTGATCTGCGCGATTCCGCCGAGGATCTTCTGCTGCTCGAGGACGGCCTGGTACATCGCGACGCGATCCTTGGTCTTGCGATCGGCCCACTCGAGCTTGTCGGGCGGCCGCGACGACGGCCCGAGGAGGTTGACGTGGATCCGGCACTTGTCGCCGTCGCCCGCCGGCACGCAGCCGCTCGGGTTGAACGTGAGCTCGATGCCGGCGAGCACGATCAGCCCCGCCGCCGGCGCGCGGACCGCGACCCGGCCGACCGTCGTCGTCGCACCGACCTCGGTGATCCGGTTGTGATCGGTGAGCGCGATGAAGTCGTAGCCGCGCGACTCGTACCACGCGATGACCTCCTCGACGGGCGTCGCGCTGTCGCCAGATGGTTTCGCATGGACGTGCGTCGAGCCCTTGAGCCAGACCTCGGGCCCCGGTGCGATCACCACGGGCGCGTCGACCGTCGCCACCTGCGGCGCATCGGGCGCGGCGTCGACCGCGACATCGACGGCAGCATCGAGCTCGATCGCGACCGGCACCGGCGACGCCGGTGGCTGCGTGGGCTGCGCGACCTGCGGCTCCGGTTTCGTGCAGGCCAGCCCGAGGGCGGCGATCATCAGTGCCCCGAGTGCCCTCACGACCACGTCGTACTACGGCGTGCGCGCATCGTCGAGCGCGGCTGCGCCGGCGGCGGTGACGTTAGTCGTCACGCCCCACTCACGCTTCTTCCACTGCGTCCGGAGCGCGAGAAACCACCCCAGATTGTCCGTCAGCATCCGGCGCTCGACGGGATGCGACCGCGACAGATCGGTGTGCTCGCCCGGATCGCCGACGAGATCCGCCACGATCGGCACGCCGTTGGTGCCGACGCGCATCTTCCAGCGACCGATCCGCATCGCGTGCGCGTACTCGTACATCGATGCATACGACGGCTGCGGCCAGCCGCGACCCGCACCCTGCGCGAGCGGCGCGAGCGAGTGACCCTGCGCACCCGGGATCGGCGGCGCACCCAGTGCGTCGAGCATCGTTGGCAGGATGTCGACGCCCTCGGCGCCTTCGTCGATGAAGCCCCCTGGGAACCGCGCCGGGTCGTGGATCAAGAGCGGCACTCGCACGAGCGTGTCGCGCAGCGAGCCACCGTGGCCGCACCGCCGGTCCTCGAACAGCTCCTCGCCGTGATCGGCGGTGATCACGAGCATCGTCTGATCCCAGATGCCCCAGGTCTTGAGCTGCTCGATGAAGCGCCCGAGCTGCGCGTCCTGGTAGCTGATCGCCGAGTCGTAGATCGCGCGCAGCCGCTCGATGTCCTCCTTCGGCGGGATGATGCTGCAGCCCATCGAGCCCGGCTTGAAGCCGAGATCCTTCGCGGTGCCGAACTCCTGGAACGGCCCCTTGTACGGACCCGGCGAGTAGATGCCGATCCACGGCTTGCGCGCGATCCACGGCCCGTGGGTATCGATCGTGCCCATGAACAGGAACGTCGGATCGGCGCGGCGGGCATCGAGCTGGCGCAGCGCGGCGTCGACGATCGTCGCGCCGTAGATCACGCCGTTGATGACGCCCTTCTCGCGCATCATGTTGCGGAATTCCTTGAAGCCGCGCGCGTAGCCGCCGGAGTCGTTGACGAAGCCGTTGCCGGTCACCGCGGTTGTGTACATGCCGGCCTCGGCGAGCTTCGTGCCGATCACCTCGTGCTTCGGATCGATCCGGTAGGTCCCGCCGCTGCCGGCCATCCGCACGCCATGCACGGCCGGATAGAGGCCGGTCCACACCGACGAGTGGCTGGTCTGCGACTCGTTGCCCTGCACGTAGAACTGACGGAACACCGCACTCGTCTTCGCGAGCTCGTCGAACGTCGGCGTCTGCGCGCGCGCACCGGGCGTGAACGTCGGGATCCGATCCGCGCGCAGCGCGTCCATCACCCACAGCACGATGTAGCGCGGTGGTGCCGACTTCGGCCGTAGCACGGGATCCGGTCCGTGGACGGTGATCCGTGGGTGCGCGAGCGTCGCGACCGGACACTCGCGCGCGGTCAGCGCGAGCGCGACGACCCGTCCAGCCATCGCCGTGAGATCGACGCGCGGCTGATCCGCCGCGATCAGGCCACCTGCAAACGTGCCGTCGCTCGCGCGCGCGCGCACCTCGATCGTGCACGCGCCGGCAACCTCGCCGACGAGGTGCCCGCCATCGGGCACGGTCACGTACCAGACGACCGACGCGTCCTTCGCGAGCGCGATCGCGTCGCCGGCTGCATCGAACTTCGCTGCGGTGCGCGGATCGTCCGGCAGCGTGCCGCCGGCGCCGAGCGCGAGCCAGCCGATCGCGATCGAGCCCTTGGCACCGCTGGTCTCGAACACGAGCTGGTTCTCGCCGTCCGCGAGCCGACCCGCGCTGATCGGGATCGTGATCGTCTGCCAGCCCTCGGCGAGCGCGACCTTCGATGGATCGCTCTTGTCGCCACGCGCGGCTTCGGTCGCGCGCCGGCCGTTCACCTTGAGCGTCAGCTTCTGATCGCTCGTGACGGCGTGCACGCGCGCCGTCAGCTGGGTGACCCAGCCCGCGTGCTCGCCCGACAGCGGGACCTCGAGCGAGGCGATGCGTTCCGCCACCGCCGCGCGCTCGCCGCCGCGGATGTGACCGAGGTGCCAGCGCTGGACCGGCACGCCGAACCGCGTGTAGCGCGCAAAGCCGATGTCCCCGCCATCTATCACGGGCGCCCCGGCGACGAACCGATGCGCGGCATGTCGATTGTCGACCAGGCGAAACACCGCATGCTCGACGCGGACCGGCACCGCAGCATCGAGAGGCGGCCCGGCATCCGCGATCACCGCCACCGCGGCGTCACCTGGCCTGGTGACCGGGTTCGCGGGCTCACCGCCTTGGCGCAGCACCCCGCTCGCGATCAGCGCGACCGCGAGCAGCGCGGCCCCACCCAGGCCGAGCACGACGACGTTGCGCACCCGCACGAACCTTGCTGTAGCACGGCTCCGCGATCGCGTCGTCCTCAGCCGTGCGCTACTCGATCACGTAGATGACGCCGTTGATCGATGCGTAGAGTCGCGAGCAGTCCGCCGACAGCGCGGGCATGTCGATGTTCGGTCCGGGCGCCGGATAGATCAGCTGCGCGGCGCGAAACGGTGCGTCGATCGAGGAGCGATCGGAATAGTAGGCGGACTGCGCGGGATCTGCGAACGCCTGCTTCGCCTGGAACACGAGGCGCAGTCCGTCTGCGGACAGGTGCGGCCACGCGATCGCGACGACCTCGAACTGGGTGTGAAGGTGTGTCGTCGCCACCGTCCACGTGTTGTTCGCCCCCTCGATATACTCGTCGAGGTCGCCGGCTCGCTCGCTCACCATGCGGCGGACCGGGGCGGCGCCCGCGCGGGTCGGCGAGCTCACGCCACTGTTGATGTTGAACGGCATCACCGCGGTGGCGCGGTGAGCCCACGTGGTGCCTGCGCGCTGGTAGAGCTCGAGCGTGCTGACCGACGACGGCGTCGTGTTGACGACGAACAGCTGATCACCCTCGGGGCTCAGCCGCGGTCGCTTCGGGTCGTTGGGGGTGTTGTCGAACGTGGCGACCCCGAGCACCGGCTCGGCCGGGCTGCCCTCGAGGATCCGGTTCCCGCTGATCTCCCACGCGACCGCGAGCTGCTCCTGCTCGTCCGCACTGTAGAAGTAGACCCCGGTCGCCGTGTGCAGTGCCCGCTGCGTCGAGAAGCCGCGAAGTGGCTGTCCGATCTCCGGACAGGCGGCGGGCGCATCTGGGCCGGGCCCATCGATCGGCGGGATCAAATCCGTCGATGCCAGCCCGAACACGCGGTTGCACGCGCTCGTGAACGGCACGATCGCGAACATCACGATCGCGATCGCGCGGATCACGATCGCTTCGGTTTGTCGTCGCCGACGAGCTTCGTGAACGGATTGTTCTTGAAGCCGGCCACGCCCCAGTTCGACGGCGGCTCGGCGGGCCGCTCGTCATGCCGCGGCGGTGCTCCGCGATCGTCGCGACGCGGGCCACGGTCATCGCGACGTGGACCTGGGCCTCCGCGATCATCGCGACGCGGACCGCGATCGTCGCGGGCGCGCGGATCGCCCGGCGGACCACCGGGACCGCGTGACTCGCCCTGCATCGGACCACCTGGGCCTCGCTGATCGTGAGGCGCGCCACCGCCACCCGCCTGGCCGCCACGCCATTCGCGCGTCTGCCGCTGACCAGGTGGACGATCGCCCTGCGGGCCGCGCTGGCCTTGCTGAACACCCTGCGGACCAGCCTGATCGCCCTGGCTGCGCTGATCGCCCTGCGCGTGCTGCGGATCGCGCTGATCGGGTTGCGGTCCACGCTGATCGTACGAGCGCTGCTCGTCGTGCGGACCGCGCTGATCCTGATACCCGCGCTGCTGATCGCTCTGCGGGCCCTGCTGACCCTGATCCTGCGGACCGCGCGCACGCTGATCACCCTGGCCCTGGCCACGCGGACCACGTCCACGCTGGTCACCCTGCGGCGGACCGCGCCGATCATCGCGACGACCCTGACCGGGCTGCTGCGGCTGACCACCACCGCCGCCCTGCGCGTGCTGCTGCTGCGGGTTGCCGCCGCCGCCGCTCTGCGCGTGCTGCTGCTGCTGCGGGTTACCGCCACCGCGGCCGCGACCGCCGCGGTTCCCGCGATTGCCGCCCTGGCCCTGGTTCGGACCCGCTTGATTCTGGCCCTGCCCCTGGCCCTGCTCGCCGCGCGGCCCTCGCTGCTGCGGCTGACCACCGCGCTTCGCCGACAGCGCGATGCGCTTGCGCTGGTTGTCGACCTCGAGGACGCGGACCGTCAGCTTCTGGCCGACCTTGACGACCTCGCTCGGATCCTTGACGAACTGCTCGGCGAGCTGGCTGACGTGCACGAGCCCGTCGTTGTGGACGCCGATGTCGACGAACGCGCCGAACGCGGTGACGTTCGTGACGATGCCCTCGAGCACCATGCCGGGCTTGAGATCCTCCATCGACGTGACGTCGTCGCGGAACTTCGGCGGCTCGAACTCGGCGCGTGGATCGCGGCCCGGCTTCGCGAGCTCGCCGGCGATGTCCCGTAGCGTCGGCTCGCCGACGTCGTCGCTGATGTACTTCGAGAAGTCGAGCTTGTCGACGAGCTCCTGGTTGCCGATCAGCTCGGGCAGCGCGACCCCGAGATCGGTGGCCATCTGCTCGACGAGCGGATACCGCTCGGGGTGCACCGCCGAGCGATCGAGCGGGTGCGTGGCGTCGGCGATCCGCAAGAAGCCGGCGGCCTGCTCGAACGCCTTCGGGCCGAGGCCCGCGACCTCGGTGAGCTGCGCGCGCGAGCCGAACCGGCCGTTCGAGTCGCGATGCAGCACGATCTTCTTCGCGAGCGACTTGCCGATGCCCGCGATGTAACCGAGCAGCTGCGCGCTCGCGGTGTTGAGCTCGACACCCACGTGATTGACGCAGCTCTCGACGACATCGCCGAGCTTCTTGCCGAGCAGCGGCTGGTGGACGTCGTGCTGGTACTGGCCCACGCCGATCGACTTCGGCTCGATCTTGACGAGCTCGGCGAGCGGATCCTGGAGCCGGCGCGCGATCGAGATCGCGCCGCGGATCGTCAGGTCGAGCTCGGGGAACTCCTCGCGCGCGAGGTCGGAGGCCGAGTACACGCTCGCGCCGGCCTCGTTGACCTGGACCACGAACGGCGCGTCCGGACCTTCGCGGAGGCCCGCGTCGCCGAGCGTCTTCTTGACGAACGCCTCGGCCTCGCGGCCACCCGTCCCGTTGCCGACCGCGATCGCGCGCGGCTTGTGGAGCTGCACGAACGCCAGGAACTCCGCGTTCGCCTTCGCGAGCTGCGCGTCCCCATGCGTGATGCCGAGAGGGAGATAGACAGTGACGGTTCCGAGAAACTTCCCCGTCGCATCGATCGCGGCGCACTTGCAGCCGGTGCGCAGGCCCGGATCGACGCCGATCACCGAGGCCGAGCCGAGCGGCGCGGCGAGCATGAGGTTGCGCAGGTTGCCGGCGAAGATCTCGACGGCCGCGTGATCCGAGCGCTGCTTGAGCTCGGCGCGCACGTCGTTCTCGACGCTCGGTGCGAGGAGCCGCTTGAGGCCGTCAGCGACCGCGAGCCGCAGCTGCTCCGCCCACGGCGACGTCGGGTCGAGCTTCACGAGGCGCTCGATGCCCGCGTTCACCTTCGCGGTGTCGACCGCGACGTGCGCGCGCAGCACGCCCTCGGCCTCGCCGCGGCGAATCGCGAGGAAGCGGTGCGACGGGATCGCCTTCACCGCCTCCTTGAACGCGTAGTACTGCTCGAACTTCGTCGGCTCCTTGTCCTTGTTCGGGACGACCTCGGAGATCAGCTCGCCGTGCTCGCTGTACTCGTGACGCACGAACGCGCGGACCTCGGCGGTGTCGGCGATCGTCTCGGCGACGATATCGCGCGCGCCGGCGAGCGCCTCCTCGGGCGACTCGAGGCCAGGGGTCAGGATGGCGCGGGTCTCCTCGACCGGATCGCCCTCGGGGGCCTGCGAGAGGATGCGCAGCGCGAGTGGCTCGAGGCCCTTCTCGCGAGCGACCGAGGCGCGCGTCTTGCGGCGCGGGCGGTACGGTGCGTAGAGGTCCTCGAGCTCCGACTTGTTGTCGGTCGCACGGAGCTTGCCCTCGAGCTCGGGCGTCAGCTTGCCCTGCTCGGCAACCGACGCGAGGATCGCGGCGCGCCGGGTCTCGAGCTCGACGAGATAGTCGCGGCGCTCCTCGATCGCGCGGATCTGGACCTCGTCGAGGTTGCCGGTGCGCTCCTTGCGGTAGCGCGCGATGAACGGGACCGTGTTGCCCTCGTCGAGCAGCGCGAGCACGGAGGCGACCGAGCCGGGCGCGAGCCCGAGACTCGCCGCGAGCGGTGGCACGGGGTCGAAGCTCGGAAGGCTGGCGGGAGCGGTCTCGTCGGTCATCGGGTTGGCGACCGTACCGACGACGCAGCCCCCCGGCAAGCGACAACACCCTCTCTGGTATAAATGCGCAGCTCCATGTCCAACGCCGCTGCAAAACCGCTCGCCGACGACGCGCGAGAGCGCCTCATTCGCGCCCTCCCCAAGGTGGAGCTCCACCTCCACATCGAGGGCACGCTCGAGCCCGAGATGATGTTCAGCCTGGCCGGCAAGCACGGGGTCAAGCTCCCGTACGCCTCGGTCGAGGCCGTGCGCGCGGCGTACGCGTTCCACGATCTGCAGTCGTTTCTCGACCTCTACTACGCGGGCTGCGACGTGCTCCGCGACCGCAAGGACTTCTACGCCCTCGCGCTCGCGTACTTCACGCGCGCGCACGCCGACGGCGTCGTCCACGCCGAGCTGTTCTTCGATCCCCAGACGCACACCGTGCGCGGCATCCCCCTCGAGGTCGTGATCGGCGGGTTTCGGGATGCGATGGATGACGCGCACCGCCGCTACGGCATCACCTCCGAGCTGATCCTGTGCTTCCTCCGCCACCTCTCCGAGGAGGACGCGCTCGCGACGCTCGATGCCGCGCTGCCGTTTCGCGGTGACCTCGTCGGCGTCGGCCTCGACTCCGGGGAGCGCGGCAATCCGCCCGCGAAGTTCCAGCGCGTGTTCGCCCGCGCGCGGGCTCTCGGGCTGCGGGCCGTCGCGCATGCCGGCGAGGAAGGCCCCGCGGCGTACATCACCGAGGCGCTCGATCTGCTCGGCGCCGAGCGCATCGATCACGGCGTGCGCTGCGAGGAGGATCCGGCGCTCGTCGAGCGGCTCGTGCGCGAGCAGATTCCGCTGACCGTGTGCCCGCTGTCGAACCTCAAGCTCTGCGTGGTCAAGGACCTGAAGGCCCACAACTTCGCGAAGCTGCTCAGGCGCGGCGTCGTGCTGACGATCAACTCCGACGATCCGGCGTACTTCGGCGGCTACATCGCCGACAACTACCGCGCGACCGCCGTCGCCCAGGCCCTTACCGCCGCCGAGCTCGTGCAGGTTGCCGAGAATGCGGCGCGGGCGTCGTTCCTGCCGGCGACCGCGAAGACCGCGCTGCTCAACAAGATCCGCAGCGCCGCCGCTCGCGCGTGATCATCGATCACAGGCCGAGCTTGCCGAGGCACATGCCGGCCTCGCCGAGCGGGCCCGCGGCCTTCTTGAGGTCGGCCTCCGACGACAGCTTCTCGATCGCGGCGTCGAGCTTCTTGTTGACAGCATCGCCGCATGCCTTGTCCTTGCAGGCGCACGCCTCCTTCGACAGCTTGGCGATGTCGTCGGCGGCATCGCCGCAAGCACCGAGCGAGAGCGCGAGGAGCATCGAGACACCGAGGAGCTTGATCTGGTTCATGACGTGACGACATGTGCAGCAGCGGGGCCACGCCTAACCGCGCGTGGCCATGCGCGATCGTGGGGTGTCATGCGGCCGGGCAGACCCACCGTCGCCGCCGGCCGCGGCCGTGCGGACCCGGTGCCGGGATGTGATCAGACCACGCCATCGGCGATCGCGATCGCGCGGACCGCATCGATCGTGTCGACCTCGGCGGCCGTCTTGTCGTCGCGGTAGCGCACGACGCGGGCATGGCGGAGCGCGAGCCCGCCGGGATACTGCGTCGAGCGCAGCACGTCGTTGAAGGCGACCTCGGCGACGATCTCCGGGCGCACGAACACGATGTGGGCATCGCGATCGAGCTCTCGCGCGAGGAACTGCGCGGTCTGCCACTCGAGCATCGCGTCGGTCATGCCCTTGAACGTCTTGCCGAGCATCACGTACGTCCCGGTCGCCGGATCGCGCGCGCCGAGGTGGATGTTCGAGAGCCAGCCACGCCGCCGCCCGCTTCCCCACTCCGCGGCGAGCACGACGAAGTCGAGGCGGCGCACCTTCTTGATCTTGAGCCACGCCGCGCCACGGCTGCCGGCGTCGTACGGCGCGTCGAGCGACTTCGCCATCACGCCCTCGTGGCCACGCGCGAGCGCGTCCTCGTAGAACGCCGCGGCCTCTGCGGCATCGCCGGTGATCACGCGCGGCACTGCATGCGCCGGCGCGAGCGCGGTGATCGCGGCCCAGCGCTCGCGCGCGGGCGTCGCCAGCAGCGTCTGATCGTCGACGCGCAGCGCATCGAAGATCGACAGCGACAGCTGGCCACCGGTCTCGCTCTTGCGCTTCATCGTGTCCTGGAACGGCAGCGGCCGGCCGCTCGGCCCGTACGCGATCGCCTCGCCATCGAGGATCAGCTGGTGCGCGGGCAACGCGCGGATCGCCTCGATCACATCGGGGATGCTCGCGGTGACGTCGTTGAGCGCGCGCGAGTACGCACGGATCGCGTCGCCGTCCTTGTGGATCTGCACGCGGAACCCGTCGAGCTTGTGCTCGAGCGACAGCGGTCCGCCGAGGTTCGCGAGCGCCTCCGCGGTGTCATCCGCGGTCTGCGCGAGCATCGGCAGCACCGGCTGGAACAACGTCAGCCCGAACCGCGCGATGCCCGCCTCGCCATCGGCGAGCACCGCCGCCGCGACCGCACCGATGTCGCCCGCGAGCATGTACGCCGTCCGCACGCGCCGGGCCTCGACCCCACGCGCCAGCGCGAGCGCATCGACGACCAGCGCGTCGAGCGCGCCCTGCCGGAGCTCGCCGACCACGAGCGCGCCGAGAAAGCCCTGCTCGATCTCGGTCGCCGCCGCGAGCAACCCGCCATACGCCTCCTTGCGCGCCTTCCCCGAGCCACTGCCGCCCATCGCCGCGATCGCCGCGAATCGACGCTCGACCTCGGCGAGCGTCAGCGACGCCGCCACCGCCCCCGGCGCCTGACCGCGCAGCTCGGCCACCGTCGCATAGCCGACGCCGAGCTTGTGCCCGACCTCACCGGAGAGATGCCGCGCCGCGATCGCCCGCTCCTCGACCGGCACTCGCTCGAGCAGCGCTGCGAGCAGCGCGATCTTCTTCTTGCGTCCCGCAGTCTGCGCGATCGCGACGCTCGTCTTCGCGACCTCCTCGAACAGCACGCTGCACCTTAGCGCACCGAAAAAAGGAACGGCACCGGGGAGGCGGTGCCGTTCACCGCGGGGAGTCTGCTAAGCAGGGGCCCCGCGTAAAACTGATGCGCTGTTCAGCGCGTCGTGACGTCGAGCTTCCAGCTGTTGAGCTTGCCGGTGTCCTGCGCGGCGTTGTCGACAATCTTGAGCGTCCACGCGCCGGCGAGGGCCTGACCTTCGAGGCCAGCGACGGTGAAGGTCTTCTTGATGTCGTCGGCCGAGCCGCCGACGTTCGCGGAGAGGACCTTCTCGGTCGTGCCCTTGACGAGCGAGACCTTGAGGTCACCGCTGTACGTGTGGCTGATGTCGACGGTGACCTTGACCTCGCCGAGCGCGCCGGTGTCGGTCACGTTGATGACGCTGGTCATGCCGGTCGGTGCGTTGTCGGGGATCGTCGCGGCGGGGGTCGCCATGTAGCTGCGCGGCGTGCCGCCGGTGCCGCCACCGCCGCCGCCACCACCGAGGACGGGGATCTCCGCGGTGACCGCGGAGCCGAACTCCTGAACGTACTTGTACGAGAGCCAGCCGTAGCCCGCGCCCGTCGGGTGCTCGATGCCGAAGCCGGCCGTGCCCCACGAGTTCTTGAACAGGTAGAAGCCCTTCTCCATGACGCACTTGCCATCGGCGCCGAGGACATCCTTGCCCTCTTTGTCTCGCGAGCAAACCTCGAGGTTGTCGTCCCACCCGATGATGTGGATGGCGTGACCGGCGCGCTTCACGAGCGACACCTTGCGGTCTTCCGCGTTCGGATACGTGACGAAGCCCTTGCGCCAGTACTCGGAGTTGACCGGCAGCGTCGACTTGCGGTGGTTCCACGACTGATAGAAGAACGTCATGCCGACGTTGACGCCGACCTTCTTGTTGAAGATGTGCGACTTGATCGAGTTGTTGTTGATCCAGCGCGACGACGGCAGCTTGAACTTGCGCGCGGCATCGACCGACGCCGGCGGCTCGCCGTTCGTGTAGCACTTCGTCGGCAGGCCTTCTTCGCCTTCGCACTCGGGGTCGTTCGCGGCCGTCCACGGGGACGACTCGTACGGCCACTCGGCTTCCGCGATCGTGCCGAATTGCACCGTGGTGCGGAGGTTGGCATCGGAGCTCGAACCACCGGTGTTGGCGAACGCGCCGTCGAGGTTCTTGACCGCCCACTGCAGGTATTGCTCGGAGAAGTCGGCATCCGCGATCGGCATGCCGGCCTTGATGTAGAGGTTCTCGATCTGCGCGGTGGCAGAGAAGATCGAGCACACGCCGCGGCTGCCCTGGCTCTTCACCGGCGACTGATCGCCGACTTCGAACTTCACAGGCAGCACCTGATCGGACTTGTTGTCATCCGGCAGCGAGTCGTTGTCCGGTGCGCCATCATTGATGATGTCGGGACCGACTTCACTGTCGTCGTCGAACGGGGTCGGACCTTCGTCCGCGGATCCACCGCCGGCACACGCGGCCAACGGGAGGGAGAGAGCAGCAACGAGAAGGCGAATACGCATGATGCGGATGTCCGGGTGCGTGGCTTGTGCCAACAGACCCCATTTCGAACCAGCTGATTTGCTTTGTAGATCTCGCCGGACAGGACCCGGTCAGGAGCTGCGAGCAACTGCGTTTGCCGCTGCGACTGGCTGGCCGACTTGCCGCCACGCCGCGGTCTCAGTGAGCGCCTGAATCGGGCTTCACAGGGAAATTGAACGGATGGCTGAACTTCTTCACCGACGTCATCTCTGGAAACTGCGCGTGTTGCTTCACGATCGCGGCCGCGCACGCGCTCAGCCGCGGATCTGGCGTCGAGGTCACGCGCACGCTCTCGACCCTGCCATCCATAGATCGAGATCACGAGCCTCACCAAGCCGGACGCCAGCGAGAACTTGTTGCGACACGCCTGCACGCGGTCCTTCATCGTCCCATCACCCGCTCGATCAGGGCGCGATCGAGCGTGTCGGCCTGGTTGTCCCAACCGTTGCGCCGCCGAGCTCGAAGTCTCGCGGGTAAACGCCACCCGCGGGCACGACGATGTCGACCGTGCTCTCGATGGCGCTCTTGCCGACGATGCGCAGCTTGTGCTGCCCCGCCGCA
>JACCTC010000072.1 GCA_013812655.1 Deltaproteobacteria bacterium | reverse complement strand
GGATCTCGCGCTGGCCGGCCTCGCCCGCGAGCCGGGTGACCGCGCCCTCGTAGCAGAGCCGGATCGGCCCTGCGACGTCGGCGAGCCGGGTCGCGACGATCCGCGCGACCTGCGGAGTGATGTCGGGCCGCAGCGCGACGACCTCGCCGGTGCCCGGCTCGACGAACCGGATCGCAGCGGCGCGCGCGCCCTGCCCCATGCCGAGCTCGAGCACGTCGGCGCACTCGAAGACCGGCGTGATCAGCCGCGCGTAACCCCACGCCTCGAACACCGCGATCACGCGCTCGGCAAGCGTCCGCCGCCGCGCCGCTGCGCGTGGCAAGAAATCGCGAACCCCGGACGGGAGCCGGATCGACGGTGATGTCACGCGTCGCTACTCTACTCTCAGTCAGCGGCAGGGCGACAGCCGTGCAGGCGCACGAACGTGCCATCGGTCAGGGCGCACGCGAACACCGCGCAGGTGCCTGCGGGAATCAGCTCGTCGAGGCCATCGGGCTCGCACAGCTGTGCGCACGCGCCCTCCGCGGGCAGCAGCTCGCAGATCGATGGCGCGACCGGCTCGATCATCGAGCCCGCGACATGCGTCGATACGATCGCGTGATCGGGTACCTCGTCCTCCGTGAGCGTCGTCTCCACCGCGCAAGCTCCGAACAGCGCGGCGCAGATCACCAGGAAGCCCGGTCGACCCGCACCGCACGCGATCATCGACAGCCCCCGACCCGCTCGAGCGAGCCGTCGGCGAGCTTGCACTCGAAGATCGCGCAGACTCCGACCGGCACGAAATTGTCGATCACGGCCTGCGGATCGCACGCGAGCGCGCAGGCGCCGACGGCCTCGGGATCGGGCTCGCAGATGTCCGGCGAGGCGGAGCGGATCGACCGGGTGGCGTCGAGCTCGTCCAGTTCCGGCTCGGTCGGATCGGTCCCGCCGGGCTTGTCGGGCTCGATCGGGCTCGGAACCTCGGCATCGGTGTCGCTGTCGACGCACGCAGCGCACACCAGCAGGGCGGCAGTGATCGCGCGGGTCATCATGATCGCGAGATGTGCACCGCCCATGCCGCTCGCGAGGCCTCGCCCGTCGCAGAGTCGGCACGCGCGTCGCGCAAGCGTGCCGCGATGTGGCGCCGTCGCGCTCCGATGTCTTCCGATCGCTAGAGCGGGCTCGGCGACGGGACGAACTGGACGTCGAGCATCGGGAACTTCACGCGGAGCTCGTCCGCGAGCCGCATCGGCCCGAACACCTCGGTGGCGTAGTGCCCCGCGGCAACCAGCGTGATCTGCAGCTCGCGCGCGAGATCGCCGGCGCGCTCGGCCAGCTCGCCGGTGAGGTAGAGGTCGCAGTCGGCCGCCGCGGCAGCCTCGAGCAGATCCGAGGCAGCGCCCGAGCACACGCCGATCCGGCGGACGACCTGCGGTCCGTACGGGAACACGAAGCGCGGCGCCTCGCCCCCGCACACGCCAGCGGCGATCCGGGCGATCACCTCGTCGCGCGCCAGCGGCGTTTCCCAGCCGCCGGCGACGCCGAGCAGCGTGCCACGGACGTCACCGAAAGGCGCGCGTGCCTCACCGAGCCCGAGCGCGTCGCACAGCCCCGCGTTGTTGCCGAGCCGCGGGTGCTTGTCGAGCGGCAGGTGATACGCCGCGAGCGATACCGCGTTGCCGAGCAGGAGCTGCAGCCGGCGGGCGAGCGGCCCCGCGATCCGGGTGAGCCCCGGGCCCCAGATCAGCCCGTGATGGACGACGATCAGGTCGGCGTGACACTCGACCGCGTGACCGATCAGCTCGGCCGACGCCGAGACCCCGGTGACGACCACCTCGACGTCGGGCGTCCCCTCGACCTGGAGGCCGTTCGGCGCGAAGTCGCGGAACCGCTCGATCTCGAGCGTCGCGTCGAGGTGACCTAGGACGTCGCGCAGCTGCACGGGCATGTGCGACGAGTCTACCGTGCGTGCGTGGGACCGCGGTTTCCGACTTGACGCCATCCCACGCGCCGCGGTTGGCTCGGCGAATGGTCGGACGCAGGGCCCGAGTGGCCTCGGGAACGCTGATGATGGTGGTGCTGTGGCTCGGGATCGCACACGCGCAATCGCCGACGACCGGCGCGATCCAGGGTGTGATCACCGATGCCGCGTCCGGCGAGGCGCTGCCCGGCGTCACCGTCATCGTGTCGTCCGCGGGCACGCCGAGTCAGACCGCGCTGACCGACGGCAGCGGCGCGTACAAGATCAACGAGCTGGCACCGGGTGCCTACACGGTCACGTTCTACTACCTCGATCTCACCGTCGAGCGCAGCGACATCCGGGTCGGCGTGCAGAAGGTGACGCCGGTCTTCCACAAGCTCGACACCGCGCGCGCCGGCGGCGAGGTCGTGCGGATCAACGCACGCGCGCCCGAGATCGATCCGACGTCGACCGCACAGGGCATCACGATCGACTCGAACTACCTCAAGAACATGCCGATCCCAGGCCGCACGTTCGAGGCTGCGCTCGGCGCCGCGCCGGGCTCGCAGGGCGACGTGCTCGGCGTCGCATTCTCGGGCTCGACGTCGCTCGAGAACCAGTACTACGTCGACGGCGTCAACACGACCGGCCTGACGTTCGGCACCGTCGGCTCGCCGATCATCAACGACTTCATCGAGGAGATCGAGATCATCACCGGCGGCTACAACGCCGAGTACGGCCGCGCGACCGGCGGCATCGTCAACGTCGTCACCAAGAGCGGCTCGAACGACTTCAAGGGTTCGATCTTTGGCTACTGGCAGCCGGGGCAGCTCACGGCGCAGGCCGAGACCACGCCGGTCAACGCGGCGTCGATCGATGTCACCGGAGATCTGGGCTATCGCGCCGACTTCGGCTTCGAGCTCGGCGGCCCGATCGTGCGGGACAAGCTGTGGTTCTACGTCGGGTTCGGTCCACAGTTCCGCCGCATCGATTACACGCGCACGACGAAGCGCCAGACCGACTGCCGCATCGTGCTTCCCGACGACTCGATGTCCGACTGCGACCCCCGTCTGGTCTCGGCGGGTGGCAACGCGAACGGTGCCGCCGATCTCGATCCCGACACCGGCTTCTACGTCACCGAGACGATCGATAGCGAGCTTCGCCACGCGCGCGATCGCTCGTACTCGTTCCTCGGCAAGGTCAACTATGCCGCGACCCCGGAGCAGCAAGGTCAGCTCACCGTTCAGGCCTTGCCCGCGTCCGGGCGCAGGCCGGGCCTCTACGGTCCCGCGAGCGGCGGCTACGTCTACGACACGCTCGTCTCCGACGTCTCGGCGAAGTGGACGTCGAAGCTCAACAACAACAAGACCGAGCTCGAGGCCACGATCGGCGTGCACCGCGAGGACTTCAATGTCGACGCGTTCAACCCCGTGCTGCAGGCGACGCCGCGCCAGATCCTGTTCAACGGCTCGCTCGGCGTCTGGGGCCCGGGCTTCGGCGAGTCGCCCGAGACCAATGCGGCCTGCGCGGACAATGCCGACGACAAGTATCCGTACATCACGAACTGCCCGATGGACGCGATCTCGTACTCGATCGGCGGACCGGGCTCGCTGACGCGCGATCTCGAGCAGCGCCGCAGCGCCCGCATCGGCCTGACCCAGCGCGTCCGCGCCGCCGGGACGCACGAGATCAAGGCCGGCATCGACGCCGAGGACAACGTCACCGAGCACACCCGGTCGCTGTCGGGCGGCTCGTTCATCCGCAACGCGGTCGGCCAGCAGATCGACGTGCTCCGCTGGGTGCAGATCGCGGAGATGGACGATCCGCGCGCGCGCTTCGATCAGGTCTGCTACACGCTGCCGCCGCCGACCGACCCCGACGCCGAGACCGAGTTCCGGTGCGACCACCTCTCGGGCACGCCCGGCGCCGAGGGGACCCTGGTGCGCGGCAACACGCTGAACTGGGCGGCGTACATCCGCGACTCGTGGCAGATCCGGCCGAACATCACGATCAACATCGGCGTTCGCTACGAGGAGCAGCGGCTGCGCTACGCCGCGCACCTCCGGGGTCAGGTGAACCAGCTCACGCAGGAGCCGTACGGCAAGAACGCGCTCGTCCTCGAGGGCGAATTCGCGCCGCGCGTCGGCGTGCTCTACGACTGGACGAAGGAGGGCCGCTCGAAGGCGTACGCGCACTGGGGCCGGTTCTACGAGTCGATCCCGCTCGCGACGAACAACCTCAACTTCGGCCAGCCGATCATCTATCTCCAGAGCTACTCGCCGCGGCTGTGCGGCATGTCAGATCCGAACATCGGCGGCCCCGATGGCAGCGCGTGTGCTGCGGATCCGTCGATCACCGCGGATCTTCGCCAGGAGATGTTCGGCGTCTACGGCTCCCTGATCGCACCGGGCGTCAAGGGCCAGTACCTCGACGAGATCGTCGCCGGCGTCGAGTACGAGCTCGTCGATGACCTCAAGCTTGGTCTGTCGATCCAGAACCGGCGGTTCGGCCGCGTGATCGAGGACCTCTCGGTCGACGGCGCGCAGACGTACATCGTCGCGAACCCGGGGGATTGGTCTGCCGAGGAGGAGGCCAAGCTGCAGGCCAAGATCGACGCGACCGAGGACGTCGCGGCGAAGACCCGGCTCGAGAACCAGATGGCGATGTTTCGCCAGATCCGGATCTTCGACAAGCCGCGCCGCGACTACAACGCGCTGCAGCTCACGTTCACGCGGCGGTTCGGCAGCAAGCTCTACTCGCAGGGCTCGTACACGTACGCGCGGACGACCGGCAACTACCCCGGCCTGATCTCGTACGACGACAACGTGATCTTGCCGAACGCGTCGACGCAGTACGACCTGATCGAGCTCCTCGCGAACCGCATCGGCCCCCTGCCCCAGGATCGCCCGCACTACATCAAGCTCGACGGCTACTACACGCACGACTTCCGCCGCCACGGCGCGCTCACCGGCGGCGTCCGGTTCCGCGCACTCTCCGGTCAGCCGCGCAACGCGCTCGGGCCGCACTACTTCTATGGCGACGATCAGTCGTTCCTGTTGCCACGCGGCACGATCGGCCGCGCGCAGTTCGAGCACGGCCTCGACATCCACCTCGGCTACTCGCGGCCGCTCCCTCGCAACATGCGCGTCGAGGTGTTCCTCGACCTCTACAACATCTACGACAACCAGGGCGTCGCCGCCGTCGATAACACCTACGCGCCGGCGTTCCGGCTCGGCGGCTCGCAGCAGTCGGCGAACCCGGTCTCGGGCGGTACGTACGAGGACCTCATCTGGGTCAAGACGATCAACGGCGATGGCGTCGAGACCCCGCGGCCGATCGGGCGGAACCCCAACTTCCGCAACACCAGCGCTCGCTACGCGCCCGCCTACGGGCGTATCGGCGCGCGGCTGACGTTCTGACGCCGCTTGCGGCGAACCACCCGCGATGTGACAGACTGGTCACGTGACCCGGCTCGGGATGATCTTGGTGCTCGCGGCCTGTGCCGGCGGTGATCGCGGACGCGGTCAGACGCCTCGCGATCTCGACCTCGAGACGCAGCCGCATGCGGTGGCGCCGCCTGCTGCGGACGCGCCCGCCGTGGCGGTTCCTGCGCCGGCCAAGCC
>JACCTC010000258.1 GCA_013812655.1 Deltaproteobacteria bacterium | reverse complement strand
CCGCGCACCCACGCGAGCGCGGAGTCGGTGCCGCCGGGCTCGAGGCGCAGGGTCTGCGGCAGCGACGCGAGCTTGCCGTTGAGCCGGTAGGCGCGGCCGAACTGCCCGCCGCTCTCGCGGGTATCGGCAACGCCGACGCAGATCGCGTCGAGGCCTTGCGGCACCGGCCGATCGCCGTCGATCTCGAGCATGACCGCGTCTCCGCAGCCGACGCTGGCGGTCAGCGCGACGACGACGACGCTTGCCGGCGAGCAGGGCACCGAGCGCGACCATGCCACAGACCGCGCCAGAAGAACCACTGCCGCCTGCCGCGCTGCCGCCACGCTGGCAAGCTCGCATGCCGAACAATCTCGACGGATGGTGGTCGACTGGTGGGCGGACCCTCCGGACGCGGCTTCCGTCGTAATATGATGACCTTCGTGCCAGCCGACGCGGGCATCCGGTTCGGCCAGTACGTGTTGCTCCGGCGCATCGCGCGGGGCGGCATGGCCGAGGTGTTCCTCGCCCAGCAGCGCGGGCTCGAGGGCTTCGACCGCCGCGTCGCGGTGAAGCGGATCCTGCCGCACCTCGTGGACTCGCCGGACTTCGTGAAGATGTTCCTCGGCGAGGCCAAGCTCGCGGCGCAGCTGACGCATCCGAACGTCGTCCACATCTACGACTTCGGAAAGGTCGAGAACGACTACTTCATCGCGATGGAGTTCGTCGACGGCGTGCACACCGGCCAGATCTTCAAGCTGGCGGAGCGCGAGCGCGAGCGGCTGTCACCGACGCTGATCGCGCGGATCGGGGCGGATGCAGCGAGCGCGCTGAACTACGCGCACGAGCTGACAAACCCGCAGGGCAAACCGCTCGGTCTCGTGCACCGCGACGTGTCGCCGGCGAACATCATGGTGTCGTACGACGGCGTCGTGAAGCTCTGCGACTTCGGCATCGCGAAGGCGGCGGCGCTGTCCGACCAGCTCACGAACCCGGGGCAGGTCAAAGGCAAGTACGCGTACATGTCTCCCGAGCAGACGATCGCGGCGCCGCTCGACGGCCGCAGCGACGTGTTCTCGCTCGCGATCGTGCTGTGGGAGCTGTTGAGCGGCAAGACGATCGTGCCGCGCGGCGATGCGGTCGATGCGATGCGCGCGATCCGCGACGGTAAGCTGCCGACGCTGAGCTCGGTCGCGCCGAATGTCCCTGCCCCGCTCGCGAAGGCCGTGATGTGGGCGCTCGAGACCAAGCGCGAGCGTCGTGCGACGGCGGCGGATCTGTCGACGGCGCTCGAGGCGTTCATCAAGGCGTCGCCCGAGCTCGCGACGCCGATGCAGCTCGCGGCGTGGGTGCGGTTGCGGTTCCCGCGCGCCGAGACCGGGCCGCAGTCGGCGATCAACTCGCCGAGCGCCGGATCGCCGGGGACCAGCGTGCAGGGGACGCAGGCGAGCCCGTCGACGATGGCGGCGCCCGGGACCGTGGGAGCGCCCGGGACGCGGGGCTCGCAGATCGCGTTGACGCCGCCGAGTCGCGGGCGCGCCGCCGCGATGGCCGTGCAGCCCGACGTCGACGAGGACAACTCGGCGACCGTCGTCGCGGTCGGCAAGCCCGAGCCGTCCGAGGGCGCGACGATGATCGACTCGCCGATGCGCCAGCAGATGGCGCGGGTCAGCCAGGCGACGGTGATCGACGACTCGGGCCGCGCGGCGGTCGAGACCACCGAGCGCGACGGGCAGATCGTCGAGGACACGCTGTCCGGCAGCGAGACCGTGATGCTCGGGAGCGCGCCACGTCCGTTCGTGCGCAACGAGGGTCCGCTGCCGACCCAGCTGCGCGCCGCGATCGAGCGACGTCAGACACCGGTGCCGACGCCGACGCCGCGGTCGGTGATCGTGCCGTCGTCGCGGCCCACGCCGACGTCGACCGAAGCGACGATGGGGGTGCGCCGCCAGCTATCGCGCCGGTTCATCGCGATCGGCGCGATGGTCGCGCTCGCCGTCATCAGCTTCCTGATCGTGCTCGCGGCGAAGTCCGGATCGCAGCCGCCGCAGGCCGTCGATGCAGGTGTCGTCGTCACCGCCGCCGATGCGCAGGTGGCCGTGGATGCGGCGAGCGTGCGTCCGGACGCTGGCGTCCGCGTGGTCGTCCCGTCGGATGCGCGCGAGCCGACGATCGGCACCGATGCCTCGGCGGACACCACGACGATCCTCAAGGTCAACACCCGGCCACCCAATGGCACCGTCAAGGTCGGCGACCAGACCCGGACAGCACCGGCGGAGTTCGCGCTGCCCGCCGGCAAGCACGTCGTCATCATCGAGCTCGATGGCTGGCAAGCGGAGCGCCGTGTCGTCGACCTGCCCTATGGCGTCGACACGCTCCTCGAGATGGCGTTCACGAAGCGCGCCGGCGGCAGCACGCGCCCGCCCACCGAGAAGCAGATGGGCAAGCTCACCGTGCGAACCATCCCGTGGAGTGACGTCTACATCGGCACGCGCAAGATCGGTCAGGCGCCGTTCGCGGACATGGCGATGC
The DNA here is from genome assembly GCA_013812655.1 of Deltaproteobacteria bacterium. Taxonomy (GTDB): domain Bacteria; phylum Myxococcota_A; class Polyangia; order Haliangiales; family Haliangiaceae; genus JABFXX01. The sequence continues at coordinate 8,760 of JACCTC010000258.1, read as the reverse complement.
CGGCCGGCTCGTACACGCTGCTATTCAAGCACCCGAGCCACAAGCCGGTGCGGCGCACGGTGACGATCACGCCGAACCGCACGACCAAGCTCGGCTTCAACCTTCCGTAGCGGTCAGGGCTCGAGGCCGGTGGCCCACGAGTACTTGGGCTTGGTGTTGAAGTGGTGGGTGGCGTTGATGACGCGGACGGTGCCGGACTTGCTGCGCATGACGATCGACTCGGTCTTGGCGCTGTCGCCGAAGAAGCGGACGCCGTCGAGGAGGTAGCCCTTGGTGACGCCGGTGGCGGCGAACATGACGTCGCCCTTGGCGAGATCCTCGGTCTGGTAGATCCGGTGCTCGTCCTTGACGCCCATGCGCTCGGCGCGCGCCTTCTCCTCGGCGCTGCGGAACCGGAGGCGGCCCTGGAGCTCGCCACCGACGCACTTCAGGGCGGCGGCGGCGATGACGCCCTCGGGGGCGCCGCCGGTGCCGAACAGGACGTCGATGCCGGAGTCGGGGTTGGCGGTCATGACGGCGCCCGAGACGTCACCGTCGCCGATCAGGCGGATGCGGGCGCCAGCCTGGCGGACCTCGCCGATCAGCTCGGCGTGACGCTCGCGATCGAGGATGACGCAGGTGACGTCCTGGATCTTCTTGTTCTTGGCCTTCGCGATGCGCTCGAGGTTCCAGGTCGGCGACTCGCGGAGGTCGATCAGGCCGCGGGCCTCGGGGCCGACGGCGATCTTTTGCATGTACGTGTCGGGGGCGTTGAGGAACTGACCGTCGTCGGCGATCGCGATGACGCTGATCGCGTCGGGCTCGCCGGTGGCGCACAGGTTCGTGCCCTCGAGCGGGTCAACGGCGATGTCGACCTTCGGGGAGTCGGCGGCGCCGGCGTGCCAGCCCGCACCGACGGTCTCGCCGATGAACAGCATCGGCGCCTCGTCACGCTCGCCCTCACCGATGACGACGGTGCCGCGGATGTCGATCGCGTCGAAGGCACGACGCATCGCCTCGACCGCGACGTGGTCGGCGAGCTTGCGATCGCCGCGACCCATGAGGCGCGCGGACGCGAGCGCGGCAGCCTCGGTGATGCGGACGACCTCGAGCGCGAGATTGCGGTCTTGCATGCCGGCAGGTGTACCGCCGTGACACGGCCCGATCAACGCGCCAAGATACGGCATCCGATGACTCGCCTCGTTTTCACGGTCATGGTCCTGGCCGCCGTCGGGCTCGTCGGCTGCAAGTCGGCCGAGCCAAAACCCGGTCCAGAGCTGACGCCGCTCGTCGCGAACCAGCTGCGGGGCCTCGCCGGCGACTGCCAGGTCCGCGCACGCACCGAGGGCCGCACCCGCGAGATGCGGTTCTGCACCGGCCGGCAGGCGACGATGACGATCCACCTCGACGGCAAGCGCCGGCTCGTCAAGCTCGAGCTGACGGTGGTCGCGACGTTCCGCGACGAGGCACTCGTGCTCATCAAGCCGGCGCTCCGCGGCATCGTCACCGAGAAGCTGCTCGGCGAGCTCGATGGCCGGCTCAATCAAACGGGCGGCGAGCGGATCACCGTCGATGGCGTCGAGGTGCAGTTCCACACGACGCAGCCCGCGGCGGGCACCACGAAGTACGCGATGGCGCTGGTCTGGTAGTCAGCTGATCGGCGGGATCGCGCTGCGCAACACGTCGGGCAGCGCCTTCGGGCGGCCGTCGTTGCCGATCACCGCGTGCCGGGTGTGGCCCTCGGCGAGCAGGTCGCCGCCACGCTCGACGCGATAGACAAAGCGGAGGCTCGCGCCGCGCAGCTCGCTGACGCGCGTCTCGATGACGAGCAGGTCCTCGTAGAACGCGGGACGCTTGTAGTTGCAGTGCGCCTCGACGACGGGCAGCGCGACGCCCCACTCGACGAGATCCTTGTAGCTCTTGCCGAGGTCGCGCCAGTACGCGGCGCGCGCGCTCTCGAAGTAGCGCAGGTAGTTCGCGTAATAGACGACGCCCATCTGATCGGTATCGCCGAAGATGACGCGGATCTCGTGGCGCATCGCGGTCATCCCGCGATCCGGATGACGCGACAGGGCTGGGCGACGATCGGCAGCGCGTCGATCACGGCGAGCGCGTCGCGAACGGCACCCTCGCGCGCCTCGTGGGTCAGCACGACGACCCACACGGGCTGGTCGTCGTCGCGGCGACCGGGCGCGCCGTCCTGGACGACCTGCGCGATCGAGATGCCATGCGCACCGAGGATCGTCATCAGCTGGCCGAGCACGCCGGGCTGGTCGTGGACGCCGAACCGCAGGTAGTAGCGCGTGACGACGTCGGCGATCGCGACCATCGGGCGGGCCTCGACGGGCCGCGGCCGGTGCGGGCGTGGGGCGCCGGCGGCGCGCGCGAAGATGTTGCGGCCGATCTCGATCATGTCGGAGACCACGGCCATCGCGGTCGGCAGCATGCCCGCGCCCGCGCCGTAGTACATCGAGGGCCCGAGCGCGTAGCTGTGCACGTAGACCGCGTTCTTCGCACCGGCGACGTCGGCGAGCAGCCAGTTGGCCGGGATCAGCGCGGGATGCACGCGTGCCTCGACGGCGGTGATGTGATCACGCGCGATCACGAGCGGCTTGATCACGTACCCGAACTTCTCGGCATACGACAGATCGATCGGGTCGACCATATCGATGCCTTCGCGCGGGATCGCGTTGACGTCGACGGTGGTGCCGAAACAGAGGCCGACGAGGATCGCGAGCTTGTGGGCCGCGTCGCCGCCGCTGACGTCGAGCGTTGGGTCGGCCTCGGCGTATCCGAGATCCTGGGCCTCGCGCAGGATGTCCGCGAACGGCCGGCGGGTCTCCGCCATCGTCGTCAGGATGTAGTTCGAGGTGCCGTTGACGATCGCGTGCAGGCTCTCGACGCGATCCGATGCGAGGCCCTCGCGCAGCACGCGGATGATCGGCACGCCGCCGCACACCGCGGCCTCGTAGTAGACGTCGACGCCCGCACGCTCGGCGGCCGCAAAGACCTCGGCGCCGTGCTCGGCGAGCAGCGCCTTGTTCGCGGTGACGACGTGCTTGCCTGCTGCGATCGCCGCGAGCACGGCGGTCCGCGCCTGGTCGGTGCCTCCGATGAGCTCGCAGACGATCTCGATGTCATCGCGGCGCACCGCGGCATCGACGTCGGTGCTCAGTAACGCGCGGTCGACATCGACGACCCGCTTCGCCTTGTCCGGATCGCGGACAACCACGGTCCGCACCTCGAGGCGCGAGCCGAGCCGCCCGAGGATCGCCGCGGCGTTGTCCTCGAGGAGCTTGATCACGCCCCCTCCGACATTGCCGAGCCCGAGCAAGGCGACACCGATCTTGCGCGTCATCGGCCCGGGTGTAACACGACGCCGTGCGTCGGCGCGCATGGCCGGCGTGCGGCATGCATGACGGGAAAGCAGGAGGTCCGCCATGAGTGTCTTCGAGGAGGTGGACGATCGAGAGGCGGTACAACGGCGCCGCATGATGGCCTACGCGCTCATCATGCTGTTCGCGATCGCGGTGACGGTCGTGTCGCTCGTGATCACATACGGCTGAGGAGCGGCGCGCCGGATGCACTAGAGGAACGCGGAGGAATTCGCATGAGTCTCGACCACTACGTCAACGACGAACGGCAGGCGAAGCTCACGATGCTGCTGCTCGCGGTGATGGCCGTGATCAGCGTCGCGCTGATCGTCGCGGCCGTCTACAAAGCCTGAAGCTCGACCGTCGTGCAGGCGGGCGTACCGCGCGGACAACGCGGTATGATGCGTGGTGTTGTCTCCTGGTTCTTGGCCCCCGCTGCGCTCCAGCTCCATGATCCCCGCCGTGCTACGCGCGCCGCGTGCGCTTCTCGCCCGCCAGCAGCTTTGCGCCGGTGACTAGTCCTCGTGACGGGTGGTGACCTCATCACGGCGCGGCGGTCCGCGGCGTCCCTCGATGCGGTTTCGCTGCAGCTCGAGCGGCGTGGGCTGCGGTTCGTCGATCCGGGGACCGAGGCGGCGTATCGCGCGTGGCACGTCGACGAGGCGATCCCGCTGACCCGGCTCGGCATGCTGGTGTCGATCGTCAACTGGACGACGGTGGCCGTGCTCCTCGTGATCGTCTCGGTGCCCGGCCTCGGCTGGGCGATGGCGTGGATCGGTGGCGTGGTGCTCCCCGCGATCATCGGGACCCTCGCCGTATCGTACCGCCCCGCGCGGCAGCGCTGGATGCTACCGCTGACCGCGGCCGTCAACACGGTGTCCGGGTTGACCTGCGTGTGGCTGTGCTTCCGCAGCGTCCGGATGCCCGAGATCTCGATGGCGGCGACGATCTTCATCGCGCAGTTCGGGTTCACGATCTTCCGGCTTCGCACGGTGGTCGCGACGCTCGGTGCCATCCCCTACATCGCGCTCCACGAGCTCCTGACGTTCCAGGGGTACTGGACCGGCGACCTCGATGGCGTGACCACGCTGCTCTACAGCTTCGCACCCGTGTTGAGCCTCGTCAGCGGCGTGCTCGCGTGCGCGACGATCGATCGCGGCTCGCGCGAACGGTTCCGCCAGACCCACATCATCGCGGCGCAGCGCGTGACGATCGATCGCGAGCGAGCGCGCGCGGATGTCGCCGAGCGTTCGCGCGAGCTGTCCGAGGCGCTGTCGCGGCTGGCCGACTCCGGCACGCGCGGCCGCTTGCAGCCCGGCGATGTGGTCGCGGATCGCTACCGGGTGGTCCGTGCACTCGGCGCCGGCGGCATGGGCGAGGTCCACGAGGTCGAGCGGATCAGCGATTCTCGGCGGCTCGCGCTCAAGGTGCTGACCGGCACCTCCAACCGCGAGGCACTCATGCGGTTCGCGCGCGAGGCGCGGATCGCCGCGACCCTCGATCACCCGAACGTGGTCAGCGTCGAGGACGTCGGCGTCGCGCCGTCGGGCATGTACCTCGTGATGGAGCTCGTCGGCGGGCCAACCCTCGCCGCGGTCGCCGAGCGCTATGGCGACACCGCGTGGGCGCTCGCGGTGCTGCGCCAGATCGCCGACGCGCTCGCCGCGATGCACGGGCGCGGCATCATCCACCGCGATCTCAAGCCCGCGAACATCCTGCTCGATGACACGGTGCCGAAGCTCACCGACTTCGGCATCGCGAGCCTCGCGAGCCTCGACACCGAGCCCCAGCACCCCGTCAGCGTGGATGACCCGACCTCCGTGTCGCTCGCACCAGACGGCTTGACCGGTACGGGCATCATCCTCGGCACGCCGCGCTACATGGCGCCCGAGCTGACCGCGGGCGTCCGCGACGCACAACCGACCGCGGACATCTGGAGCTTCGGCGTGATCGCACACGAGCTGTTGACGGGCAAGCTGCCGTTCGCCGAGCTTCCGATCCGGGTCCTGCTCGCCGGCGGAACGCCGCTCCCTCCGGCCCAGCTCGACGTCCCGATCGAGCGTTCGCTGCGCGAGCTCCTCGATCGATGCCTCGACGATCGGCCGGCCGCGCGGCCGACCGCGCGCGCGCTGCACGCCGCGCTGTTCGTGAGTAGCCCTCCCGTTATCAGCGCACCGCGTTAGTCAGCTCTCGGGCCGTCGCAGCTGTCACAACCTGGGATCCGGCGCGCACGCGTGATCGCCATCGGGTGCCGGTGTAGTGTCCGCGCATGACCGAGATCGTCTGGCTGCACGCTCGCGAGGTCCTGGATTCCCGTGGCAACCCGACCGTCGAAGCCGAGGTCGGCCTCGACAGTGGCGCACTCGGCCGCGCGATCGTGCCGTCCGGCGCATCGACCGGTGAGCACGAGGCGCTCGAGCTGCGCGATGGCGACGCCGCGCGGTATCTCGGCAAGGGTGTCACCAAGGCCGTCGACCACGTCCGTGACGTGATCGCGCCGACGCTGATCGGCATGGACGCGACCGACCAGACCGCGATCGACGCCGCGCTGATCGCGCTCGACGGCACGCCGACGAAGTCGCACCTCGGCGCCAACGCGATCCTCGCGGTGTCGATGGCGTGCGCGCGCGCCGCGGCACTCGGCCACGATCTCCCGCTGTATCGCTACCTCGGCGGCGTCGGCGCGGTGACCCTGCCCGTCCCGCTGATGAACGTGATCAACGGCGGCTCGCACGCCGACAACAACCTCGACATCCAGGAGTTCATGATCGTGCCCTGGGGGTTCGATCGGTTCGAGGATGCGCTGCGCGCCGGCGTCGAGACGTTCCACCACCTCAAGAAGCTGCTGTCATCTCGCGGCAAGGCAACGAACGTCGGCGACGAGGGCGGCTTCGCGCCGAGCCTCGAGAACGGCGACGAAGCGCTCACGCTGCTGCTCGAGGCGATCACCAAGGCCGGCTACAAGCCCGGCGAGCAGATCTCGCTCGCACTCGACGTCGCCGCCTCGGAGTTCTTCGACAAGCAGGCCAGCGTCTACAACTACGAGGGCAAGCCGCGCAGCGCCGCCGAGATGTCCGACATCTACGCGGGCTGGGTCGCGAAGTATCCGCTCGTGTCGATCGAGGACGGGCTCGCCGAGAATGACTGGGATGGCTGGAAGGCGCTGACCCAGAAGCTCGGCGCGAAGACGCAGCTCGTCGGTGACGATCTGTTCGTGACCCAGACCGCGCGCCTCGTGCGCGGCATCGAGAGCGGCATCGCGAACTCGATCCTCGTCAAGGTCAACCAGATCGGCAGCCTCAGCGAGACGCTCGACGCCGTGCGCACCGCGCAGCACGCGCGCTACACCGCCGTGATCTCGCACCGCTCCGGCGAGTCCGAGGACTCGTTCATCGCGGACCTCGCGGTCGCGACCAACGCGGGCCAGATCAAGACGGGCTCGGCATCGCGCAGCGATCGGATCGCGAAGTACAACCAGCTGCTGCGGATCGCCGATCAGCTCGGTGACGAGGCGCGGTACGCGGGTCCGACGATCTTCCGCCGCTGAACGCCGATCGCATACGATGGCGGGATGAAGCCGACGGATACCGGTCACGGCCCGACGCTGAGCCCGAGCCAGGCGCCGACGAGTCCCGATGACACCGCCGGCGGGACCGCGACCGGCCCGGCCGCTCCGATGGCGTTCGCGCCCGCTGGCTATGACGTCGGCGAGCTGCTCGGGCGTGGCGGCATGGGCGAGGTCGTCCTCGCGCGCGACCGCCGGATCGGCCGCGACGTCGCGATCAAGCGGATGAACATGACCGCGCCGACCGACAGCCTGATCGCGCGCTTCCTGCGCGAGGCGCGGATCCAGGCCCGGCTCGAGCATCCCGCGATCGTGCCCGTCCACGAGCTCGGCTACGACGCCGATGGCCTGCCGTTCTTCACGATGAAGCGGCTCGCGGGCGTGACGCTGCACGAGCTGATCGCTGATCCGGCCGTGCCGGTGCAGCGCCTGCTGCGCGCGTTCGCCGAGATCTGTCTCGCGATCGAGCTCGCGCACTCGCGCGGCATCGTCCACCGCGACCTCAAGCCCTCGAACGTGATGCTCGGCGACTTCGGCGAGGTCTACGTGCTCGACTGGGGCGTCGCGCGCGTGCTCGGGACGGCGGAGGACGTCGGCGAGGACATCACGACGCTCGAGGGCCAGACCGAGGTCGGCGCGCTACTCGGCACCCCGGGCTACATGGCTCCCGAGCAGGCACGCGGCGAGCCGGTGGGACCGGCGGCGGACGTCTACGCGCTCGGCGCGGTGCTGTTCGAGATCCTGCTGCGCGAGCCGTTGCACCCACGCGGCACCGCCGGCATCGCGATGACGCTGGCGGCGCCGACCCTCGCACCGTCCGCGCGTCGCCCCGACCGCGGGATCGCCCCCGAGCTCGATCATGCGTGTGTCCAGGCGCTTGCCGCGAACGCCAGCGATCGGCCGCGTGCGCGCGATCTTGGCGACCGCGTGCAGCGCTATCTCGACGGCGATCGCGATCTGGAGCGCCGGCGCGACCTCGCCGCGACCCAGCTCGCGAGTGCACGCGAAGCGCTCGACAGCGGCGACCCGACCCGCCGCGGCGACGCGATGCAAGCCGCCGGTCGCGCACTCGCGCTCGATCCCGACTCGCGCGACGCGGCGACGCTGGTGTCGGCGCTGATCCTCGAGCCTCCGCGCGAGTTGCCGCTCGCGCTGCAGCAGAAGCTCCACCAGACCGAGGTCGATCTCATGGTGCGCCAGCGCAAGCTCTCCGCAATCGCGATGAGCGGCTACGTCGCCTTCCTGCCGCTGCTGGCGTGGATGGGGGTCAAGAACTGGCCGCTGCTGCTGGTCGCTTACGCGCTGAGCATCGTCGTCGTCCTGACGGCCATCGTGAACGCGCGGCGGCGCCGGCCTGACATCGGCATCGCGCTCGTCGCGCACGTCGGCATGATGATGGTGTTCACGCAGCTCTTCGGACCGTTCGTACTGGTGCCCGGGCTCGTCGCGGTGGTCACGATCACGCTCCTCGCGCTGCCCATGCTGATCAACCGGCCGTGGTTCGTGATCGGCGCGATGTCGTCGAGCATCGCCATCCCGCTCGCCCTCGAATCGGCAGGTGTGCTCGAGGCGACGTGGGGGTTCGAGGGTGATCTGCTCATCGTGCGCTCCGGGCTCCTCGAGCTCGCACCGACCCCGGCGTCGATCTTCCTGATCGTCGCGACGTTCGGCCTGATCGTCGTTGGTGGGCTGTTCGCGCGATCGCTCGCCCTGGCCCGGCGGGACGCCGCGCGGAAGGTCGAGATCCAGGCCTGGCACCTCGAGCAGCTCCTGCCGTCGCGGGCGGGGACACCCTCTCGAGCTCGCGAGACGGGGACGCCACGGACGGGGACGGTGTCAACC
>JACCTC010000066.1 GCA_013812655.1 Deltaproteobacteria bacterium | reverse complement strand
CTACGTTTTGCCTCCACGGCGGCCGGAACGCGTGTTTCCTCGCGCGGTGAAAATCAAAATGAGCAGCTACGCACGCAAGGTCCCGGTCAATTCCTCGTCGAGGAGCCGCCTAAAGTGAGCGGCATTGGAATTAGAATCGGATCTTGCCGTGCGGCGTGCCCTCGCCGTAGCCGGCCGCGGTCTGCACGCCGATCTCGGCGCGCTCGTGGAACTCGGCGATCGTGCGCGCGCCGACGTAGGTGAACGCGGACTGGACGCCGGTGATCATCTCGACGAGCAGCGCGCCGACGCTCTCCTGGCCCTCGCGGATGTAGATGCGCGACGACGAGATGCCCTCGCGGAAGAAGCCCTTCTTGGCGCGCTCGAACGGATCCTGGTCGGCGTTGCGATCACTGACCGCGCGGCCGCTCGCCATCCCGTAGTTCTCCTTGTAGAGGAGGCCGTCCTTGTCCTCCTTGACGTCGCCCGGGCTCTCGTAGGTGCCGGCGAGCGCGGTGCCCACCATCACGCGGGCGGCGCCGGCCGCGAGGTAGAGCGCGACGTCGCGTGGATGCTTGACGCCACCGTCGGCCCACACGTGCTTGCCGCGGGCGTGCGCCTCGCGGGCACACACGAGCACGGACGTGAACGTCGGCCGACCGGTGCCGGTCTGCATCCGCGTCGTACACATCGCGCCGGGCCCGATGTTCACCTTGACGACGTCGGCGCCGGCCTCGATCAGCGCCTTGGTGCCCGCGGCCGTGCACACGTTACCGGCGATGATCGGAACCCGGTTGCCGACGACGGCCTTGACCGCCGCGATCGCCTCGAGCATCCGCCGCTGGTGGCCGTGCGCGGTGTCGAGCACGAGCGCCGAGATCCCGATCTCGAGCAGCTGGCCCGCGAACTCCGGCGCGCGCACCGAGATCCCGACGGCCGCCGCCACCATCAATTCGCCGCTCGCGCCGAGCGCGGGCCGCAACAGCTCCAGCCGCACCGCATCGTTGCGCGTGATCACGCCGGCGAGCCGGCCCGACTCGTCGAGGACCGGCGCCGCCTTGAGCCGCGCCTCCTCCATCTGCAGGAACGCATCGCGGTTCGCGATCCCCATGGGAAACGAGATCAGCCGGGGTGTCATCAGCACCGACGCGAGCGTGTACTGGTCGCGATCGCGCAGATCCGAGTGGGTGATGATGCCGAGCGGCCGGCGCTCGTCGTCGACGACCACGACCAGATCGTGCGATCGCTTGCGGATGATGCCCTGGACGTCGCGCAGCGTCGCCCGCGGCGAGACCGAGAGCGGCGTGTCGTAGCGCGCGTCGGCCTGGTGGATGTGCTTGACGATCCGCTCGACGGTGTCGAGCTCCATGTCCTGCGGCAGCACCCCGAGTCCGCCGAACCGCGCCATGGTCTCGGCCATCCGCTTGCCGGTGACCGCGTTCATGTTCGCCGACACGATCGGGTGGCTGCCGCCCGGGAAGTCCGGCGGTGACAGGTTGGTCTCGAGCCGCGAGCCACCGTCGAAGTAGCCGGGGTTGATGAAGACGTCGTCGGTGGAGAGCTCGAGCTCTTCGTCGTGGGCGGGATGGAGGTAACGCAAGACCGCGAAGCTACCGCACGATGCATGACGTCGGTACCGCATGATCCGGTCCTCCGGCCGCCGGGCTCCGGGGCCGCGCGTGATACCGTTCTCGAGGTGCGTGGCGCGATCCTCGCTGTAGTCCTGCTCACGTTGGCGCGCCTCGCGGAGGCGACGCCGTACGAGACCTTCATCGACGTCGATGACCAGGCGGATCTCGACGATCTGCTCGCCGCCGGCGACCTCACCCAGGACACCTACGACGAGCTGCTCGAGCTGCTGTCGAACGGCATCGATCTCGGCACCGCGGATCGCGCCGAGCTCTACGCGCTGCCGAACCTCACCTACGAGGACGTCGACAAGATCATCCAGTACCGCGAGCTCCAGAAGGGGCTGATCGGCGACCCAACCGGGCTGATCGCGGCAGGCGCGCTCACCGAGCGCAAGCTCCTCGCGATCGCCGCGTTCATCGTGGTGCGGCCGGTCGACGATCGGATCAAGGTCCGCGGCACGATCCAGCTGATGACGCGGTGGGCGCCGAGTGACGGCGACGATCGCCTGCCGCCATTCGCGTCACGCGGCCGGTTCACCATGCTGAAGCACGTGCGTGCGGGGTATGCGGCGACGCTGACCCGGCTGCGGCTCGGCGATGCGGTGTTCGATCCGAACCGCGGCGAGCTGCTCGCGGACCGCCCGGGCACCAAGGTCCAGGTTCCGAAGCTCTACGTGATGTACGAGGACGAGAAGTATGCGGCGATCGGCGGCAGCTATCGCATCGGCTTCGGGCAGCGCCTCGTGTTCGATAACTCGAGCCGCTACACGCCGAACGGCCTGACCTTCGACGACCAGCTGACGTTCTCGGCGGATCTGGCGACCGAATGCCGCGAGAGTGGAGGCGAGCTCCCCTCCCCGTGCCTCGGCGCGGCGCGCTATCGCTACGTCACGCCCGACTGGCGCTGGCGCGAAGGCCTGTTCGGCGCCGGGGCCGGTCTCAAGCACGTCGACCTCGCTGCCGGCTGGCTCCAGGCGTACGTGTGGGCCTCGTCGGCGCGGCGCTCGATCTATCAGTACGAGCTCTACGATCGCGCGCGCTGCACGGACGTCTACGACGACGCGGATCCGGGGTGCTCCGCCCCGCCGGTCTACGTGCGCCCCGAAGGCAACGTCCTCTCACCGACGACGCGGCACTCGTTCCAGACGCTTCCCAATGTCTTCCGCGAGAACCTCGTCGGCGCGAACGTCGGCTACTTCGCGGATCGTCGCAACTCGGTCGGGCTCACGGCGTACGGCGCCGACTCGACGAACCTGATCGAGGGTATCGATCTCGATACCCAGGAGTGGTCGCGGATCCCGATCGGCCGCCGCTACGGTGCCGCCGGCGCGAACTTCTCGTTCGGCCGCGACTGGCTCGACGTGTTCGGCGAGGCCGCATACACCTATGACAAGTCGCCGGATCCAGTCGGTCCGATCGAAGGCGGCGGCGGTCCAGGCGCGGTTCTCCGTGTCACCGCGACGAAGCAGAAGCAGGAGCTCGAGACCGTGGTTCGCTACTACGGCATCGACCACGAGAACCCGTACTCGCGGCCGATCTCGCAGCCCGACGAGCTCGATGGCTCGCGCGCCCGCGACGAGGTCGGCGTCCGCGTCCGCTACGTCACCGCGCAGAAGCTCTACACGGTGCGCGCGGCGATCGACGTGTGGACCCCGCTGACGACGATGAAGAACGCCGAGATCCTCGGCAAGACACGCGCGCAGCCCAAGCTCGAGACCTACGTGCGCACCGACGTCCGGACGTCGCACGAGCTGTGGCTCGGGCTCTGGCTGCGTTACCAGGACAAGGATCTCGGCCTCGGTGGGCACGACGAGTGCTTCGAGGTCTCGACCGAGGAGAACGAGGCCGGCGAGACCATCCCGTGCGCCGGCCGCCAGCTCTCGTCGACCGCGCGTGCGCGCTACCAGTACGACCGCAAGCTGCGCTTCACCGCGATGTTCGAGCACCAGATGCTCGATGACGAGGCCAACGACGACACGAAGTTTCGCCACGACATCGGCGCCTGGCTGATCGCGCTCTATCACCCGCAGCCACGCGTGCGGATCCGCGGCCGCATGCGTTACCTCGACGAAGCCATCAACGACAACGCGTACCTCGAGCGCTCGCTGTCGGCACTCGTCGATACCGTCGTCGGCCTCCGGGAGCGCGATGCCGTGCGGATCCGGGTCGACACCAAGTTCTGGCTCGACAAGCGTGCCAGCACCAAGGATCGCGAGCCGTCGACCGAGCTCCAACTCTGGCTGTCGTACGAGGCGCGGCTGTAGTAGCGTTCCCGGCGATGGCGCTGCCGACGTCGACGATCGCGATGGCCGTCCTGACCTGCATCCCGTTCGGGCTCGCGGTTCGCGACACCGTGCGGCAACGGACCGCGGCGCAGACCGAACGCGAGCGGATCGAGCAGCGCGCGCGCTTCGACGAGCAGCAGGAGGCGCTGGCGGCCGAGCGCGACTACGCCCGGCGGCAAGCCGAGCGCGAGCGCGAGGAGCGCGAACAGGCCGAGCGCGCCGCTGCGATGTCCGGACTCCTCGGGGACTCGCCGACGAGCCTCGGCCCGCTGTTCGGCGACATCGCGATCGGCATGTCCGGCGAGGAGCTCTACACGCGCTCCACCCAGCTCGCGGCGATCACCGCGCTCGGCTTCCGGGTCCACGTCGAGGGCCGTGACCACGTGCCGAGCATCGTGCTCGTGCCGCGCCGCGGCAGCTCCGACGATCTCTGCGACCAGCTGAGCGCGCAGCTCGTCACGCGCTGGGGTAGGCCCGATGCCGAGGACGACGAGGAGCTCTTCTGGGTCACCGGGGCCCGGCGCGCGAGCTTCTGGCGGTCGGCAACCTGCAAGCTGCGGTTCGAGCGCTACGCGCCGCCGGAGAGCTGGATCGACCGGTCGACCGATTCGGTCGTGCCGATCGCGGCGATCGGCAAGCCGGCGAAGGCGCTCGCCGCGCAGCTCGAGCAGCGCCTGTTCGTCGCGGTCTCGGTCGAGGACGACAGCGTGGTGTGGAGCGACGTCGGCGTCGGTACCGGCAGCGGCCGCACGTCGCTGGTCGCGAACGTCAGCGGCGGCCGGGTCACCGGAATCCTGGCAACCACGCGGGTCAGCACCAACACCCAGGACGACATCATCGCCCAGCTCACCGCGCTGTTCGGGCCGCGTGCCGACGACGGTAACTGGACTGGCAAGCCGCCCGTCACGCTCGACGTCTACGACGGTCACCTCACGCTCACCGCTGGCAAGGTCGAGGAGTAACCATGGCGCTCACGTCGATCATCGTCGGCTGCGATCTCTCGGGCCCGAGCGATCAGGCGCTCGATCGCGCGCTCGCGATCGCCGAGCTCCATCGCGCAACGCTCGTGCTCGTTCACGCCCAGCCAAACGACGCGCCGATCGGCGAGGTCGACAACGAGATGCTCGCGCAGCTCGGCGCGGTGTCGGCGGCGGTTCGCGTCGAGGAGGCCCGGCAGCTCGCCGACCGGCTCACCGCGATCCAGGCGCGCGGCATCCGCACCGAGCTGGTCAGCCGGGTCGGCCCACCGGACGAGGTCCTCATCTCGGCCGCCCTCGAGCACGCCGCCGAGCTGATCGTGCTCGGCTCGCAGGGTCATACCGGGATCACGCGCATGCTGCTCGGCAGCGTCGCGTCGGCGACGATCCGCCACGCCACCTGCGACGTCCTGGTCTGCCGTGGCCCGTCGGTGAAGGCGCCCTTTCAGCGACCGATCGTCGCCACCGATTTCTCCGAGGCCGCCGCGAAGGCGCTCGCCCACGTCGCCCTCGTCACCGCGCCCGGCGTCCCGATCCAGGTGATCCACGCGTGGCAGCTTCCCGCCGGGTCATGGGGCGCGACGCTCCTCGGACAGGCGCGGTTTCCGTGGTCGACGGTTCGTGATGCCGTGCTCGCCGGCGCGCGTGCGCAGGCCGACAAGCTGGCCGCCGAGCACCCCGATCTCGGTCACCCGCTCGAGGTCGATCTCGTGCAGGGACCCGCGGCGTCCGTCATCACCCACGCGGCCGAGAAGAACGGCAACGATCTGATCGCCGTCGGTGCGCATGGCCATCGCGGGGTGCGGCGGCTGCTCCTCGGCAGCGTCGCCGAGAGCACGATCCGTCACTCACCGTGCTCCGTGCTGGTCGTGCACGGCGAGCACGCCCATACGAAGTGAACCGAAGTGAGGCCGATTTTCGTCAGGCGCCGCCTTCGAGCGTCAGCGCGGCAATCTTGTTCTCTTCCTTCGCGGCGTCATCGGCACCCGGCAGCGGCTTCTTCTGCTCGGTGATGTTCGGCCACAGCTCGACGGTCTCGGTCTGTGCCTTGAGGTGATCGGGCCACGCCGCGACATCGACGTCGGCCACCTTCTTGGTGCCGCAGACGACCGCGTTGATGTCCTTGTAGATGGCCCACTTGCCGGGCAGCTCGCTCTCCTCGAAGATCGCGGTCGTCGGGCACTCGGGCTCGCAGGCGCCGCAGTCGATGCACTCGTCGGGGTTGATCGCGATCGAGTTCTTGCCCTCGTAGAAGCAATCGACGGGACAGACCGCGACGCAGTCGGTGTACTTGCACTTCACGCACGGGTCAGCCACGACATATGCCATGCGAGGATCTAGCCATAACCGGCGCGTCGCCGGAAGCCATGGACGCAAAGATCTCGTGGGTGTTATGAGTCACCCGTGAAGCCTTCGCTCGTGTACCTCGTCGTCCTGCTGACCGCGGGCTGCCAGCGCGACGACAAGTCACCGTCGGAGTCACCACCGCTGCCACTCGCGGCGCCGACCGCCGGCCGTACCGACGCGCCGTATGCCGACGATATCCGCAAGCTCTGCGGCGTGATGTCGCTGTCGGGCGCCGAGCAGGTGCCAGCCGGCGAGCGCGCGCTGCCGATCGCGAACTGGCTCGCGGCGAACCTCGAGACAGCCGAGTCGCGGAAGTTCCTGGTCGCGATCCAGCCGCTGGTCGGCGAGCCCAAGGCCGCCGCGCTCGACGCCGAGGCGAAGCGGGTCGGACTTCCCGGCTGCGCGCTCGCCGCCGAGTGGCGCGTCCCGACGCCGTAGTCAGTCTGGATCGGCGGCGCCGTCACGATGGACGCGCGCTTCAGGCACCTTCGGGTCGTCGCGACCCGGGCCGCCGATGTCCGCGCTGTCGACCTCGGGTGACGCCGGGAGGATGCCGTAGCGCTTCTCGATCAGCGCGTGCAGCGCGTAGATCACCGGGGTCACGCCGATCGCCGCGCCGAGCTTGATGAGGTACGAGGTCACGACGATCGTCACGTAGGCCTCGAACGTCACCTTGT
The DNA here is from genome assembly GCA_013812655.1 of Deltaproteobacteria bacterium. Taxonomy (GTDB): domain Bacteria; phylum Myxococcota_A; class Polyangia; order Haliangiales; family Haliangiaceae; genus JABFXX01. Next base: position 3,583 of record JACCTC010000066.1, on the reverse strand, counting down.
CACCCCAGACGAGCGCCGAGATCACGGCCGTGTCGACCAGCTGCGAGACTGCGGTCGAGCCGGTCGCGCGCAGCCACAGCATGCGGTTGCCGGTCAGTCGCTTGAGCAGGAAGAAGATCGAGATGTCGATCATGTTCGCGAGCAGGAACGCGACCATCGACGACAGCTGGATCCGCGTCGCCTGCGTGAACACGACGTCGAACTCGCGCGGCGTGACACCGGTCCAGTCGGGCGCGGCGGTCACCGACCACCACGGCATCGCGTCGGACACGTAGACGATCGCGAACGTCAGCGCGACCATGAAGAACGCGAGGAAGGTGATCCGACGCACGACCTTGCGGCCATAGAACTCGTTGAGGATGTCGGTGAGGATGAACGTCACCGGGAACGCGAGCTGACCGACGGAGAATGGCCACTCGCGGCCGAACGCGTGCAGCGAGGTGACCTTGCCGCCGACGAGATCGCCGACCACGAGGCATGTCATGAACACCGCGACCAGCGTGATGAACAAGTTCAGGCGCGCGTCCAGCTTCACGCGCCGACTGTGTCACAACATACGTTTTTGCGAGATGTTGTCGCCGCGTGGCGGACCGTGCCACGATCGATTTCGATGACGAGCACGGCCGTGCCTTGCCTGCTCGCGGTCCTGCTCGGTGCCGCGGGTTGCAACACGATCTTCGGCCTCGGGGCGACCGAGCAAGAGCCCGTCGATCCGATGCCCGATGCGCCGCCCGACGGACCATCGCCGCGCGTCGGGCTGTCGTATCTGGTCGGCGCGACCAAGGTGCCCGCGACGATGCCGGCGAGCCCGGAGCGTGCCGCGATCGCCGGTGATCCGCAGGTCAAGGTCGGGCCGTTGCACGGCGCGCTGACGGAGGCGAGCTACTTCCCCGACAACGGCGGCGAGGTCGAGGTGCCGCCCTCGCTGTTCGGCAGCCCGTGGCGCCTCGCGTACACGCCGCCGGGCGACGTCACCCATGAGGTGCAGTGGAACCCTGCGGTCGGTGCCGGCCAGCTCGTCGTGCCGATCTTCGGACGGCTCGCGCGCGTCGCGGCACCCGCGGGCAGCGGTTACCAGATCACGTTGAATCCCGGCCGCAGCTTCAGTGCCGGGCGCGTGTTCACGACCGGCATCTGGCTCGAGGTCTTCACCGGCGCGAAGGCCTTCGGGACGCCGGTCGACGTCAACCTCGCGACCGCGACGCCGCGCAGCGGGCCACCTGGGGCACCCGAGATGGCCGCCCGCGATCTCGTCCTGCTCGTCGACTACGGCGGCTCGAGCTGTCGAGTGATCACCGGCAGCGCGGACTTCGAGGCGCGCGAGCTGTCGACCGCCGGCCTGACGCCGGTGAGCCCGACGTGGTCCGCGCCGTCCACGCAGATCACGATCGGCTACGAGGAGCTCGAGGATCTGAGCGTACCGACCCGGCTCGCGGAGGTGCTCGGGACGCGGAGCACAGCGCAGACCGCGCGACGCAACGTCTACGGCCGGACCGCGAGTGTCGAGATGCCCGCGTTCACCGAGCTCTACAATGACGTACCGGCGCCGATGATGGTGCCGCTCGCGGACTGTCCGTTCGCCGCGGGCGATACCGAGCCGTTCGTCGATCCGCTCGCCCTCGCGGGCTTCCCGGCCGTGGTGCTCTCCTACACTGCCAACCTTCGCCAGCTCCCCGGATCCGGCACGTCGCTGCTGTCGTCGATCGCGACGGTCACGCGGACGCCGCAGGCAGTGAGCTTCGACGTGCCGATCCCGACCGCGCCGATCATGCTCGGTGCGCTCGACCTCGGCAATGTCGACGGCCAGCAGCTGCCGGCTGGTGGTTTCGTGGAGCTCTCGTTCGGCCTCGACCGCACCCCCGCGACCTCGACGCTTCATCACGTCGAGGTCCGGCTACACCGGATCTCGGGCTCCCAGCTCGTCACCGAGCGCGTCTACCTGATCGCGGCTGCCACCCGACCGGCCGTCACGTTCGACACGACGATCCTGCAGCCGGGTAGCACGTACGTCTTCTCGCTCCACACATTCCGCGGCCGCCCCGGCGCTGCCACGTACGACTTCTCGACGAGCTCGTTCCCGCAGTCGACCGCGACCGTGTACACGCGCACGTTCGTCACGCCGTAGCGTGGCCGGAGCTGTGTCCGCCCCTCGGCCGGACATTGTCCGCTGTCCGGACACTCCGGACATCGAGCCTCGCATGATCGCGGGGTTGCGACGGCACGCGCCGTGGACTGCTCCGGCGCGGAGGTTTCCATGTCGTCCGAGGACAAGAAGAACAAGAGCATCGGCGAGGCGATCCGCGCCATTCACAAGCAATTCGGATCCGGTTCGATCATGCGGCTCGATGGCAGCGAGGTGCAGTCGGTCGACGTGATCCCGACGGGATCGGTCGCGCTCGACGTCGCGCTCGGATGCGGCGGCCTGCCGCGCGGCCGCATCGTCGAGATCTACGGCCCCGAGTCGTCCGGCAAGACGACGCTGACCTTGCACGCGATCGCCGAGGCCCAGCGCGCCGGCGGTGTCTGCGCGTTCATCGATGCCGAGCACGCGCTCGACACCGAGTACGCCCGGCGCCTCGGCGTCGACCTCGAGGATCTGCTCGTCAGCCAGCCCGACTGCGGCGAACAGGCGCTCGAGATCGCCGACACGCTCGTGCGCACCGGCGCGATCGATCTGATCGTCGTCGACTCGGTCGCCGCGCTGACGCCGCGCGCCGAGATCGAGGGCGACATGGGCGACTCGCACATGGGCTTGCAGGCACGGCTGATGTCGCAAGCGCTGCGCAAGCTGACCGCGGTGATCTCGAAGACCAAGACCATCGTCGTCTTCATCAACCAGCTGCGACAGAAGATCGGCGTCGTCTATGGCAACCCCGAGACCACGACCGGCGGCAACGCGCTGAAGTTCTACTGCTCGGTGCGGCTCGATATCCGACGCAAGAAGGCGATCAAGCGCGGCGACGAGACCATCGGCAGCGAGTGCAAGGTCAAGGTCGTCAAGAACAAGCTCGCGCCGCCGTTCCGGGAGGCGGAGTTCGAGATCCTCTATGGCACCGGCATCAACAAGCTCGGCGAGCTCGCCGACTGCGCCGAGAAGTTCGGGCTACTCGAGAAGTCCGGCACCTGGTACTCGCATGCCGGCGCGAAGATCGGTCAGGGCCGCGAGAAGGTCCTGGCACATCTCGACGAGCACCCCGCCCTGCAGGCCCAGCTCCGCGGCGCGCTCGTCAAGCAGGCACGGCTGACCACGTCCGGTGGCGCGAACGCCCACGCGAGTGCCGTCGCGAACGGCCTGACGAATGGCACGACGAATGGCGTCGCGAATGGAGTGGCGGCATGAGCTCGAAGGTCAAGGCCGTGAAGCCCGCCGCGAAGCCCGCGGTGAAACCCAGCCTGGCGGCCACGACGGCGTTCGGGGTCCGGCCTGAAAAGCCGCGACATCCGCCGCTCGATCGTGCGCTGTTCGTGTTCGACGGCCGCCTCAAGGATCTCGAGGAGCTGCTCTACGGGCACATCATCAACGCGATCGACTTCCCCGCGCTCGACATGCTCGAGCAGCACGCGAGCTGGCTCATCGATCAGC
>JACCTC010000053.1 GCA_013812655.1 Deltaproteobacteria bacterium | reverse complement strand
GCACCGCGGAGGTCGTCGGCGTGGTTGCCGCCACGGCGATCCTCGATCGCGCAGCCGAGCCGATGGTCGAGACCCACGCGTATCCGGCCGGCGCGTACTTCGTCGAGAATCCGGGCTGGCTGTCGGGCGGCGCGGTGCGCTGGGCCGCGGCGCTGATGGGACTCGGTAGTGACGCCGAGCTCGACGCGCTCGCGACCGCCGCACCGCCCGGCGCCGGCGGCATCATATTCGTGCCCGCACTCGCCGGCGCGATGACCCCGGTGTGGCGGCCGCACGCGCGCGGCACGTTTCACGGCCTCGGCGCGAACCACGATCGATCTCACCTCGCGCGCGCCGTGCTCGAAGGTCTCGCATTCGCGTGTCGCGACGTGGTCGAGCGGCTGGCGTCGATGGGCCTCGCGTCCGATCGCGTGCTCGTGCTCGGTGGTGGCTCGCGCAGCCGGGTATGGGCGCAGATCCGCGCCGACGTGCTCGGCAAGCCCCACGATCTCGCGCACGATCCCGACACCTGCCCCGTCGGCGCGGCGATGCTCGCAGCGGTCGCCGCCGGATTGCATCGCGACCTCGCGAGTACGGCTGCGCAGATCCCGCAGCCGACGCAGACCTGCGAGCCCGCGGCCGAGCGCCTCGACGAGCCCTACGCACGCTACCAGCGCCTCGTCGCCCAGCTCGCGCCACTCGCGGTGACACGGTGGGCGCCGTGACCACGTGCGCGGCGACACTTTCACGGCGCGCGGCGTCGGGTACAGTGCCTGAGATGTTCCGGATCTGGATCGCGGCCTCGGCGATCGCGCTCGTCGGTTGCCCCGGGGAAGAGGATCCACCCGCGTGCATCACCGTCGACACCTCGTGCGCGCCGCTCTATGCCCCGACGTTCGATAACGTGTACTCGATGACGCTCGTGCAGGGCTGCGGCAGCGACCGCACGTCGTGCCACTCCGCAGAGGGTCGCAAGGGCGGGCTGTCGTTCGAGGATCCGCAGACCGCGTACGACGGCCTGCTCGATGGCCGCGTCACACCGGGCGATGCGGCCTGCAGCGAGCTGATCGTGCGGACGTCGTCGCCGGGCGCCGAATTCCAGATGCCACCGGGCTCCGCGCTGTCGGCGCCCGCACGCTGCGCGCTGATCCAGTGGGTGCACGCAGGCGCGCCGGGACCTGGCGTCTCGGTTGCCAGGGGGCTGCGATGAGGTTCGCGATGAAGTACCTGATGTGGATGCACGTGATGATCATCGCGTGCACCCTCGCGGCGTGCGGCGACGACGCCGCGCCGAAGTACACCGTCGAGCAGCTCCAGGATCCGGCGACCTGCATGGAGTGCCATCCCAAGCACTACCAGCAGTGGTCGGGCTCGATGCACGCGTACGCCTCCGAAGATCCGGTGTTCGTCGCGATGAACAGGCGCGGGCAGCGCGACACCAACAACAAGCTCGGGGACTTCTGCGTGAAGTGCCACGCGCCGATGGCCGTCCAGCTCGGGCTGACCAACGGCATCGACTTCGATCCCGCCGCGCTGCCGCCGAGCGCCAAGGGCATCACCTGCTACTTCTGCCACAACGTCAAGGAGGTCACGTCGACGCACGACAACGGCCTCGTGCTCGCGATGGATCAGACGATGCGCGGCGGCCTCGAGGGCGCGCTCGACAACCCGGCGCACCACTCGAAGTACGACGTGCTGATGGACTCCGATCGCAACGAGTCCGAGATGTGCGGCTCGTGTCACGACATCGTGGTGCCCGAGGCGATCAACGGCGTCCCCGGCGGCGTCGCCGTCGAGCGCACGTTCGCCGAGTGGCAGACCACGTTCTTCGCGACCGACAAGCGGCCGGGCATTCATCTGACATGCGGCGGCTGCCACATGCAGACGTCGGCGGTACCTGAGGTGGTCGCCGACTTCGAGGGCGTCGAGGTCCGGCCGTTTGGCTTCCACGAGCACATGTGGCCCGGCATCGATCAGGCGCTGACGCCGTTTCCCGAGATCGACGCTCAGGCCGCCGCGATCAAGCGCGATCTCGATCCGTCGATCTCGATCATCGGCCCGAACCCAGCCGGCGGTGGCTCGCCCGAAGGTGGGATTTGCGTGACCCCGGAGAACGGCGGCCAGATCACGGTGCGCCTCGACTCCGTCAACGTCGGCCACGCGTTTCCGAGCGGCGCCGCGCAGGACCGCCGGGTCTGGGTCGAGGTGATCGCCTACGACGCGACGAACGCGATCATCTTCCAGAGCGGCGTCGTGCCCGACGGCAAGGACCCCGAGGACCTCAACGATCCGAACCTGTTCGGGCTGTGGGATCGGACGACGAAGACCGGCGGCGCGGTCGCGCACTTCTTCTGGGAGATCGGCACGATCGACAGTCAGCTGCTGCGCCCACCGGTCACCAACGATCCGACCGACCCGCGCGCCGATCACTCGACGACGAAGCAGTATCCGATCGTCGGGCTGCAGAACACCGTCGAGAGGATCACCGCACGCGTCCGCATGCGCGCGCTGCCGTTCGCCGCGCTCGACGAGCTGATCGCATCGGGCGATCTCGCGCCCGAGATCCGCGAGCGAGTCCCGACGCTCGACATCCTCGGCACGCAGCGGGTCTGGACGCGCGCGAACCGCAACCCGGCGACCGGGTGCTGCAACAAGTTCGACGGCTGCCGGCCGTAGCCGTTAGCTCGCGATACAGAACGCGAACACGGCCTTGTCGGTCTCGCCGTTCGCGGACGCCTCGATCGTGGTCTGCCAGAGGCCCGGCATCCATAGATTCACCGGCGACAGCTCGTATGTACCGGCATCGACCATCGGCTCGACGACCACCGAGATCGGCGTGCCGTGCTGGTGATCGGGCATGAACGGCGTCACCGCGATCTGCGCGCCACTGACGGCCGCGCTCGACGTCGTCGAGCTCAGCTCGAGCGTCCACGTGTTGTCGCCGCGCGCGGGAGGCGCGGGCACCGCGGCGCGCAGCGTGAACGTCAGCTTGCCGCCCTGACCGGGCTTGCTGATGCCGACGACGAACTCGTCATCGCCGTCCTCGGCGGCGCAGTTGTACGAGGCGCCACTGTCGTGACCGCCGCCGTGGCCGTCACCGCCCGAGCAGGCGCCGAGCGACGTGACGAGACCGAGCCCGAGAGTGACGATGGGGAAGCGCATGAGACTCCTACGCGGGGACCTGCCACAGGTTACCCCTCGTACGAGCCAGCCGCGAGCACGGCCCAGCCCGGCGCGCCCGCTATGTGATCAACGTGGCTAACAGCGCGTCACGCCAGCATATCGCCGGCGTCGTCGAGGCCGGACGTGAGCAGCACCACGGTGTCCTTCGCGAGGCCGAGCCCGTTCGGGATCCCGGTGAACGTGATGCGGGCGATCGCCTCGCCGCTCGACAGCGACCACACCTCGGCGAGCTGGGCCTGCGGCCGCAAAAACGCGGTGACCGTGGTCTTGCCACTCGGGCCAACACCGCTGACAGGTTCGACCATCAGCTGCAGGGCGAACTTGCGGATCGGCAGATCGGTGCACGCGCCGGTTCCGACGCGGAGCGCGCGGCGCTGGATCACGCGCGTCGACAGCATCCACGCCTCGCACGTCGACAGCATCGCCGGCTCGAGCGTGCGCGCGATCGTCGCGATCCGCGCGCGGATCTCGGTCGCGCTCGCCGGGTGCTCGTACCAGGCGTGCAGCGGAACCAGGTGACCCTGGCGCGGGCCGCGCAGCCACAGCCGGTAGACGATCGGCGCCTCGTCATCCGCGCCGAGCTCCTCGACGATGTACGCGACACCTTCGTTGCGCGCGATGCCGAGCACGGACATCTGGTGCCCTTGCGAGGGCACCTCGTCGGTGATGCACGCGGTCGTCGTCATGTAGCCGAGCGAGCTGCGGAGCGTCGGCATCGGCGCGTCGCGATGGATCGAGGCGTGGGCGAGCGCGCGCTGCATGCGGCGCCGCCGCGCGAGTGCGATCAGAGCGGACTGGGTCTTGGCGTCACGGTTCACGGCGGTTCTCACTTCGTTCCTGTAGATAGAACGCGCGAGAAGCCGAATGGTTGCACCCGACATGACCGAAACACCGTCGGGAATTTCTTGGATCCGCCGGCGGTTTGGATCGCGGCACGGCGCTCAGGGTGGGCCGTACGTGAGCTGTCGTACGACGCCCGCGGCGTCCGTTCGTGTCCAGGTGCCGGTGCGACGCCCTGCGACGACAGTGCCCTCGAGCACGCTATCCGCGACAACCTCGCGCCACGGCCCGTCGAGGAGGCCGTCCTTGTACGTCGCCGTCCGCACGACCGCGCCGGCCGGGTCGTGGTGGGTCCACGTGCCGTGCTTGCGATCTGCGACGAACTGTCCGGTGACCACCGGCTTGCCGTCGCGATGCTCGACGTACGGACCGCTTGCCTGGCCATCCTGGTAGGTCGCCTCGAGCGACAGCTTGCCGGCGACGTACTTCTTCACCGTGCCGTCGAGCTTGCCGCGCGCCCACGCTTGCTCGACGAGGAGCACGCCTTCGGGCGACCACGCCTTCCACACGCCGTGCTTCGCGCCGGCCTTGTACCGGCCCTCGATCACGACCGTGCCGTTCTGCGTGAGCTCCTGATAGGGGCCATCCTCGACGCCCTTCACCAGCGTCGTCTTCGACGACGGCTTGCGATTTCCCCAGAACGTCAGCAACGTGCCGGTGCCGTCCTTGATCGTCACCTTGCCGAGCTCGTTGCCCTTGCGATCGAAGTACGCGAATTCGCCGTCGGGCTTGCCGGCCTTGTAGTGGCCAGTGAACACGACCGTGTTCGCCCACCACTCGATCCACCGGCCGTCGCGCATGCCGTCGACGTAGCGGCCCTCGCGCTCCTTGTTGCCGTCGCGGTCGTGCCACACCCACGCGCCGACGCGCTTGCCGTGCGCGAACTGCCCCTTGACGCGCGCGATCTTCTTGCTGCGCCACAGCGTGTACGGGCCATCCCACTTGCCACGGCGATCGAAGCTCTCCTCGGCGATCAGCCCACCGTATTGCCAGATCGAGCGCGGTCCGGTGCGCACCCCGGCGCTGTACTTCTCCTCGAAGCGCAGCGCGCGCAGCGATCCCGCGACGTACGGACCGTCGAGCTTGCCGGCGCTGTAGCGCGCGGCTACGAGCACGCCACCATCGCGCGCGAACGTCTTCGCGAAGCCATGCCGCGCGCCGGCCTGCAGCGCGACCTCGCTGTACAGCGTCCCGTCGTCGAGCCAGCGCTTCTCGACGCCGGTCCCGTCGGCCAGCGCGTAGGTGCCGAGCACCGCACCGGTCGTGCTCGTCTGCTGCCAGGTGCCGGTCGGCAGGTTTGCGGCGAACACGCCGGTCTCGGCGACCGCACCCGACGGGTGATGCTTCTGCCAGCCACCGTCGAGCGCGCCGTCGCGGTGGCTGCCGGCGGTCGCGATCGTCCCGTCGGGAAACAGCGTGACGAACGGTCCGTGCCGCGTACCGTCGGGACGCGCGCAGAACCACGTCAGATCAGGTGCGGGCGCTGGTATGGCGGCGGTGCCGGGCTCGCAGACCAGCTTCGGGCGCACCGTGACCTCGGCGACAGCCGCGTCGTCGGACACGACCCGCACGCGCTTCGCGGGCGGCTCGGCCGGTGCACTGTTCGGGCCACTCGGTCCAGAGCCACACGCAAGAACCCACGTCAAGCCGAAGACAGCCGTGGGGAAACGAACCACAGCCCGATTCTGACACGCGGGCCGATTTGCTGTTTAGGATCATCTCATGACCCTACGTACCGCCTTACTTGCACTCGCCTTCGTGCTCCTCGCGGCCGCACCGGCCGACGCCAAGCGTCGGCGCTCGTTCGGCGGCGGCGGCGGCAGCAGCTTCAACTCCAACGGAACCTTCGGCCTCGGCATCGAGCTCGGCGGACCGACCGGCCTCAACGGCAAGTACTTCCTGACGCCCAGCACCGCGCTGAACTTCGGCGTCGGCTACGACAACGAGCGCTACTACGGCTATCGCTATCGCCGCAACGGCCTGAACCTCTACATCGATCACCTGTGGCACCCGTTCGTGCTCGCGGAGGGGGGCGCGGTCCAGATCCCGTTCTACGTCGGCGTCGGCGTGCGGTTCTGGAGCTTCAATGATCGCGACGATTTCGATGGCACCGCGATCGGCGTCCGCGCCCCGCTCGGCATCGCGTTCGACTTCAACAACATCCCGCTCGACATCTTCCTCCAGCTGACGTTCGTCCTCGACTTCTACACCGACGATTACCGCGACGACACGATCGGCCTCCACCTCGAGGGCTCGATCGGCGCGCGATTCTGGTTTAACTGATCAGCGGGTCTTTTCAGCGAGACTTTTCATTTCAGCGCGTCATCTCGATCCACAGCGGGACGACAACCGCCTCGGCAGCGTCGACCGTGATCCCGCTGCGCCGCACCTCGATCTGACCGCGCCCGCTGATGCTGTAGTAGGCGCTGATCGAGTAGACGCCAGGGCGCAGCGCCTCGAAGCGATAGCGGCCCTGCTCGTCGCTGACGGTCTGCTGTGTCGACGCGATATCGTCGCCGTGGACTGCGGTCACCACGGCGCCGGGGACGCGCTGGCGCGTGGTGGTGTCGTTGACGGTGCCCTCGATCAGCGCGACCGCGCCGGTGAGGTGGCGCGGACGATAGCGATCGATCTCGCTGCCGGCGGGCGCGTCGTAGTCGAGCCGGATCGGCTCGGGCCGGCCGAGCGTGAACATCAGGTCGACCATCGTGATCTCGCCGGCGCGAACCTCGACGTTGCGGATCTCGATCGGCTGGCCGGCAAACAGCGCGGTCACCGTGTAGCGACCGGGCGCGAGCAGCTGGATGTCGTAGAGGCCGCGATCGCTCGACAGCGTGGTGCGCGGCGGCGCGTGCTCGGAGGCACGCACGCGGATCTGCGCCTTCGCGACCGGATCGCGGCTGTCGTGATCGTGCGCGAGCCCGGCGATGCCCCCGGTCGTGGGGCGGGCGCGTTTCGCGGAGGTTGACGTCGAGCCGCAGCCGACGAGGAAGGCGAGCAGGATCAGAAACCGCAAGGTGCCAGGATGGACGGCCGGCGAGCAGCCGCCAAGGGCGGTGCGCCTGTCAGTGTCAAACCTGGCAATTGACCGCAGGGGAGCGAGGCCGTCTGGCCTCGCGACCGCGAAGGTCATAATTGTCCGGAGCATCACAGGTGAGACCGCCGCCGTCGCATGTGCGTACTATCGGGACCATGCTGCGCGCCGTTTTCGGTGGCTTGATCGCGATCTCCATCGTCGCCTCGTGCAAGTCGAAGGAGGACGCACCTGCTGTCACGGTCGGAACGGCCGCGGGCAAGGTCGTCGAGGTCTCCGGCAAGGTCGACGCCACCCGCGACGGCAAGCCGCGCCCGCTCGCGCCCGGCGCCGAGATCTTCGCAGACGACGTGATCGCGACCGGGGCAGATGGTGCCGTCGTGATCGAGCTCTTCCACAACAGCGCGCGGTGGTCGGTCGAGAGCGGACGCAGCACGCGCGTCGATGCGTCGCTCGCGTGGGGGCTATCGAAGCAGCAGGCCGCGGCCGCGACCGAGCACGCGACGGCATCGGCCGGACGCAACGCCGAGCGCGCCGCCGCGCACCACGCTGTCGAGCGATCGCGGCCTCTACGACA
>JACCTC010000051.1 GCA_013812655.1 Deltaproteobacteria bacterium | reverse complement strand
GCGCCGACGAAGCTGCGACGGCTCGCGGCGATCGGCACGTCGATCGTCCCTGGCATCGTGCTGCGCGGCGCGGGCAGCTACGTGATCGGCGAGAAGCCGGCGGCGCGTCGCCTCGCGATCACCGGCGGGATCGGGCTCGGCGCGATGCTCGTCGGTGGCCTCGTCGTCGGCGTCTCCGGTGGCAGCCCTTACACCGTCGTGCCCGGAGTCCCGGTCCTGCTCGTCGGCGCCGGTCTCTACGTCCCCACCTGGTTCGCGGACATCTGGGTCGCCGCCGGCGGCAGTCGCGTCACGCCGGAGCGCCGCGCGCCGGCGCCGTGGTCGGTCGAGGTCGGCACGACATACCTCCGCGATCCGTTTCGCAAGCGCGCACTGATCCGGACGGCCGCGACCTACGAGCTCGACAAGATCGGGCTCGGCGCGAGTAGCCTCGTCGATGCCGACGGTGCCTCGAAGACGGGCGATGCCGAGGTCCGGTGGCGACTGCGCGGCTCGGCAGCATCGGGCGCGGCGATCGACTACGGCAGCAAGTTGCTGGTGCGCGCGGGCTATCGCATTCACCGCGACGACGAGGACGACGTCACGTTGCAGACCCTCGAGGCGGAGCTGCTCGGTCGCCTCGACCTGCTCTACATCCACCGCGCATTCGACGGCAACTTCATCGAGATCTCGACCGGGCTCGGCGTCGAGCTCGCAACGTATGCCCGCGACGCGCACGACACCGGCAGCCTGCTGCTCGGGCGGTTCGCGTGGGGCGCGTATCTCGGCGCGAGCGAGCTCACCGTGTTCTACGATCACCGCCGCGACTCGCTCGCCGGTGGCTTCCCGGCGTGGCGCGCGTCGGGCTTCGTCGGCAGCTTCGGTGCGAGCACGCTCTTGCGGGTCGGCGGACCGTTCACCTTGCACGCGGAGCTCGAGATCGGCAACGCGTGGGTCTCGACGCTCGCGTTGCGCTACCAGGGAGGCCCGCCATGAAGTGGATGATGCTCGTCGGGCTTGCCGCCGCGATCTCGTGCACCCGTCCGAGCGAGGAGCGCGCGCTCGCCGATCTCACCGTTGGCACCGCGGCGTTTGGCGGCACGCGCGTCGAGGTCGTCGACGGGCTCGCGACGATCCGCGCGCTCGCCGACGAGCGGCTCGAGCTGTGGGCACAGGCGCCGGTGCTCGACCTCGCGCTCACCGTCGATCCGGCCGCGGTCGGAGACTGGACGATCGTGGTCCGCAACACGCTCGGCGACGCACACCTCGTCGTCGACGGCCTGACCTACACCCGCGAGCCAGGTGACCGGCCGACGGTCGCGACGTTCCGGATCGGGCTCGGCATCGGCACCCACCAGCTGCGGATCGCGCCGCCCGATGCCGATCGCATCGAGCCGTTCAAGGTCGCGGCGATGGCCGACATCCAGACCGCGCTCCCCGACGTCCATCAGGTGTTCGCGCGGATCTCCGCTGTGCCCGAGGCGCGGTTCGTGATCGCGATGGGCGACATCACGGATCGTGGCGAGATCTGGGAGTACGATCTGTTCGAGCAGCAGCTCGCGACGCTCGCCGTGCCGTTCTACACGACGATCGGCAACCACGAGCTGTGGGGCCCCGACGAGAGGTTCTTGTCGCGGTTCGGCCGCATGAACTTCCAGTTCCAGTTCAAGGGCGCGGCATTCTCGTTCGTCGACTCCGGTGATGCCGGCATCGATCCGATCGTCGAGGAGTGGCTCGAGGACTGGCTCGCGCGCGGCCGCGACAGCGCGCACGTGTTCCTGACGCACATGCCGCCGGTCGATCCGGTCGGTACGCGGTACGGCTCGTTCCGCAGCACGCGCGACGGTCGCCGCCTGCTGTCACGGCTCGTCGAGGGCGACGTCGATCTGACGCTCTACGGCCACATCCACACGTACATCGACTTCGAGAACGCGGGGATCCCCGCGTATGTCTCGGGCGGTGGGGGCGCCGATCCGATGCTGTTCGACGGCATCAACCGCCACTTCCTCGTGGTCGACATCGATCCGACGACCGGCACGATCGGCGACGTCGTCGTCCACCACGTCGACTGACCGAAGGGGCGCGAGGCCGTCTGGCCGAGCAACCGCGGAGGTCTACAGTGCCTACCAGGTCTGCTGCTCGGCGGGGACGCCGCCGATGCCGGTCACGAAGTCGTCGTGGCAGGCCGAGCAGTAGTCGGCCTTCTTCGACGGCGTGCGCCAGTACACCGGACCGCCGAGCTTCTTCGCCCACGCCGCCGGCGGGTTCGCCCAATGGATCGCGTACCACCAGTCGCCGTGCTCCTTGTTGAAGCCGGGCGCCCGCTTCTCCATCACGAAGATCGGGCCCTCGCTGCCGTCGTCGGCGTCCCTCGAGGTCTTGACCACGATCGCTCCGACCGGGAGGTCCTCGCCGGCCTTGAACGCTGCGAGCCCGATGCTGTTGACGTAGGCATCGACCATCCGACCACCGTGGGTCTCCGACTTGAACGACGCCTTGTTGAGCCTGGTGTAGGTCTGCCAGTCCGCGCCGATCTCGAGGGGGGCGAACGTGCTCGCGGCGTCGACGGGCATCGCCTTGTTCGACACCATCGAGGAATCCATCTTGCCCAGCTTGTCGTCGCTGGGCCCGGCAGGGGCTTTTGCACCGCCACCGCACGCAGCCAACACCACTACCGCTACCGCTGCTCTGGTCATGCGAGCCTTACGCTAACACCGGTCCGCGAGTACCTGCATCCCACGCGGCGATCGCCTACGCTGGCGGCTTGCACGCGATAACCCTGCTCCTCGTACTCGCGCTCACCACCGCCTGCGGCTCCAGTCAGAAGATCGCGGCGCTCGTCATCGAGGGCGAGTCCAAGACCCTGCGCGAACGCACCCCCGGGATGCGACCGCACGCGCCGGAGTCACCACAGGTCCTGATCCTCGCGTTCGACGGGGTCTCGCGTCGCCAGCTCTACCAGATGCTGCGCGCGAACCAGCTGCCGAACCTGACGGCGCTGCTCGGCGGCCACAAGCTCGCGCACGCGTACATGGACGATCGGTTCCTGTCGACGCTGCCGTCGTCGACGATGGCGGCGTGGGCGACCGCGTTCACCGGCAAGCCTCCCGCCGAGCATGGCATCACCGGCAACGAGTACTTCGTCCGCGAGACCACCACGTTCGCATGCCCGGCGCCGGTCTCGTTCAAGGATGCGAAGCCGACGCTCGAGATCTACACCGACGGCTACTTCGGGACGCTCAGCGACACGCCGACGCTCTACGAGCACTTTCACGGCCACTATCCCGACGGCCTGTCGTGGGTCGCGATGCATCAGGTCTCGCGCGGGGCCGACCGCCTGATGCTCGCGAAGCACAGCGTCCTCGCCACCGCGTTCTCGGACGGGATCGTCAAGCTCGTCGAGGGCAAGGATCCCGGTGAGCCCGGGCGCGACGTCTACGAGGCGCTCGACGAGGGCGCGATCGACGTCGTCACCGGTCACCTCGCGGAGGGCGCCGTGCCCGACCTCCTGACGGTCTACCTCTCGGGCACCGATCTGTGGGCGCACATCTCGAAGGAGGGCCCCGACGAGGCGCGCCGCAAGTACCTCGTGCAGGTCGTCGATCCGCAGCTCGGCAAGCTGATGAAGAAGCTCACCGAGCGCGGCGCCCTCGCCAATCGCTGGGTGTTCGTGACCTCCGATCATGGCCACACCGAGGTCGTTCACGACGACAAGCACGCGTTGTACTCCGATGCGAACGGACCCTCGGAGGTCCTGCGGCGCGCCGGCTTCCGGGTCCGCAAGGCGACTCGCTCGGTGCCGGAGTCGACCTCGTTCGACGCGGTCGTCGCGTACGGCGGCGCGACCGCCTATGTCTACGTCGCGGATCGCACGACGTGCACGGACAAGAAGCCGTGCGCGTGGAACGCGGTGCCGCGCTACGAGGAGGACGTGCTCGCCGCCGCCGAGGTGCTGCATCGCGCGACCACCACGGGCGCCGAGGTGCCCGGCATGAAGGGCACGCTCGATCTGATCCTCGTACGGCGTCCCAAGCCGATCGCCGAGGTCGACCTGCCGTTCGAGGTCTACGTCGGTGCTGGCAAGACGACACCGCTCGGCGAGTATCTCAAGGCCAACCCGCACCCGACGTACATCGCCACCGAGGCACGGCTCCGCGATCTCGCCGTCGGCAAACGTGGCGAGCGCGCGGGCGACATCATGCTGATCGCGAACAACGGCAACAAGGCGACGGCCGACGAGCGCTACTACTTCGCGCATCCCTACCGGTCCTGGCACGGCAGCCCGTCACGCGACGACTCCGAGATCCCGCTGATCGTCGCGCACCCGAAGCGCCGCGCGGCCGCGATCGGCTCGTGGGTCCGCGGCATCCTCGGCGACGAGCCATTCCAGCAGAAGCTCACCGACCTCGTGCTCGGCCTCCGCGACCTGCGTTGATCGCACGCCAGGCGCGCGCCAGGCGGACGTCAGGCGTCGAGCTTCACGCGCTCGGCGTCGAGCCGATCGAGGAGCGCGGCGGCGGGCGCGGTGTCCACACCGATCGCGGCGAGCCCGGGCAGCAGCACCTCGCGCATGCCGGTGACGAACGCCTCGCGACGGCCTGCGACCGGCAGCGTGCCGAACCGCTGCATCGTGATCTCGTCACCGAGCACGACCTGCGGGCGGAACAGATCCTCGCGGATCGTGCCGGCGAGCATGTCGGGCAGGTACGCGCCGAGCCAGCCGAGCTGGGTGTCGTCGGGCGGATGGGTCGCGAGGAACCGCCAGCCGAGCCGGCTGTGCTGCACCTCGTCGGCGAGAATCGTGCGGACGGCGCGCCGGATCGCGGTGTCGTCGATGTCATCCGCGCCTGCTGTCACGACGACGGCGTTCGCGGTCTCGGTCACGCAGCAGAACGCGACGACCTCGTAGATCACGCGGTCGCGCTCGCCAAACGATCCCGGCGCGACCTCGCTGACCACCGGCTCGCGCGGCAACGTATTGTCTCGTCCTCGCGCGTCTCGTCCTGGTGCGCCGCCGAACCGCGCCGCGATCTCGCGACACAGCCGGACGTGCTCGCGCTCCTGGGTCTCGGCGAGCGTCGCGATCGCGACGAGCTCGCGATCGAAGCCGCTGGCGTCGAGGCGACCGGCGAGCCGCCGGAACCGGAACGCCGCCGCGTGCTCGAGGCCCGCGCGATACGCCCACCGCGCGGCGAGCTCGGCGCGGGTCGCATCGTCCATGTCAGCTCCAGCCGGAGACGCCGGTACCGGGCTCGCCTTCGGCCTTCGCCGCGGCCTTCTTCACCGCAGCCTTCGGCTTCGCCCTGGGCTTGGCGACGACCTTCGCGGCCGGCGTGACCGGTGCGGCGATCGCGGGCTCGGGCTTCGCGGGTTCGGGCTTCGCG
>JACCTC010000050.1 GCA_013812655.1 Deltaproteobacteria bacterium | reverse complement strand
CCCCCCCACGGCCCACTTCGGCATCTTGCGGTTCTTGGCCTCGGAGAACGAATGGAACATCGGCTCTGGCGCGAGCGACTGGCTCGTCGACGGAGTCGCGACGGGCCGGCCCGGCATGATCGGGTGCGGGTCCCCGCCATCGCGGATGAAGGGAGTGGTCTTGTCGTCGTCTTCGCTCGCCATCGGCTGCTCCTTCGAGACGATCAGCCCCCGGCCTTTTCGGCCGGCCCACCGGACATCGGTGGGGATGCAGGTTTACCAGCGTCTGGTGCAGGCGCACCGGGGGCTGGCGTGGATGGATCGGTCCCCTGCAGCTTCTTCGCCTCTTCGGCAATAACGCGCGAAGCCTTCTGGAGATCTTGGGCACTTGCGCGGTCGATCGCGGCCGCCCACGAGGCGCCGTGGACCAGCGAGCGGAAGTTGAGGATCGATGCCTGAAGCCCGAACAGTTTCGGATTCTTGGGCGCGAGCTCGGCGGCCTTCTGGAGCGCGCCGATGCCGAGGTCAGCGAGCTCTACCGAGTCCTGCGGCGACAGTGACTTCGAGTTGAGCTTGGACCACGCGACGTTGCCGATGAACTGGTAGGCGCCGACCTTGTTCCCCGGGTCGGTCGCGACCTCGGCGACCTTGGTGTACCACTCGATCGACTTGCGCCAGTCGCCGGCCTTGAGGTTGATGCCGGCGAGGTTGCCCATCACCTCGGCATCGTTCGGCTTGGCCGCGAGCTGCTCCTCCCAGTACTTGATCGCGAGGTCGAACTTCGACGCATCGATCCAGACCTGGGTCATCTGCTTGCGGGTGTCGTCGTCCTTCGGGTTCGACTTCAGCCACTTCTGGAAGTGATCGGTCGCGAGCTCGGCGATCGCGCCGGACTCGAGCGCACACAGCTTGGTCTGCTTACACGTGTAGCTCGACGCGCAGACGTCCTTGTCATCACACGCGTTGTAGCGACGGTCGCCGGCCTTGACGCAGACCCGCGAGTCCACCGGCTTGACGCCCGGGATCCGCGCGCAGACGTCGTCACTCTGCTCGCCGAGTAGCACGACCTTGTCGGCTCCCTTCGCGATCTTCGAGTACGCGAGGCCGGCGTTGTAGTGGATGATCGGATCCTCCACCAGCGTGAGGGCTTTCTCGTACTCGCCCGCGGCATCGATGAACTGCATCTCGCGGAACAGCCGGTTGCCCTGACGGTTGCCATTGCGACCGTCGAGCTCCGTGCATCCCACGCTGCCGAGACTCGTGACCGCGACGACGAGCGTCGCGGTCAACAGCATCGTGCGCGTCGTCCAGAGCCGACTCATAGGGCGCGCGACTATACATAGGCGGGTGGGGGTCATCAACGGCCTTTGCACAACCCGTGTACTACGTGAAATCCGCGAGCTGCGCGCCGAAACCGTGACACCGACTGTCACCCGAGGAAGCGATCACGCAGCTGCGACGCGCGCGAGCCTCGGCGGTCACGGAAACGCGAACGACAGGTTGATCGAGTAGCTCTCGACATCCGCCTCGTCAGGCGCGGGAGCGGTGACTCCGACCGCCTTCTGCTCGATGCACTGCTTCGCCTGATCGACGCCCGGGCCCGTCGCGTCGCGCATCACCATCACCGCGCTCGTGACCTGCGCTTGCTGGCCCTTGACCGCGATCACGATCTGACCCTCGATCCGCGGCTTCACGCCGAGCTCCTGCTTCGGCACGCTCGCGCCGCACGCGGCCATGATCTTGCGGATCTGATCGGTGAGCGCGCCGGTCAAGGTCGGCTGGATGCGACGGCTGCTGGGCGGATGCAGGTTGGGCGGCAGATCCATCGGCACGCGATCTTCGGGCTTGCGGTGATCGCGGACGCGGATGCCATTGACGATCGATTCGGCCGGTTGGTTCTCGCTGGCGTGCGTCCCGCGCGGCACCGACGAGACGTTCGGCAACTCGGGCGGGGCGACGTTGCCGCCGCGATCGACGCCCTCCGGCGTGATCGGCGAGTCACCCGTCGCGGCCGTCGGTCCAGTGCTTGGCAACGCCGGCGCCTCGGGCGCGGCCGACTTGTCGGTCCGCAGGCCGAGCCACAGTGCGATCACCGCGCCGATGACGACCACCGCGCCGATCGCGAGGAGACCTTTTCGAGGCATGACGTGTACCTAGCACGCCGCGGCCGGCGGCTACGCCGGCTGCGTGTCGCGCATCACTTCGACGTCGCCCGAGCGCACGCGGTGGAGCTCGCCCGCGTGATCGCGCAGCAGCAGCGCGCCATCGCCGTCGAGGCCTGCGAGCTCGCCGACGAGCGAGGTTCCGGCGGTCGTCGAGGCCCGGGCGACCAGCCGCGGCGCCATGCGCTCCTGCCAGGCGGCGGCGACGGCGGGCATGCCGCCTGCGCTGTAGCGATCGAGCCAGTGCTCGAGGTGCTCGAGGAGCGTCGCGAGGAAGCGCTCGCGATCGACCGGCCGGTTCGAGACCGCGGCGAGCGTGGTCGCGCGATCCGCGAGCTCGTCGGGCAAGGTGCCGCCGAGCCCAGGCTGGAGGAGCCCGGATTCACTCCGGGCCCCGAGCCCAGGATGGAGGGGCCCGGATTCACTCCGGGCCCCGAGGTTGACCCCGATGCCGATGATCACGGCCTCGAGTCGCGTGCCCTGGCTCTGCGCCTCGACGAGCACGCCCGCGATCTTCTTGCCGTCGACGAGCGCGTCGTTCGGCCACTTGAGCTCGGCGTGCGCGCCATGTGCGCGGAGCGTGTCGCAAAGGCCCACGCCGATCGCGAGCGTCATCGGCGGGACCAGCGCGAGCGGCAGTGGCGGCCGCACGATCGCGGACAGGTAGAGCCCGAAGCCAGGCGGCGAGGCCCACGTCCGCCCGTCGCGGCCACGCCCGGCGCGCTGCGATTCTGCGATCACGATCGTGCCGTGCCGAGCACCGGCGCGGGCGAGGCGCGCGGCCTCGTCGTTCGTCGAGCCGCAGTCGAGCAGATCGATGCGGTGGCACCCGAGCCAGCGGTTGAGCGTCATGTCCGTACGTCCAGGCCGATGTCGACCGCAGGTGCCGAGTGGGTGAGCGCGCCGACCGAGATCAGATCGGCGCCGGCCCGCGCGTAGTCCGCGATCGTCGCGAGCGTGATGCCGCCGGAGACCTCGACGAGCACGCCTCGCGAGTGCGCGCGCGCCGCGGCGACCTCGACCTGGGCGGGCGTCATGTTGTCGAGCAGCACGATCTCGGCGCCGGCCGCGAGTGCCTGATCGAGCTCGCCGAGGTTCGTGACCTCGACCTCGATGCGCAGCGGGTGCGGCGCCCTCGCCTTCGCCGCCTCGACGGCAGCGCGCACCGAGCCGCACGCGGCGATGTGGTTGTCCTTGATCAGGATGCCGCTGCCGAGATCGACACGGTGATTCGAGCAGCCGCCCGCGAGGACCGCCGCTTTCTCGAGGACGCGGTACCCCGGCGTGGTCTTGCGGGTATCGACGACGCGGGCTTTTGTCCCGACGACGTGGTCCGCGTAACGCCTGGACAGCGTCGCGACGCCGGACAGCCGCTGCGCGAAGTTGAGCGCGGTCCGCTCGGCTGACAGCACCGCCTGCGCGGGCCCCTCGACCGTCAGCAGCAGCGCACCGCGCTCGACGCGCGCGCCATCGCGGACGTGGTGCTCGACGGCGATCCGCGGATCGACGAGGTGAAACACCGCGGCCGCGATCTCGATGCCGAACGCGACGATCGGCTCGCGGGCATTCATGTCCGCGATCACGGTCGGCCCGGTACCGACAGCCCCGGCACCGCTCGGGCCGATGGCCGCGCCGAAGATGGATTGGCTGGTGACGTCACCACGCCCGAGATCCTCGTCGAGCGCGAGCTCGATCAGCCGCCGGACGGCGGGGATCGCCGCGAGGCCGCGGAGCACGGAGCCAGCACCCATGGTTCGCGACATATACACGAACCGTCTGATGATCGATCCACGATAATTTGCACGAACCTCGCAGATTTTTCGCGCCAGGTTGCCGCACCCCCGACCACGCACCATGGTTCTCGACGTGAGCCTCCAGACCCGAAGCGCCTGTGTGATCTGCGGAGCGAAGCCCGACGCCGTCGCAGCGGTCGCGATCTCCGACGCGATCGTGCTCCGCGAGAACGAGCTCGGAACCGTCGTGACCGGCAAGCCCGGCGAGCTCGTGATCGACTACGCCGCCTCGTTCGACGGTCCGGTCTACGACGTCATGTACAACGTGCGGACCGGGTGGTTCGTCGTGACGATCTATCACGGCCTCGAACCGCCGGTGCGCTGGGACAATCGCCCCGACGCAAACCCGGGCTATCCGCGCGTCGAGACCGTCCTCGGCGCGTCGACGCCGACCTCGATCCTGCTCGCGCTCGGCATCGATCCGGCCGAGCTCGACTACGCGCCGTCGTAGCGCGGGCCGGAGCGAGGGATCAAAGCGCCTCGAGGAACTCGTCGAACGACGCGTTGACGCAGGCGCGTCCCCACGTGACGCCGCCGGTCTTCGCGCGCAGGAACAGTGGCTCGCAGGTCAGGCCCGCCGGGCACGAGGTGTCGCTGATGCAAGGGTCGACGCAGACCAGCAGGTCGCGATCGCAGAACTGGCTCTGGCAGTCGCCATTCTGGGTGCAGGCCGCGCCGCCGCGGCGGTCGTGCAGACCAGTACCGGTGTCGGCGAGGCAGACCGGGACGGTCTCCATCGCGGGCTGGTTCGCGACGCCAGGCGGGTTCGCCGCGCCCCACACGCCGGCCGCGACCTGGTTGCCGCGCAGCGAGCAGTGGAAGCCGGTCGGGCAATGGGCATCGTCGCTGCACGGCTGGGCGCAGACGCCGCCGACGCAGGACTGCGCGCCCCATACGCACGTCTGCAGGAGGCTGCACGACTCGCCGGTCGTTCGCGTGCCGTTGTTGTCGAGCTGGCACTGCGCGTACATCGCGCCGGCCGGCGCCAGGATCTCGCAGACCGTACCGGCGGCGCAGCTGCCGGCGTCGCCGACCTCGTGGTGACCGCAGTAGTCGAGGCAGCGCTTGACGTTGCAGCCCGGGCCGATGCACGGGTTATCGCAGTCGCCGCTGCGGCACTCGGTGTCGGCCGCGCAGACCTCGCCTGCGCGCTTGGTGCCGAGCATCGCCGTGGTCTCGGCGCACGCGTGCTGGTTATCCGAGAGCGTCCACCGGTAGCGGCAGGTCTGGGTCGCGGTGCAGCCCTCGCCGATCGGCCCGGTGAAGCTGCCCTCGCAGAACGAGGCGCAGCGGTAGTCGCCGGTGCAC
The DNA here is from genome assembly GCA_013812655.1 of Deltaproteobacteria bacterium. Classification (GTDB taxonomy): domain Bacteria; phylum Myxococcota_A; class Polyangia; order Haliangiales; family Haliangiaceae; genus JABFXX01. The sequence goes on along the minus strand of JACCTC010000050.1, from coordinate 9,736 downwards.
GCGCCGGTCGGGCCGACGACGCAGCCACACTGGAGGTCGTCCTTGCAGACGTCGGCGTTGCCCGCGAAGTTGCACGGATCGCTGACGTTGCAGTTGTCGCGCGTGAACGTGTTGCAGTCGGTGTCGAGGCCGTCGCAGACCTCGGCCTGTGCGGGCCCGACGGTCGCGCGGGTGTCGTCGCAGTCGCCCATGCACTCGTTGACGCCGTCGCCGTCGTTGTCGGTCGTGTCGCACGGCTGGCAGGTCTCGTCGATGTAGCCGTTGCAGTTGTCGTCGAGGCCGTTGCCGGTGCCAGCCGGGCCACACAGCTCGGGCGCGCCCGGGTGCGTGGTCGCGGCGTTGTCGTCGCAATCGCGGACAAGCGGATCGTCGGAGCACACCGAGTAGGTGTCCCCGTCGACGTCGAACGTCTCGTCGATCTTGCCGTCGCAGTCGTCGTCGAGGCCATCGCACTTCTCGGTCGCGCCTGGCTCGACGAGGCCGTTCGTGTCATCGCAATCGAGGCACTGGTTCGAGCCATCGAAGTCGGCGTCGATCGCGGTATCGCAGCTCGCGCACGTCCCGTCCTGACAGAACCCCGTCGGGCACGTCGTGCCGTTCGGTGCCACTGCATCGACCGGGCAGGTCGCCGTCATGCCGTCGCAGACCTCCGCCGGGTTGCAGTCGCCGGCGGCCGCGCGGCACTCGTTGCCGAAGCCGACGAACATGCACGCCGAGCAGCAGTCGCCGGGCAGCGCGTCGTCGCACTGCTCATCGCCGGTGATCATGCCGTCGCCGCAGACGCCCGCCACGATGTCGAGCGGCGTGTCGAGGAGCGTGTCGACGGTCGCCGTCGCGTCCGGTCCCGAGGTGCCCGGGCGGATGTTGTCGCCACACGAACCCAGCACCACGAACATCACGATCGCGAGGAGCCTCATCGACGGCATGGTCGCACCGATCTCACATCCGCGGGAGTTCCTGTTTGGCGCGCGCCTACGCCCACTGCTGGACGCGCCAGCCACGCAGGCGGGCGAGCCGGCGGAGGCGTCCATCCGGGTTCACCGCGACCGCGGTCCCGACCCGCTCGAGCATCGGCCGGTCGTTGTAGCTGTCGCTGTAGAACGTGCTCGCCGCGAGGTCGATCTCGTGCTCGGCAGCCCACCGCTCGGCGAGCGTGACCTTGTGGGTGCCGAAGCACGGCGTCGCGCCGCCGGTGAACAGGCCCGCCTCGACGTGGAGCACCGACGACAGCACGTGATCGATGCCGATGCCGCGCGCGACCGGCCGCGCCGCGTACTGGGTCGACCCGGTCGCGAGCACGATCACGTCGCCGGCCTGCCGGTGATGCTCGACACAGACCCGGGCCGCCGGCGCGATCTCGGGCTCGACGTGCTGGCGATACCAGACCTCGGCCTTCGCGATCATCTCGTCCTCGAGGTCGCCGCGCAGATCGGCGGCGAGCCGGCTGAACACGGTGTCCATGTCGAGGATCGCGAGCTTGTAGAGCGTGCTCCAGTACACGGCCTTCGCGATCGTCCGCTTGCCGATCTCGCCACGTGCGTAGAGGAACTGCGTCCAGCTCATCGCGGTGTCGACCCGCAGGAGCGTCCGGTCCATGTCGAAGAACGCCGCGCGCATGGCTCAGGTCAGCCGCGGACGAGGAACGTGATCTCGCGGGTCCCTGCGTGATACTCGAGCGTCATCACCGAGAGTCGCGCCGACGACAGGTAGCGCAGCGCCTCGTCCATGAAGCTGCCGAAGCTGCCGCACTGCGCGCTGATGTTGTAGAGCCCGGGCAGCATCGTCGAGAGCTGCGGGTTCGTGCCGCGAAGGCGGATGTTGGTGATGCCGCTATCGGTCAGCATGGGCGCACACCCTAGCGCACACCCTAGCAGCCATCTACCGCAGCACCATCAGGTCAAGGAAACGAATCAGGATATTGGACGCCGCGTGGGTGATGGTCGACGCCAGGATCGAGCCGGTCGCCGAGCGCATCCAGCCGAATAGCAGCCCGGGGAAGAACGTCGCGAGTGCGCGCGGATCGCCATCCTTCGGCAGGTGGATCACCGAGAACGCGAGCGCTGAGAGCAGCAGCGCGAGCCCGATGCCGCCGCCGAGGATGCGGCGCTTCGGCGGGAACCGCTTCTCGAGGAGGCCGAGCAGGAAGCCGCGGAAGAACAGCTCCTCGGGGAGCGCGACGACGACGAGCTGGACGGCGCAGAACTCGGCGAGCTTCCAGGTCAGGTCGGGCGCGTGCAGCCCGGCGAGCCCACCGTAGCGGCTGCACATCCCGCGCGGCACGAGGTGCGCGAGCAGCTCGGAGTTGCACGCGATCTCGTAGAACGCGAAGTAACCGAGCGCGAAGATCGGGAACACCAAACCGATCGCGCAGGCCGCGGTGACGAGGCCCTGCGAGATCGGCGCAGCGTGAAATCCGTAGTCGTCGAGGTCCTCGGTGCGCCGCCACGCGACCATCATCGGCACGTAGAGGAACAGCACGGCGACCAGCGCCGAGCCGAGGTGACCGACCGCGGGGAGCGTGACGTCGATCCGCACGAGGATCGTCACGAGCCCGGCGACGAGCGCCCACGCGATCACCGCGTCGCGGAGCGCGTGCTCGGGCTGGATGCCGTGCCGGATGCCGTCACGGTTGCCCTGCCCTGCGCCCTGCCCTGCGCCCTGCCCTTCGACGATCGATGCCTTCGGAGGTCGGGCCACGGAGGACGTAACCGTACCCGATCCCAGCGCCGCGGTTTACTGGGTGCGCAGCGGCTCGTATGCGCCGGTGATCACGGTCTCGGCGACCACCGCGGTCTGCAGCTCGGCAACCAGCTCGAGGTTATCGGCGGCCACGTCGGCATCGGTCTTGTAGCCCCAGACCTGGACGTACGCGGACGTCGCGGGCTGAAGCTCGATGATCATGAACAGGCCGTTCTTGCTGCCCGCGGCCTGCTGCGAGTGGCGCACCGGGAGGCCGACCGTCGGCGAGAAGTAGTAGGTGTCGGCGCCGGCCGCGTGGTTGACCGTGCCCGACGTCGTCGAGACCGTCGCGATGAAGTTCGAGATCTCGTTGTCCTGGCAGTCGCGGAACGCGCCGGCGAGGACACCGGTGCCGACCGTGCGGGACACGCCGATCAGCGCGGGCAGCGTCTGCGCGGTGGTCTTCGACACGCTCTTGATCACGCCGGCGTTCTGCATCTCCATGTCCGGCTCGACCTTCTGGTTCAGCAGCAGCGTGTCGAGCGCGCTGTCGCTCGTCATCTTGTAGCCGAAGCGCTTGGTGCCGACCGGCAGCGTCAACGTCACCGCGGCATTGCCGTCGGCCTGCTTGGTGTCGAACACCATGCTCTGATCCTGATCCTTGAACACGACGACGTTCGTGTTCGGAACCAGGTTGTCACTCTGGAAGTCGCGGACCACGGCGGACAGCGTGACGCCAACGGTGGTCGCCGGGTCAGCCGCCGGCGTGCCGATGCACGACAGATCCGCGGGGCCGATCTCGACCCAGTTGTCCGCGGAGACCTCGTTGTTGGCCTTGAGCGAGCCGGTCGGCTTGTTGAAGCCGATGTCCTTCATCGGGGCGTCGGGAGGCGTGCTCGAGCCACCACCGCCACAGGCGGCCGCGGCGAGTCCAAAGGCGAGTGAGGTCAGCGTGAAGACGAGGCGAGTATTCATGGTCGGCTCCCGGCGAAACATGGAACCTTTTAGCCACCCTGGCCCCGGCAATCAACTCGATTCCGACGGCACCTCAGGCGACTGTGACACCTTGCGCGTTCGCGGTCGGGGCCGCTAAAACCCCTGCATGCGTAACATCCGCGAGATCCTCGGCGACCAGGCCGCGCTGCTCGATCACCAGTGCAAGACGATCGCGGCGAGCCAGCTGACGATCCCGTCGCCGAGCTACGTCGACGACATCTACGCCCTCTCCGATCGCACGCCCCGCGTGCTCGGCGCGCTGCAGCGGATGTTCTCGACCGGACGGCTCGCGAACACCGGCTACCTGTCGATCCTGCCGGTCGATCAGGGCATCGAGCACTCGGCCGGCGCGTCGTTCGCCCCAAACCCGCAGATGTTCGACCCCGAGCACATCGTGAAGCTCGCGATCGAGGGCGGCTGCTCGGCAGTCGCGTCGACGTTCGGCGTGCTCGGCATCGTCGCGCGCAAGTACGCGCACAAGATTCCGTTCCTCGTGAAGATCAACCACAACGAGCTCCTGTCGTATCCGAACACCTACGACCAGACACTGTTCGGCAGCGTCCGCCAGTGCTTCGACATGGGTGCGCAGGGCATCGGCGCGACCGTGTACTGGGGTGCGTCCGAGTCGCGGCGCCAGCTCGGCGAGATCGCCGAGGCGTTCGCCGAGGCTCACCGGCTCGGCATGTTCACCGTCCTCTGGTGCTACGTCCGCAACTCGGCGTTCAAGACCGCCGCGGGCGACCAGAGCCTCGCCGCCGACCTCACGGGTCAGGCCAACCACCTCGGTGTGACGATCCAGGCCGACATCATCAAGCAGAAGCTCCCCGAGCTGAACGGTGGCTACAACGACCCCGCGCTCAAGGGCCTCGGCAAGACCCACAAGAAGGTCTACGCGGAGCTCACGTCGGAGAACCCGATCGACCTGACGCGCTACCAGGTCGCGAACTGCTACATGGGTCGCGTTGGCCTGATCAACAGCGGTGGCGCATCAGGTGAGAATGATCTCCGCGACGCGGTCGCGACCGCGGTGATCAACAAGCGTGCAGGCGGGATGGGCCTGATCGCCGGTCGGAAGGCGTTCCAGCGCCCGTTCAAGGAAGGCGTCGACCTCCTCCAGGCAATTCAGGACGTGTACCTGTCGAAGGACGTCACGGTCGCCTGATCGTTCGAGAGCTTGGTAGACTGACGCCCGCCATGGCGAGACTCGGAGAGCTGCTCGTTGCAGCCGGAACGCTCTCCGCCGAACAGGTCGAGCAAGCGCTGCGCGCGCAGGTGATGTGGGGCGGCCGGCTCGGCACCAACATCATCGAGCTCGGTTACCTCGATCTCGACAAGCTCGCGCAGGCGCTCGGCCGCCAGCACAAGCTCCCCGCGGCGCTCGGCCGCCACTTCGACCGCGGTGATGCGGCGCTCCAGCGCCAGCTTTCCGCGGATGTCGCCGAGCGGTTCGGCTGCGTGCCGCTGCTGTACGGCGGTCGCGATCGCACGCAGATCATCATCGCCGCGCTCGCCCCGCTCGATGCCCGCGCGACCGCGATCATCGCCGACGAGCTTGCGGTGACGCCCGCGCAGATCGTGGTGTCGATCGCCGCCGAGCTCCGCATCAAGTACCACCTCGAGCGCGTCTACAAGATTCCCCGAGGCACGCGGTTCCTGCGCTCGCGGGGCAAGACCATCCCGCCGTTCCCTCAGTTCGACATCGACCCCCTCGCGTTCGAGGACTCGCAGGTCGACATGCCGCTGCCGACCGACAGCGGCGTGCTGGTCGCCCTGCCGAGGCCGACGACCGGACCGCTGGCGGAACCGGTGGCCGCGGCCACGGCCGCGCCGCTCGAGGACCTCGACGGGGATCTCGAGATCACGGGAGCTCACGTGAACCTCGGCGCGCGGCTCCCGGCACGTGCGGCCGATGCGATCGCGGCCGATCCGGCGGATGCCGTGCCGGCCGAGGTCGCGGACTCGGGCACCGCGCCGCTCGTCGACGACGACATGCTCGAGATCTTCGTCGAGGAAGACGGGGCCGTCCCGCAGCCCGTGGCCGTGGCCGAATCGACCGGCCGCGAGCGCCGCCGCTACGTGCGGACGATCGATGACGAGCCGTCGACCGACTCCGAGCGCGAGACCGAGCGCGAGCGACAGGCCGCCCTCGGCAGGATCTCGATCCGGCGCGTCACCGCGTCCGTGACCGCGGCCGCCGAGGCCGCCCTCGCGATGGTGGAGGCCGAGGTCGCCGTCGGGCAGACGCTCGGCGAGGCGACCCGTGCGATCCGTCGCAGCCTCGATCGCGACCGCGTCGCCGACCTCGTCATCGAGACGCTGTTCCGGTTCTCGATGTCGTGCGAGGCCGCGATCATGCTCGTCGTTCGCGGCGACGCAGCGATGTCGTGGAAGGGGTTCTGCCGCTCCGGCGCGCCGCTGGCCGAGATCGCGATCCCGATGGACCAGCCCGGCATGGTCCCGCGCGTCGTCACCAACAACGTCACCGCGCGGATCCCGTCGACCGACCTCGGCCCGATCGATCAGCTGCTGCTCGTGTCACTTGGCCAGCAGGCGGGCGATCTCGTGGTGGTCCCGATCTCGATCGCGGGCCAGGTGATGTGCGTGATCGCGATGGTGACCGTGCCGGATGCGTCGACCTCGAGCGCCGAGTCGATCGCCGCCGCCGCCGGTGCCGCGTTCGCGCGCCTGATGCGTAACGCGAGCCGCTAAGCCGTCGTCGCAGACAACGGCCTACTTGCTTGACCCCTCGGGACCTCTCGGGCAAGGTCCGGCGCTATGAGCGCCGCCGAGGTAGCAGAGGGAAAAACCCCGGACAGCGAGATTCCCGGCACGCAGCGCCGCAAGCATCGCCACGACCTCGGCCACGAAGATCACGGACCCGTGGTCGCGACCGGCACGACGCGCGGCATCCAGGCACTGCTCGGACTGTGGATCGCGCTGACGATGATCCTCGTCGTGTACGCGCTGGTCGACGGATCGCGTCCGAAGCGGGACATGTCAGGAATGTCGGACCGTGCGAATACCGTCGAGTCTCGTTAGGAAGTTAGGACCTACTCCACCAGATGGGTATCGGTCATGGTTCACCCCGTCCTGCGGGGAGGGATGCAGTGGAGAGCTATGGGGCAGGACGTGACGTGAGCGCATGATTCCGGACGACGTCATCAGCCAGATCCGCGACGCGGCCGACATCATCCAGGTGATCGGCCAGCACGTGCAGCTCCGCAAGGCGGGCCGCAACTGGAAGGGGCTCTGCCCGTTCCATGGTGAGAAGACGCCGTCGTTCAACGTGTCCCCGGACAAGGGGTTCTTTCACTGCTTCGGCTGCCAGAAGCACGGTGACGTGTTCACGTTCGTGATGGAGCTCGAGGGCAAGAGCTTCGTCGAGGCGGCCGAGCAGCTCGCCGGGCGGTTCGGGATCGCGGTGCCGCGGATCGAGGAGTCGCCCGAGTTGCGCAAGGCACGCGGCGAGCGCGTCGCGATGCTAGAGCTCAACAAGCTCGCGACCACGTTCTATCGCGAGGTGCTCGCCGATCCGAAGCGCGGCGAGGCCGGGCGCGCGTACCTCGCGAAGCGCGGCGTCAAGGACGAGATCGCCGATCGCTTCCAGCTCGGCTACGCGCCGAGCGACTGGGGCGCCCTCGCCGACTACCTCAAGACCCAGCGCGCGGACCTCGAGCTCGCGGTCAAGGTCGGCCTGCTCGCGCCGCGGCCCAAATCGGGCGGCTACTACGATCGCAATCGCGACCGGCTCGTGTGCCCGGTGATCGTGCCGGGCGGCGATGTCGTCGGGTTCTCGTCGCGCGTCGTCGGCGCCGCGGCACCATCGCCCGATGGCAGCGAACCACCGAAGTACATCAACTCGCCGGAGAGCGCGGTCTACAAGAAGAGCAAGCTGCTGTTCGGGCTCGCGCAGGCGCGCGAGGCGATGGCGGTGACGAAGCGGGTGGTGCTCGTCGAGGGGAACTTCGACGTCATCACGCTGCACCAGGCCGGCTTCACCGATGTCGTCGCGCCCCTCGGCACCGCACTGACGCCCGAGCAGATCAACGTCCTGAAGCGGATGGCCGAGCGAGTCGTGCTGCTCTATGACGGCGACAAGGCCGGCTACAAGGCGACGATGCACGCCCTCGGGCTGTGCGTCGAAGCGGACGTCGAGATCCAGGTCGCGTCGCGCCCCGGCAACGCGAAGTCCGGCGGCTCGGGGCCGCTCTCGGGCGGCATGGACCCGGACAGCCTGGTCGCGGGCGGCGGTGCCGATCAGCTGCGCGAGGCGATCGATCACGCCAAGGGCGGCGTCGAGTACTTCGCGTTCGAGGTGTGGAGCAAGGCGCGCGGTAACGTCGACGCCCGATCGCGTGCACTCGAAGACGCGGCGCGGCTGGTCGCGAAAGTTGCGAACCCGATGAAGCGTGATCTAATCGTCGCCACCTTGGCCGACGGTCTGGACGTGGACGTCGGGGTCGTCAGGAATGCCATCGCACGGGTCGCCGACCACCGGCCCGGCCTGGGTCGAGAACCGATGCCTTCCCAGCGCCCCGCGCAGTACCCGAACAACAGCGCAAATGCCCACCCCAATGCCCCCGGGGCGGGTGGGGGCAGCGGCGTGGGTATGGCCGGCGCTGGCGACCCGCAAATGGCACCAGCGGGCTCCCGGCTGCCGTCCGAGGAGGTCGAGGTGATCTCGCTGCTGGCGGACCACCCTTCGCTGATCGCAACACCCGAGGCAGACAAGGCTTTTTGGCTCTTGACGGACGCTCGCCTTCGCGACATGTATTCCGCGGCTCGGGCGGGCCAGTCTCTTCATGAGCTTGCCGCTGCCGCTGGGCAAATATCCCCGCCAATCGCCGTGCACGTGCTGTCCGGAAAATACGCTGACTCCAAGGATCCTCGCGGCGATCTCGTCGCGATGACGCGCAACCTCGAAGTCCGCAAGTCTGAGGTCGGCCTCGCCGAGCTCAAGAAGAGTCTCGCGAGCGCGCAGAAGCGTGGCGACCGAGATATGGCCCGTCGGCTGGCGCAGCTGGCGGAGGCCGAGCGCAAAGGTGATCGCGAGCTCGTTGCTCGCATTCGCAGTTCTCTAGAAATCGGGCTCGAAACCGGGGAAGCCGAGATCTCGTCCAATGGAAAGCAGGTCGACTGACATGGCGCGTACCAACGCAACGAAGACGAAGCCGGTCGCGAAGGAAACCAAGCCGGTGGCGAAGAAGCCGGCCCAGGCCCCCGCGAAGGCAGACGCCAAGAAGGTCGACGCCAAGAAGGAGAAGGACGCGAAGGCGGACTCCCGGAAGGACGACATCAAGAACAGCAAGCTCGCGAAGGCGACGGCCTCGCCGGCGATCTCCTCCAGGGCGGTCGCCGCGAAGCCCGCGCGTTCGCGCGAGGATGACGACGACTTCGGCAGCGACAGTGACGAGGACGACGACTTCGTCCCGATCCCGAAGGCCCCCAAGCCGGGCGCGAAGGCCCCGGGCAAGGGCGGCAAGACGCCGATCCCGACGTTCGACGAGGACGACGACATCGGCCCCGCGCTCGCGCTCGACGACGACGAGGATGACTTCGTCCCCGGCGCTCCGAAGCCAAGCAGGTCTGCCGAGGCCGACGCCGCGGCCCTCGAGGCCGAGACCCGCGCCGCGAAGAAGGGCGGCCGCGCCGCCGGTGGCGCCGGCAAGGACTCGATGCGCGACAAGCTCATCGAGCTCGGCAAGCAGAAGGGCTTCGTCACCTACGACGAGGTCAACGACCACATGCCCGAGGACGTGGTCTCGACCGATCAGATCGACGGCTGGCTGTCGGTGCTCGGCGAGCACGGCATCGAGGTCGTCGACGCTGGTGCGCGCCGGACGCCCGACATCGTCGACGCCCCCGCGGCGATCGCGATCGAGAAGGAAGACGGCGAGAAGGAAGTCGACGAGGACGAGGAGTACGCGTACTCGCGGACGAGCGATCCGGTCCGCATGTACCTGCGGAAGATGGGCTCGGTCTCGCTGCTGACCCGCGAGGGCGAGGTCGAGATCGCCAAGCGCATCGAGGACGGCGAGCGCAAGATGCTGCAGGCCGTGCT
>JACCTC010000030.1 GCA_013812655.1 Deltaproteobacteria bacterium | reverse complement strand
GTCCAGTCCGGTGGGCTGATCTCGGCGCCCGCGCCGCCCGTGCCGAGCCCGACGGCCTCGTCGTCCATGCCGCGCTGTGGCAAACGGTCGGCCCGCTCGGCCTCGGGCGGCTGGCGCTGGCGCTCGCCGAGGCGCTGGCGCCCGTTGTCACGACGGCCCTGGTGGCAGAGATCGAGCGGGAAGTCGACCAGATGACGAGATCGTCGGGAAGCGGTGCATGATTGGGCTCTCGGCCCCGTCTCAGGAGGAACCATGAAGATCGTCCCATGTGCCGTACTCGCGACCGGGTTCGCCGTCAGCACGGTTGCATCCGCTGAGGTCTCGGTCCTCGAGAACAACAAGACCCTGACCCACGATTGCGCGAAGGACCGGGTCGTCGATCTGATCGGCAACCACATCAAGCTCACGCTGCTCGGGACCTGCGCGCGGGTCTCGATCACCGGCAACCACGAGACCGTGATCGGCGCGGCGACGATCGTCTACGTCGCCGGCAACAACAACAACCTGACGCTCGAGGCCTCCGAGAAGATCACCCTCGCGGGCAACAAGAACACGCTGACCTGGAAGCAGGGCGCGGCGAAGCAGCCACCGAAGATCGCGAACGTCGGCAAGCACAACACCGTCACGCAGGCGAAGTAGCGCCGAGCATTCCGCCGGAGCTGGCCAGCTCCTCGAGATCGATCTCGAAGCTCCACTTCCCGCGCCGCGTCGGTTGGTCGAGCGCGGTCTTCAGCAGATCGAGATACGACATCCGCGGGACCTCGTACGCGCCGAACCGCTCGAGATGCTCGGTGTGCACCTGGCAGTCGATCAGGCCAATGCCCCAGTCATCGAGCTGCCGCACGCACGCGACGAACGCGATCTTCGACGCATCCGGCGCGTTCGCGAACATCGACTCGCCGAAGAACGCCGCGCCGACCGACACGCCGTAGAGCCCGCCGACGAGCGTCTCGCCTTGCCACGCCTCGATCGAGTGCGCGAACCCGAGGTCGTGCAGCTTGGTGTACGCGTCGACCATCTCGGGGATCAGCCACGTCCCGCTCTGGCCCGGACGCGGCACCGATGCGCAGCCCTCGAGTACCTGCAGGAACGCGGTGTCGAGCCTGAGATCATAGGGCTTGCGGCGGATCGCCTTGCGCAGGCTCTTCTGCACGATCAGATCGCGCGTCGTCATCACCATCCGCGGATCGGGCGAGTGCCACAGGATCGGCAGGTTCTCCGCGTACCAGGGAAAGATTCCCTGCGAGTAGGCGAGCAGCAGCCGTTCCGGACGCAGATCGCCCCCGAGAGCCAGCAAGCCATCCTCGGCGAGGTGGACCGGCGGAAATACGAGGCGATCGTCGAGCCGGTACACCGGCATGGGCCGCCAGCATAGCGCGCCGGCGCGATCCGCGGCTCGTGCAGACGAGCGACGCGAAGCCCTCAGTGTTTCGTCCGGCGTCAGTTTGGAGGGTAGTCGGTGATGATCGTTCCCTTGGTCCCCTTGTACGTCGGCTTGGTCGAAGCCGGCGCGGTCGCCGCGGGAGCAGGGGCCGAGGTAGCAGGAGGCGTCACGACCACGGGCGTCGACGGCTTCGCGACGGGCTTCACCGGGGTCGGCGCCGGCCTGGTCGTCGGCTTCGTCGAGACCTTCGCGGCGGCCGGCTCCTTGTGGAGCGTCACCACGAGGACCTGGTTCGTGTCGAACGTCAGCGTGCGCGACTCGGGCTTGTAACCGGGCGCGGTCACCTCGATGCGATGAGCGACGTCGGACTTCGCGACGCGCTCGTCGAACGGGTTCGCGATGACCTTGTCGTCCATCATCACGACGGCATCCGCAGGCACGGTCGCGATGCGAATCCGCTGCATCGCCACTTCGGCCGCGGCGGGCGGCGTCGGCGTCGGCGTCGGCGCAGCAGACGGTGCCGGCGCGGCAGCCGGTGCCGGTGTCGGGACGGGTGCTGGCGGTGGCGTCATGATCTCGGCCGGCGGTGCGGAGGCCGCGACGCCAACCTCGGCTGGCTTGTCATCGCCACCGCCCATCGCGCCCCGGGCGACGAAGGCACCAGCAACACCGGCGACGACGAGCGCACCGATGCCGAGGAACAGCTTCGAGCGTTTCGCAGGTGGCTGCGTGTTGACGTGCATCGCGCTCGCGCTCGCACCGAGCGTCGTCGGCGCCACCGGGCGCGACACGGCGTGGGCCGCGCGGCTTGCGGGAAGCTCGGGCATCGAGCCGTCAGGCAGCATCGTCTCGGCTGTGACGCCGCGGAACTCGGTCGCGAGCTGCGTGAACAGCGCCTTGGCTTCGCGCACGCTCGGCCGCGCCTGGAAGTCCTTCGCGAGCAAGCGCTCGACGAACGCGTCGAACGCCGGGTTGACGTCGGCGACGATCGAGCGCACCGACGGCGGCGCCTCGTTCAGGTGAAGGTTGCAGAGCTCCCCGATCGACTCCGCGAGAAATGGTGGGCGACCGGTCGCCATCTCGAACACGAGGCAGCCGAGCGAGTAGAGGTCCGCGCGGCCATCGACCTTCGTGGCGTTCTTCCACTGCTCGGGAGACATGTACGTCGGCGTTCCCATCGCGCCGCCGGTCTGGGTCATCGCGCTCGTGCCGAGCTTGGCGATGCCGAAATCGAGGATCTTCACGCGCTCGCCGCTCGCGAACTCGCTGTCTGGTACGAGGAAGATGTTATCGGGCTTGAGGTCGCGGTGGATGATGCCCTGGGCGTGCGTCGCCTCGAGCACGCCCGTGATCTGACGCGCGATGTCCGAGACCTGCTCGACCGGCATCCGGCGCGCGCGCTCGATGCGTTGCGCGAGCGACTCGCCCTCGAGCAGCTCCATGACGAGATACGCGGTGCCGTCCGCGAGAAACCCGACGTCGAAGATCTTCGTGATGCCCGCGTGGCGGATCTTGCCGACGGCGACGGCTTCGTTGAAGAAGCGCTGGACGTGTTGCTTGTCCGCGGAGATGTGCGGCAGCAAGACCTTGATCGCGACCTTGGTCTGGACGTCCTTGTGCTCGGCGAGCAGGACCTCGCCCATCCCGCCCTGCCCCAGCTTCCGGATAACCCGAAAATTCCCGACGGTCAGCCCGATCATTTCCACTACCGACCGTACCAGAGAACGAGCGGCGGATTCGGGTAGCCAGCGGGTAGCCGGCCGACGAAATACCGTCGAGGGAGTTGATGAACGCCTGTCCGAACCCGTATCGATATCGGCTGGGGGTCGGAACAAGATGCCTGTGGTCTCTGCACGCGTGGTCTCACTCGTCTCGGTAGCGCTCGTCGGCTGCCTTCCTGTCAGCAAGTCAACCCGGAATCACGACACGTTCGTCCGGGCGTTCGACGTCGAGACCGGTCGGAGTCCGGGCGAGGTCCGCGTCGAGCTTGCCTCGGCGCCCGATCGCATCGTGCTGAGCGCGGAGTCCGTCGTGACGTGCACGCGCGAACGCAAGAAGCTCGTGAAGCGCACGAGAGAGACCGAGCGCACGACCAATCACGGTCTGCACGGCGTCGTCTACGTGCTCGGTGCGCTGGCCGCAGTGACTGGCGGCGCGCTGATTTATGACGCCGAGACAAGCGCGACCGCTGAAGACCGCAGGTTCCAGGTCGGCAGCGAGGTGGAGACCGGCCGCCTGGTGGGCATCACCACCGCCGCAGCGGGTGGCCTCCTTCTCCTCGTCGGAATCACCAGCAGCGTCGCTGCGATGGATTCCGAGAAGTCGCTCGGCGATGTCGAGGAGCCGATGCCAGGCTCGCGCACGCTCGCCGAGTGTGATCGTGAGCCGGCACCCAACACCGAGATCGCGCTGCTGATGGCGGGCGCCCCCGGCCAGCTGCCTCCGATCATCGCGCTCGGCAGGACCGATGCCGGCGGCAAGCTCGACGTCGCATGGTCGGACGTCCTCGCGAAGGCACCTCCCGGCGCGCGTGCGGAGGGCGAGATCGTCATCGGCTCGATCGACGCGCTGCGCGGCGACGTCGCGATCGGCAAGCAGCTCAAGGGACTCGGGCGCGTCAGCGGCCCGGTGATCGACGTCGAGGCCGCCTGGGCTTCCGCCGTCGCGACCGGCACGGCCGAGGCATACCTCGCATTCCACGTGCGGTTTCCGACCTCGTCGCACGCTGCCGAGGCGCTCGATCGGGCGCGTGCCGCGAAGGCGCGCATCGCCCTGGCGCAGCTCGATGAAGCGCTCGTGGCAAACAAGCTCGACCTCGCCGGCGAGGCGCTCGTCACGCTGCGCGCGAACGGCGATCCGGCAACGATCGCGACCGCGCAGGCTCGGCTCGATACGGCGCGCCGGATCTCGCAGACCGCCAACGCACGCGAGAAGCTCCCGAAGTTGCTCGCCGCCCTCGAGGCTGCCGCCGATCCCGTCGCCGCGTTCACCGAGGCGAAGATCATGCTCGAAGCCGTTCGCGAGGTCGACGCTGCGGAAGCCGCACGCGCCCAGGTGCAGCTCGACGGCATCCGCAAGAAGGTCGTGGCCCGGCTGATCCGCGAAGGCGATGAAGCCTTCAAGCGCCGCGACTTCGCCGCCGGTGGCAAGCAGTTCGACGCGGCGACCTCGATCACGCTCGACGTCGCAGCGGTCGCGCGAGCCCGCACCGCGGCGCTCGCGACGTCGACGAAGCTCGCGCTGTCCGAGGGCCGCAAGCACGTGCGCGCGAAGCGCTATGAGGAGGCGATCGCGATCGCCGACGTCCTCCTCGTCCAGGCACCTGGCAACAAGGTCGTGATCGACGAGCGCACGCGGTGGGTCACGGCGCGCGATCGCGTGAGCGTTGCCGCCGAAGCGCAGGCCGCCCGCGAGGCCGCGAAAGCCGACGCCCAGGCCGCCCGCGAGGCCGCAAAAGCCGACGCGCAGGCCGCCCGCGAGGCTGCAAAAGCCGACAAGGAGGCCGCCAAGGCGGGCGGGCAAGAAAGCGCGCGTGCCGCCCGCGAACAGCAGTTGGCCGCAGCGGCGGAGCGCAAGGCGCGCGAGCAGGCCGAGCGCGACGCGCTTCAGGCGACGGCCGCCCAGCGGCTCGAGGCGCAGCGCCAGCAGGAAGCCGCGGCGAAGGCCGCGCGCGAAGCTGCGGTACAGCAGAAGATCGACGAGCGCCGGCTGCGCGAGGAGGCCGCGAAGGCCGAGCGCGACGCCGCGCAGGAAGCTCGCCGCGTCGCCATCGAGGAGAAGCGCCTCGCCGCAGAAGCAGCGGCTGCACAGCGCCGCGCGGACTACGTCGCGAAGAAGCAGAACGCGGAGCAAGAGCGGCTCGCGAAGGAGGCCGAGAAGGCCTACAAGCGCGCCGAGCAGGAAGCCAAGCGCGCCGAGGATGCGCGCCAGCGTGCCGAGGAGCTCCGCCGCAAGGCCGAGAATGCGCGCGCGGGAATCCCATCGGGCCCGCTTCCGGCCGTCGGCTCTGGCATCGCAGATGCGCCGCAGCCGCCACGCGGCGGTCGACCGACGAAGCCCGACGTCTCTGGCATCCCGCCGGCAGCGCCGATGCCGCTACCGACGATGCCGACCAGCGCGAGCGATATCGCCGAGGCGCGCGTGCACTTCCAGCAGGGCGTCGCGCTCTACGGAACGGGCGATTACGCGGCCGCGCTCGTCGAGTTCGAGGCGTCGTACCGCATGAACCGGCAGCCGTTCGTGTTGAAGAACATCGGGCTCGCGCAGAAGGGGCTGTTCCGCTACTCCGAGGCGATCGCGACCTTCGAGAAGTATCTGTCGTCGTCGACGAAGCTCACGCCGCCGGATCCGGGGCAGACCCAGCAGCTGATCATCGACATGAAGGCGCTGCTCGCCGACGTCACGTTGACGGTGACGCCCGATGGCGCGCAGGTCTCCGTCGATGGCCGCGTCGTCGGGCTCACGCCATTGCCGAACGTCCTGCAGCTGGCGACCGGAACGCACAGCGTCGAGGCGAGCGCCGAGGGCTACGAGCCTGCGAAGCGCGACATCATGGTGTCGGCGGGCGTCCCGCTGACCCTCGAGATGGCGCTCAAGCGCATCCCGACCACCGGGAAGGTCCGCATCACGTCGCCGATCGCGCGCGCGACCGTCTCGATCGATGGCAAGCCGGTCGGCACTGTGCCGATCGAGCTCGAGCTCGAGAGCGGCGGCCACCGCCTCGAGGTCTCGGCGCCGAACCACAAGCCGCACAGCACCGAGCTGGTCATCCTCGTCGGCCAGGAGCGCGAGATCGGCGTCCCGCTCGCTCGCGTGGTCGTCGCGAAAAAGCCCTGGTACATGAACAAGTACGTCTGGGCAGGCGCCGCGGCGGTCGTCGTCGGCGGCGTCATCATCGGCGCGACGGCGGGTGGCGGCACCGAGGCCCCGATCGACGGCACGCTCGGCGGTGGATCGAGCGGAGTCCCGTGAGCCGCAACGACTCGTCGAGCTCTGACACTTCAGCAACGCCGTGGGGTCCCATGCAGCGCATCGCATCTAGCTTCCTCGTCCTCGGACTCCTCACGTCGTGCGGCCCGGAGGGTCGTACCGAGCTGATCCTCGGCGTCGCCACTGACCTGCGCGCGACCGACCAGATCAACGGCGTCAAGCTCGTCGTCAAGCGCGCGGACGATGGCGTCCTCGTCGTCGACACGACGTTCCAGATCAGCGGCCAGCCCGGCATGCCCGACAACCTGCCCGGCTCCTACGGCATCTTCTCCGACGGCGAAGAGACCCGGCTCAGCATCGAGCTCACCGGCACCAAGGACGGCGCGCCGATGGTGACGCGCAACTCGGTCGTCAGCCTGGTCAGCGAGAAGACGATCTTCTACCGGCTTGGCCTCACGAGCGCGTGCATGACGGCCGCGATGTGCCCCGAAGGTCAGACCTGCTCGGAAGGTGTGTGCGTCGGCCTGCGGCTCAACGGCAATCAGTTTCCCGATTTCACTGCGGACGTCGTCGAGACTCTCACGTGCACCGGCGGGACGACATTCCTCGACACCACCACGAACAACCCGATGCCGTTCTCGTCCAGCGCGGGTCAGTGTCCGGCCGGGCTCTGCCGCGAAGGTACGTGCCTCACACCGCCGCCGTCGTGCTCGGCTGCTTCCGCCGTGCAGAGCTGCGACTCGGCGGTCGCAGCCTGCAATGCGGGTTGCGCCACGACTGACTGCAACTTCAACTTTGGCGGCACCACGGGCTGCGACCAGATCCCTGGTAGAAACCTGTCCAGCACGTGTCTCGCCGCGGTTTGTGCGCTCGTCGAGTGCGCGAGCTCGGCAGAGGCGGGCTGGGGCAGCCTCGGCACCGACGGCACGTGCGGGCTGCTCGGCTGCGACTTCGAGGGCGAAGGCTTCGAAGCGGCATGCCTCCGTGCGGAGCCGACGACGCCGGGCGACGTGCCGGCGGCCACTGGCATTCGGTCCTGGCGTGACCTGTTCGGTCCCGCCTCACACTGATCGCCAGCGCTGCGCGGCTGAACCGCGGCGGCTGACTATCCGCGACGACGGCGGCGGAACGCGAGGAGCGCGGGGATCAGTAGCGCCGCCCAGCTCGCCGGCGAGCCGCCGGTGCTGCAGCCGCCCATGACGTCGTTGTCGTCGTGTGCGTCGTCGGCGTCACCGCTCGTGCCTTCGTCGCCGTTCGGGGTGACGGTGACGGCGATGTTGATCGTGCCGAACGAGGTGCCCGCGTTCGACAGCGAGAACTGCGTGAACACCGGCGTCTCCTCGGTCACCATCGGCGCGAGGACGTCGATGGTCACGATGCCGTTCGCGCCCGGTGCGACGGCGGCGCCGATCGCGCCGACCTCCTTCGCGGACGTCCAGGTGTCGCTGTCATAGAGCTCGCTGGTGCCGCCGCCGGCGACGACGAGCGTGGTGGTGGCAGGCCACTCGACGATGCCGGTGTTCTTGATCGTGACCGCGAACGACGCCTTCGCGCCGGGCGCGATCTTGTCGGGACCGTCGATCATCACGACGTCCGCGGCCTGATCGCGCGTGCTGCAGGTCGCGCCGGCCGGGAAGCCGGTGGCGGGTGCCGCGCGAAGCCGCGCCTCGGTGGCCGGGCCATAGGCGCCGTCCTCGGCGATCTTGTCGGCGGGGTTGTTGCGGTTCCACAGGCGCTGGAACGCCAGGACATCGCGACCGCGGATGTCGGGGGAGCCGAGGTGCTCGAAGTGAACCGGGTCGTTCGGGATGTTGTGCGACCAGCCGCGCGCGGCCATCGCCGGGATCACCGAAGAGTAGTTCTGGAGATCGAGGGCGCGACCGCCTTCGTGGTTCGAGCGACCCGGCGTGGCGGCGGCCGGAATGCCGCAGCGGCCGAGCTGGAACCAGCGATAGATCAGGTACTGCTGCGCGACGGTGCGAAACGCGCTGTTGACCTGCACGACGCGATCGGCGGCAACCTTCTCGAGATCGGTCTTCGCGCCGGCACCGAGGTACGGCAGCACCGCGTTGCTGGTGAGCCGGAGGTTCGCGCTGGGCGTGAACTTGACGAGCGCGCCGGGGTTCATGCAGCCGATCTCCTCGGCGATCTGCTTCGAGAGGCCGACCACGACGGACGTCGAGCACGTCGAGGTCGTGTACGTGCCGACCGCGACTTCCGATTCGAACACGCCGTAGTTCGGATCCTCGGGCATGCCGCACCCGGCGGCACCTACACCCACCGCAACCACGGCTGTGTGCAGCCTGGTGATTGCAATCGGCGAGACATTCGCGAGGAAGTGCCCGAATTTACGAATCGAAGTCATACGTGCATCCGGCCTCAGCAAGTGCTGGGCCGCATTCACGAATCACCGCGCCGTACGCGACTCGCGCAGCCGAGTGCACGTCATTAATCGGTACCTGCTCTCGGTGTGTCGCGGAGCGCGCACCAGCACCCATCGGCAACTGGACTGGCCGGTGAGTGGGGTCACCGGCGCCTGGGGGACAGGCTACACAAACTCAACTTTCCTCGAGCGTCGTTGTATGCGGCAGCAGAGGTTGGGCGAGAAAGTTTAGTTTGTGTAGCCTGTCCCCGCGATGCGGCTGCTGTATTGCGGGTCCGGGTGGCTGCCGATCGTCGAGCACATCGCGGCGCGGTTGCCGGCCGAGGCGTCGATCGCGGTGTGGGATCGGCGCTGTCCGCTGATCGAGATCGTGGGGGACGTCGACGTGCTGCTGCCGTCGAACGCGGCGATCACGGCAGGCGTGATCGAGGCGGCGCCGCGGCTGGTGTTGATCCAGCAGCCGGCAGCGGGGACGGAAGGGATCGATCGCGAGGCGGCGGCCGCGCGCGGGATTCCGATCTGCAACGCGCCGGGGACCAATCACGTCGCGGTGGCGGAGGCCGCCCTGTTTCTGTTGCTGTCGCTGGCGCGGCGGGCACCCCTCGCGCAGCAGGCGTTTGCGGAGCGCCGGATCGGCGAGCCGCTCGGATTCGAGCTCGCGGGCAAGACGCTCGGGATCATCGGGATGGGACGGTCGGGGACGGCACTCGCCGAGCGGGCGCGCGCGCTGGGGATGACCGTGATCGCGCTCGCGCGGGGGGCGAGCGAGGCGGATCGCGCGCGGTTCTTCGGCGCCTGCCACGCGGTGAGCATTCACTGTCCGCTGACGGCTGAGACCCGCGGGCTCTTCGATGCGCGCGCGTTCGCTGCGCTGCCGCCGGGTGCCATGGTGGTCAACTGCGCGCGCGGTGGGGTGATCGATCGCGAGGCGCTCGGCGCGGCGCTCGCAACCGGGAACGACCGGCTCGGCGGCGTCGGGCTCGACGTGCTGTGGGACGAGCCCGGCGACCCCGAGGATCCGCTGTTCGCTGATCCGCGCGTGGTCGTGCTGCCGCACGTGGCGGGGTCGACGGCGGAGGCGTTCACGCGGATTGTCGATGTCGTGATCGAGAACCTCGCACGGCTCGCGCGCGGCGAACCGCTACGTCACCGGGTCGGCTAAAGCCGCAAACACGCCACGCAAACCATTGAAGGCGCTCGGCGTTCGTGGCTTCATCGCGACGTTGTACCCACCGCAGGCATCCAAGCCTCGAGAGTCCCGATGAGCTGGTTTGGTAGATATCTCCGCTCCTCGATCGGCGCCAAGCACGCGATGGCCGTCACCGGCCTTCTGCTGCTCCTGTTCGCGATCGTCCACATGCTCGGCCACTTCCAGATGTTTGGAGGTCAAGACATGTACAACAAGTACGCCCACTTCCTGCAGAACCTGTGGGAAGTGAAGTGGCCGGTCCGCGCGGGCCTGATCGCGCTCACCGTGATCCACATCGTGCTCGCGATCGGGCTGGTCGCGAAGAACCGCGCGGCGCGGCCCGTCAGCTACGCGGTCTACCGCCCCGTCATGTCGTCGGCGACCGGTCGCGCGATGGCGTTCACCGGGCTCGCGGTGTTCGCGTTCCTCGCGTTCCACATCCTGCACTTCACCGTCGGCATGGTGCAGGCGGACTACTTCCACACGCTCGACCCGAAGGGCCGCTACGACGCCTACTCGATGTTCGTGCGCGGCTTCCAGAATCCCGCCATCTACGGCGTCTACCTCGCTGGCATGGTGCTGCTGGCGATGCACCTCGGCCATGGCGCGTCGAGCTGGTTCCAGTCGCTCGGCTGGCGCCATCCGAAGTATCCGATTGACCGGATCGGCACCGCGGTCAGCGTGTTCCTGTTCGTCGGTTACATGATCCCGCCGACGGCCGTGCTGGTCGGCATCATCAAGCTGCCCGGGGCCTGAGTATGAATCTCGACGCACGAATTCCCGACGGGCCGATCGAGCAGAAGTGGTCGAAGGCCAAGTTCGACATGCGCCTCGTCAACCCGGCGAACAAGCGCAAGTACAAGGTGATCGTGATCGGCTCGGGCCTCGCCGGTGGCGCCGCCGCCGCGACGCTCGCCGAGCTCGGCTACGACGTCGCCTGCTTCTGCTTCCAGGACTCGCCGCGCCGCGCGCACTCGATCGCCGCACAGGGCGGCATCAATGCCGCGAAGAACTACCAGAACGACGGTGACTCGGTGCACCGGCTGTTCTACGACACCGTCAAGGGCGGCGACTTCCGCGCGCGCGAGGGCAACGTGCACCGGCTCGCCGAGGTCTCGGTCGACATCATCGACCAGTGCGCCGCGATGGGCGTGCCATTTGCCCGCGAGTACGGCGGCACGCTCGCGAACCGCAGCTTCGGCGGCGCGCAGGTGTCGCGCACGTTCTACGCGCGGGGCCAGACCGGCCAGCAGCTGCTGCTCGGCGTGTACTCGGCGCTGTCGCGACAGATCGGCATCGGCCGGGTCACGATGTTCCCGCGCACCGAGATCCTCGACGTCGTCGTCGACGACGGCCGCGCGGTCGGCGTGGTCGTCCGCGATCTCGTGACCGGCACGATCAGCTCGCACGCCGGCCACGCCGTGATCCTCGCGACCGGCGGCTACGGCAACGTGTTCTACCTGTCGACGAACGCGAAGGGCTCGAACGTCACCGCGGGCTTTCGCGCGTACAAGCGCGGCGCCGGCTTCGCGAACCCGTGCTTCACGCAGATCCACCCGACGTGCATCCCGGTCTCCGGCGACTACCAGTCGAAGCTGACGCTGATGTCCGAGTCGCTGCGCAACGACGGCCGGGTCTGGGTGCCGAAGCGCAAGGAAGACTGCGGCAAGCACCCCGACAAGATCGCCGACGAGGATCGCGACTACTACCTCGAGCGCAAGTACCCGAGCTACGGCAACCTGTCGCCGCGTGACATCGCGAGCCGCGCTGCCAAGGAGCAGTGCGACGACGGCCGCGGCGTCGGTCCCGGCGGCCGCGGCGTGTACCTCGACTTCCGCGACACCGTGAAGCGCGACGGCGAGGCGCGGGTCCGCGAGAAGTACGGAAACCTGTTCGACATGTACCAGCGCATCACCGGCGAGAACCCGTACCGGGTCCCGATGCGCATCTACCCCGCCGTCCACTACACGATGGGCGGCGTCTGGGTCGACTACCACCTGCAGACGACGGTGCCCGGGCTGTTCTGTCTCGGCGAGGCAAACTTCTCGGATCACGGCGCGAACCGCCTTGGCGCCTCGGCGCTGATGCAGGGCCTCGCCGACGGTTACTTCATCATCCCGTTCACGCTCGGCCACTACCTCGCGGGCGTCAACGCGAAGGATCTCGCGTCGACGACGAGCGCCGCGTTCAAGGCGACCGAGGCCGACGTCCGTGCGCGCCAGGACAAGCTGATGAACGTCCGCGGCAAGCGATCGGTCGACTCGTTCCACAAGGAGCTCGGCCTGCTGCTCTGGGACGACTGCGGCATGGCGCGCACGAAAGCCTCGCTCGAGCACGCGCTCGCGAAGATTCCCGAGCTGCGCGAGCAGTTCTGGAAAGACGTCACCGTGCTCGGCGAGCGCGACTCGTTCAACCAGTCACTCGAGAAGGCCGGCCGCGTCGCCGACTTCCTCGAGTTCGCCGAGATCATGTGCAAGGACGCCCTGGTTCGCGAGGAGAGCTGCGGCGGCCACTTCCGCGTCGAGCACCAGCAGGACGGCGAGGCCAAGCGCGACGACGAGCGGTTCGCGCACGCCGCGGTCTGGGAGTACACCGGCGAGGGCAAGGCCCCGAATCGCCACATCGAGCCACTTGCCTTCGAGAACGTGAAGCTCGCGACCCGGAGTTACAAGTGAGTACCCTCAACCTGACGCTTCACATCTGGCGCCAAGCCGACCGCAAGGCCGCCGGCAAGCTCGTCACCTACAAGGTCAAGAACGTCTCGACCCACGCCTCGTTCCTCGAGATGCTCGACATCCTCAACGAGCAGCTGATCGAGAAGGGCGAGGAGCCGGTCGCGTTCGATCACGACTGCCGCGAGGGCATCTGCGGGATGTGCTCGCTGATGATCAATGGCCGCGCCCACGGCGGCCAGCGCGCGACCACTGTCTGCCAGCTCCACATGCGGCTGTTCAAGGACGGCGACGAGATCTACATCGAGCCGTGGCGGGCGTACGCGTTCCCGGTGATCAAGGATCTCTGCGTCGATCGCAGCGCGCTCGACAAGATCGTCACCGCGGGCGGCTACATCTCGGTGAACGTCGGCTCGGCGCCCGACGCCAACGACGTGCTGATCCCGAAGGAGTATGCCGACCGCGCGTTCGAGGCGGCGGCCTGCATCGGCTGCGGTGCCTGCGTCGCCGCGTGCCCGAACGGCTCGGCGATGCTGTACACGGCCGCGAAGCTCGCGCACCTGCACAACCTGCCGCAGGGCCAGCCCGAGCGGCTGCACCGCACGAAGGCGATGGTGTCCGCGATGGACGCCGCCGGCTTCGGCAACTGCTCGAACCACTACGAGTGCGAAGCAGCGTGCCCGAAGGACATCTCGCGCGAGGTCATGGCCCTCGTGAACCGCGACTACGCGAAGGCAGCGTGGGTTCACCGCGATCGCGACGACAAGGGCGACGGCGGCGGCTGAGCCCACCGGGCCGTTCCGTCACCGACGCAGCAGGATCAGGGCGTCACCGCCCGCCCCGCCCCGTCGCTGCTCAGGGCAGCAGCGTCTGCCCGACGTTGATCAGGCCCCAGCTGTTGAGGCCCTGAGCCCAGTCGGCCTTGTCGTGGTCGTCGGTGTCGTCGATACGCCCGAGGCTCTCGCTGTTCACGCCGGTGTGGTTCGCCGTGGTCGTCGCGTTCGAGTCGATCACGGCGTGGGCCGTGAAGTCCGCGTCGACGTAGCCGCCGACGGGCACACCACCACCAACTTGCACCCACTGGTTCGCGGTTACGACGAGCACGGCGGCCGCCTCGCTCGCGGCGTTGCTCGCGCCGTCATCGCCATCGATCAGCACCGCATCGACCATCACACCGTTCGGCGCGAACAGGATGATGACGTTGTCAGTGGCCGTGAGGCCGGTGTCGGTGGAGAAGAGGTCGTACGCGAGGTCGTAGTTGCGAGGGAACTGCGCCGCTAGCTGCCCGGCGATCGCGGTCTCGTTCACCGAGCCGTTGATGTTGCAGTTCACGGTGTCGGCGGAGTCGAGGTGAACGACGATGATGTCGTTCTTGACGACCGTGAGCGCTGGGAGATCGAGCACCATCTCGCCGCTGCCGCCGCTGAGCTCCTGGAGTCGGAAGCCGGCGAGCGTGCCACTCTCGATCACGCGCAGCTCGATCAGATCGCAGCCGTTCGCGATGTTCGCGTTGACCTCGTTGATCCGTACGACCGCCGGCACCGTGAAGCCGGCGAACGTCGCCGTGCCTGGCGCGGCAATACCGGTGCCTTGCAGATCGGTGACCGTGTTCGCGACGGTCACCGTGTAGGTCGTGCCCGCGGTCTGCGCGGACGTCGTCACGATCACCGTGCGGCCAGTGACGATCGGCGCGACCGCGGAGTTGACCGTCAGGCCGTTGTCGAACGTTAACTGCGAGCCGTCGGCCATCACGCTACCCGCCAGGATGTTGCGCGAGAACGTGATGCGGACCTGGGTCGGCGTGAGCGCGATCGCGCTGACCACCGTCGGTGCCGGGCAGCCTGTCAGCGTGAGATCGGCGGCGGTGAACGCGGCGAGCTGAGCCTGGGTGACGGGTGGCGTTGCACTACTCGTGAACTGACCAACGGGCGTATCGTTGAGCGTGACCACGCAGTCGGCGACCAGATCGAGGCTATCGCGCAGCGTCGACGGCACGCGCAGCACGTAGTTCGCGTTGCCGGAGATCCCGGTCGTGTTGATCTGGGCGCGCTCGAAGGAGTTGCCGCTCCCAGCGAACGAGCCGACGAGCGTGCCGGTGACGTCGATGATCTCGCTGTCGTAGTTGTTGATCGCGGTGACGACGTCGGTCGCCGCCGTGATGTTCTGCGCGAGCGCGCCGACGTTCGCGCCGGTCGAGTGGCGCGTGTAACCGGAGATCGCGGTGGCGCGCTTCTGGCCACCGACCGTGGTCAGCGCCGTGATCGTGAAGCTGACGACGTCACCCTTCGCCGCCGTTGGCACGACCGTCAACGGATCGACCGAGACGAAGATCGCCGGGCCGTTCTGCTCGGCCTGGACCGTGAAGCCAGCCGGATCGTTCGTCAGGTTGCCGAGTGCCGGCTTGAGATAGGTGATCGTGACGTTCTGGATCGGGAGGCTCAGCCCCGTCCCATCCGCGGTCGCCTTCGCGTCGGCGATCTGCTGTGATGGTGTGATCATCGCATCGGGCGGTGTACCGTCGGGCGGCGCGTCGGGCATCGGCCCGTCGATGCGCGCGTCGGGCGGCGTCGCGCCGCGAAGGTTGTCACCGCAACCGGCGAAGAGAGCGAGCCAGGTCGATGCCAAGAGCACGAATAGTCGAATCCCCATGGTCGACTTTTGTACACCAGCAGCGTGCTGACTTCCGTGACGTGGAAGTGAGGTCGCACGGTAAGCGTGGCTCGGGCCACGTGAGCTGCGGCTATTTCTGTTTCACAGCCACGCGATCGACGTGTGTAGCCCCACGATGTAGGTCGTGGTCAGCGTCTCGCCGCAGCCGACGTGTCGCGACGGCGGCGCCATGTCGCCGAGCGGCGTCTCGAGGATGTCGCCGCGATAGCACCCGAACGACCACGCGAACGCGACCGCGGCGCCGATCCTCGGTCCACCGGCGCGCTGGCCGACCGCCCAGCTCGCGAGCTCGCTGTCGAAGCCGAGCCGGATCAGATCGAGCCCGCGAAGCTGCGAGGCCGGCCGCCGCTCGTGTGCCGCGAACGTCATCGATCGCAGCCCGGCACCGACGCCACCGCCTCCAACACGAGCTTGCCCGTCGAAACGTGCGCTCGCGATTCGTGAAGCGGAACATCATGTCGAGCTGGAGCTCCTCGGAGCTGCCGAGCGCGTTGGTCTGCCGCGCCACGCTGTCGAGCACGACGCCGACGCCGATGTCGCGCCCTGCCGCAAGCCACTCGAACCCGATGCCTGCTGCGGCGACGCCATCCGGGCGAGCCGCGTGCGTGATCATGCCGCCTTCGAGCCCACCCCCGACGTGGAGATCGACGCGGACGTCCGCGCGGGCTGGCAGGGTCACGACGAGCGAGCTGATGACGAGGACCGCGATGCGCACGCCCGCTGCTTCAGCAACGGGCGCACCACGCGCACGGCATGCCGAACAGGCGGTTCGCGCCGGCCGTTTGCTCGCGAGGCCGCGATCCGCGACATGGCAGTCGTGGTCACGGCAGGTTACTCGTGACCTTCGCGGTCGCTCGGCCGGACGGCTACGGTCAAGTGTGACCTTCGCGGTCGCTCGGCCGGACGGCCTGTCTCCCCTACGGTCAGTTCACGCGGGCGACGGCGCCGGGGCTGGCCACGTGATCGAGCGTGTGTAGCAGCAGCTGGAGCGAGTCGGTCGGGCGCAGGTTCGGGCGGATCTTCCCGGCCTCCGACAGCCAGTAGATCTTGCGGTCCCACGGGTAGTGCGGCGCGCGTGCGACCACCGCGACCTTCGTGGCGCCGGATTTCTTGGCGTCGGCGATCAGCGCCTTGACCTGCGCCAGCGAGAGCTCCGGGCGCAGGTGAAGCGTGATCGTCGAGCTGTTACCGCGAAGCTCGCGCAGTGCATCGATCCGCTGGGTCGCACCGTAGCGCTGGCCACCGATCACGACCTCGCCGGTCGCGTTGATCTGCGCCTCGCGCCAGATCGCGGTGAGCTCGGGGACCTCGGAGCTGTTCTGGGAGGCGCTGCCGGCGACCGGCCAGTTGTCGGGAGACGCGTCGCTCTCGAGATCGTGGATGCCGCCGTTCGCCTGCCGATCGTGGCTCTCCCACGTGCGGACGGCTTCGTGCCAGCCCGGCTCGGCCTTGCACAGCATGCACGCCGACACGGCATTGCGGGCGCGCTCGGTCGCGCGCCGGGTCGCGAGTGCTGCGATCACCGCGCCCTGGTACTCGGGAACGATCTGCTTGCAGTCGCTCGCGAGCGGACCGCCACAGAGCCGCAGCAGGTATTCACGCGGCGTCTCGCCCGGCTTCGGATATATCTCGGCAGCGTGAGCATCGCGGCGGACGAGCACCTCGTCGGCGCGGATCTCCGGGGCGAGCAGCGTCGGCCACACGGTGAGCGCGAGCTCCTCGAGCTGCGCCGACATCGGCTTCGCCGCAACGGCCTGCACCGGTGCGAGCGCGAGCACGATCATCTTGAGCTCGGCCTCGTCGGCAATCGAACGATCCATCCCGGACCGCAGCGTCCGTACGGTCTGCGCGAGCTCGCCGTACGCTGCGGGCGTCCGGCCATCAGCGACGAACTTGTCGATCGCGGTGCGCAGCGCTCCGTGGTTGTAGTCCGACGACGGCGTCGTGCTGACCTCGATCTCGGACTGGCCACACGCAGCCAGCATCGCCACCGTCACCATCGCAAGCGCCTTCATCATCGGTAGTACGCCCCAGCAAGCAAGGTAGATGCCCGATCGACCCATCATACCCAACTTGCTTACACGTGTGAAATGACTCGAACGTCACGCTTCACGCGTTGTTCACCGCGATCGCACGCGCAAGACACGCCGCGAGCTCGCCGGCATCGACCGCCGGGCCCAGCGCAACGATGCGTGGTTCCTCGCTGTCTTGCGCCTCGATCGGCTCGCTCGACACCCGCGGGCCGACGCGATGCACCGCGACCCAGCCCCGCACCAGCTCGCCCCGCCGACGGTCGACCGCACGCAAGATTCCCTTGATTCGCACGTAGTTAGCGGGCAGGTCGGCGAGCTGGTCTTCGAGTTCCTCGAGATCGACCTCGCCCTCGACATGTGTCCAGATGCTGTCGATTCCGTGTACAGGGCGCGCAGCCGGATTGTCGACGTGTCGACAGCTCGCGTCGTGCACGTGCCCGTCATCCTGCCCACCTGGCTGGCTGCCCGTCTGGCTGCCTGGCTGGCTAGCTGGCAGGCCAGGCCGCTCGAGCGTGGGATCGCGCAGCACCTGCTCGAGCCAGCTGACGTGAATATCCGTCGTGCCGGTACGGACCAGGGCCTGCGCGGTCAGCGTCCGGACCTCGGACGTCACGGCCGCGACCTCGTCCGGTCCCACAAGCTCGGCCTTGGTGATGAGGAGGACGTCCGCGTAGGCGACCTGGGCGTCCACCGCCACGGAAACCGAACGCGAGCCACGGAAATTCGTCGCGTCGACGAGCGTCACCACGGCGGCGAGCCGCACGAGATCTGCCACCGGTTGCCGGTCGAGGGCCCACGCGATCGGCAGCGGCTCGGCGACACCGGTGGTCTCCAGCACGATGGCCTCGAGGCCCGGGTTGGCCCGCACGAGCTCGGCGAGCGTGCGATCGAGGTCATCGCCAAGCACGCAACAGACACAGCCACCCGGCAACTCGATCTGCCGGCTCGTGTTGCCGCCAAGTAACGCACCATCGATGCCGATCTCGCCAAGCTCGTTGACGATCACGCCGAGCTTGCCGGTCTCGTTGCGGGCCGCGCGGCGCGCGACGAGCGCATTCAGCAGCGTCGTCTTGCCGGCGCCGAGGAAGCCCGTCAGTACGAGGAGCGGGACGCGCATTGCCGGCAGCATAGCCCCGGAAGGCTACGCACGCTCGACCACGACGACGCGCCGCTTGCCCGCCGCTGTCAGCGGGATCTCGTTCACGATGTCGACGGTGACCGGCACGCCGGGCAGGTACTTCGTCGCGTGCTCGAAGAGGATTCGCTCCTCGCGCTCGGGCAACCGATCGCCGACGTACGGCACGATCGAGATCACGACGCTGCGATCGAGACGCTGGGTCACGCGGAAGTCGCGCGCGACGTGGCCGATCATCGAGAACAGCACGTTGAACACGAGCCCGCCAACGGGATTGCCCGCGGCGTCCTGCAGCGTCTCGGTGACGCGGCCCTGAACCGAGCCGATCTTGACGAGGCCCCGTCCGCACGCGCATCGATCGTCGGCGCGGGCGACCGCGAGATCGCCGTTGAGGTAACGGATCATCGGGCACGCGAGGTTGTGGAGATCGGTGACCGCGATCTCGCCGAGCTCGCCGGGACGCGCCGCGCGCATGCTGCCGTCGTCCTCGCGCACGAGGATCTCGACGATCAGGTTCTCCATCGACGTGTGGAGGCCATCGTGGAGCTCGCACTCCGAGCCGATCAGCATCGTCTCGCGGCAGCCGTAGGTATCGAACGCGGGTCCGATGCCCTGCTCGATCGCCGCGCGATCGTGCGCGAGCAGGCCCTCGGCGCCGGTCAGCACCGGGATCGGCTCCCACGCCCGCAGCCCCTTGGTGTTGATGAACTTCGCCAGCGCGGCGGCGCCGGCCGCGTACGCGACCATCACGTGCGGCCGCAAGCGCTTGATGTCCTCGACGACCTTTCCCAGCGCGGCCTCGCTGCGCGGCGTGCAGTCGATGTAGTAGTCGCGCTTGAGAGCGTGATCGACGTTCGCCTTCTGCTTCTTCCACCAGGTCGATGTCGAGACCGGCGCGACGCCCCAGTAGTGCAGCGCGCGCATTCCGATCTCGTAGCCGCCCCAGCCGTAGCCGCGCCACCGGATCGCATCGCGCCAGTGCCGCGACTCGGCGTTGTAGCGAACGGTGACGGGCTGCCCGGAGCTACCGCTGGTCGTCTTGACGATCGCGACCTCGGGCGGACCCTCCGCCGTGCGGGTCTCGAGCGTCGCGCGCAACGTCGCACGATCGAGGAGCGGCAGCTTCGCGAGGTCGTGCACCGATCCGAAATCCTCCGGGCGCAGATCGCGCTCGTCGAGGATCTCGCGGTAGTACGCGGTGTGGCCGTACGCGTGCCGGATCAGGCGACGCAGCAGCCCGACCTGGAGATCGCGCAGCGCACCGGCGGACCACCGCTCGGTCTCGCGCAGGTACCTGAGCAGGGGCACCGTGGGACGACCACGAGCTGCTTCGAAGGCCGGGAACAGCGCACGTGCGAGTAGCGAGCGGTACAGATCCACGCTCGTCGAGGCTACCACTTACGCTGTCGCGGGCTTCTCGACGATGACGACCTTTCGCTTGCCCGCCGCGGTCAGCGGGATGTCGTCGACGTATTCGATCGCGAACGGCGTGTCTGGCAGGTACTTCGCCGAGAAGCCGTGGATCTTGGCGACCGTGGCATCCGGCATCCGATCACCGCCGTTCGGCACGACCTTCATGACGATGCTGCCGTCGAGGCGCTGGATCACCTGGAACTTGCGTGCGACGTGGTCGAGGACGCCGAACAGAATGTTGAACACCAGGCCGCTGACCGCGTTGCCCTGGCCATCGCGCAAGGTCTCGGTGATCCGGCCCTCGATCGGACCGATGCGGGTCAGGCCGCGGCCGCAGCTGCACGGCACGTCCGCGAGCGCGACGGCGACGTCGCCGGTGATGTAGCGGATCATCGGGCACGCGAGGTTGTGCAGATCGGTGATCGCGATCTCTCCGGATTCGCCGGGCTGCGCGAGCCGGACGCTGCCATCGAGCTCGCGGATCACGATCTCGACGATCATGTTCTCCATCGACGTGTGCATGCCGTCGTGCGCCTCGCACTCCGACGCGACCAGCATGACCTCGCGACAGCCATAGGTCTCGAACGCGGGTCCGAACGCCGCCTCGATCTGCTCGCGATCGTGCGGCCACAGGCGCTCGGCGCCGACCAGCACCGGGATGTCGTCCCACCGGCGCAGCCCGCGATCGTTGACGAACTTCGCGAGCGCCGCCGCGCCGGCTGAATACGCGACGATCACCTGCGGGTCGAACTTGACGAGTTGGTTGACCGCGGCGGTCAGCGCCTCGTCGCTGCGCGGCGTGCAATCGACGTAGAGATCGCGCTTCAGCTTGCGATCGAGGGCGATCTTCTGGCGCTTGAGCCAGCTGTCGGAGGCTGGCCCCATGCCCCAGTAATGCATCGCGCGCATACCGATGCGGTACCCGGCCCAGCCATACGCGCGCCATCGCATGGCATCGCGGAAGTGCCGCGATTCGGCGTTGTAGCGGACGACCACGGGCTGGCCGGTCGTCCCGCTCGTCGACTTGGTGATCACCGGCAACGGAGGCGCCGAGGCCGTGCGCGCGTCGAGCGTCAACCGTACGGTGTCGCGATCGAGCAGCGGCAGCTTCTGGAGGTCGGCGAGCGTCGCGAAGTCGTGGAAGTGGAGCTCGCGCTCGTCGAGCACCTCCCGGTAATACGACGTGTGGAGGTATGCGTGGCGTAGCAGGCGGCGCAGCAGTCCGACCTGGAGATCACGCAGCGACTCGAGCGACCGGCGCTCGGTCTTCTGGAGGTGCCTCAGGAGCGGGACCGTCGGGCGCCCACGCGCGGCTTCGAAGGCGGGAAATAAGGCCTTCGCGAGAAGCGGTCCGTAGAGGTCCAGCACGGTTGGTTCCGCGTAACATGCAGCACGCGTGCTAGACCGGCTCCGCAAGAAGAACCTCCACACGTGGCTTCCCGACTATGGCCGCCACCTGATCAGACGTGCGCGATCGCCACAGCCGAGCGGCCCGAAGCACATCCTGTTCGCGCTCTGCGATCACTACGAGCCGCTGTGGGGTGGTGCTCCGGACCCGACGGGAATCGCGCGCGTCGACGCATGGGCGGCACGCTACCCGGCGCTTGGCGAATTTCGCGACAGCGATGGCCGCCCGCCACGTCACGGCTTCTTCTTCCCCGGCGAAGAGTATCGCCCGCACTTCCTCGATCAGCTCGCGAAGCTCGCGCGCGCCGGCTATGGCGAGGTCGAGTTCCACCTCCACCACGACGGCGATACCGCCGCGTCGCTCGCACCGCGGATCCGCGAGCACCTGACGACGTTCGCCGAGCATGGCCACCTCTCGAAGGTCGGGGACGAATTCCGGTGGGCGTTCATCCACGGCAACTGGAGCCTCGCGAACGGGCGTCCCGACGGACGGTGGTGCGGCGTCGATGACGAGCTCGTCATGCTGCACGAGCTTGGCTGCTACGTCGACCTGACGTTTCCGTCAGCGCCCGATCCGTGTCAACCCGACAAGGTCAACCTGATCTACTGGCCGACCGGCGATCTCAGCAAGCGGCGCTCGTACGAGCATGGCGAGCGCGCGCGCGTTGGTGCGTCGCACACGGATCGGCTGCTGATGATCACCGGACCGCTTGCTCTTGCTCGCAAGGGTCTCGGCATGCGACTCGAGAACGGAGCGATCACCGGCAGCGATCCGCCGACCGCCGCGCGGGTCGCGACCTGGATCGATCAGGCGATCCACGTCGAGGGTCGGCCCGAGTGGGTGTTCGTCAAGGTCCACACCCACGGTGCGATCGAGAAGACCGCGGACTCGCTGCTCGGCGAGGGTGGTCGCGTGCTGCACACCGCGCTGCGGAACTACATGAACCAGGGCTGGAACCTCCACTACGTCACGGCGCGCGAGATGTTCAACGTCGCGCGAGCCGCGATGGACGGCAAGACCGGCAGTCCGAGCGGCTACTTCGACTACCTCATTCCGCCTCCTCCGATCGCCGGCTGAACGCGACGCGTGCGTGGTACCGTGGACACGTGAAGGCGCGCGCCCGGTCTCGCTTGATCGCCGTCGCGGCCGTGGTCTCCGCGTGCTCGTTCAGCGCGAGCGTCAGCACCACCGGTGAAGGTGACGGCGGCCTGGCCGACGCCCTGCCGGATGGCTCGACGATCACGGACGCAGGGGTCTGTCCGACTGTCGGACCACCCGTGTGCGTCGACAACGTGCTGCGCCACTGCATGACCGCCGGCGCGCCGCCGACCGATACGATCTGCGGCTGGGGCTGCATCTCGACCGGTACACCACACTGCGGCCGCCTTCAGCCCACCGGCGGGACGCTTGCCGCGGGAGACCTGCTCGCCGAGGCCGGCATTCTCGACAAGACGATCACGTCCGTCGGCGGCACGATCGTCAACACCGACAACGGCGAGATCACCGGCTACCGGGGATCCGGATCCGGCATCCGCGACGGCATCGAGTTCACGTCGAACAACGGTATTGGCATCTTCAAGTTCAATCGCCTCACGATCCAGGGCGCACCGGTCGGCTTTCGCGGATCCAACGCCGTCGCGTTCGTATCGGTCGGCGCCATGGACATCAACGCGGTCCTCGATCTGCGCGGTGACTGCGTCGGCACCAATCCGGGCCCGGGCGGCAAGCGCGGCGGCTCGGCGAGCTCGGACGGATCCGGGTCGGGCTCGGGCGAGGGCGGCGAGGCGGCGAGCGGCAACAAGAGCAGCGGCGGAGCCGGCGGTGGTCATGGCGCCGCCGGTGGCGACGGTGGCAACCCCGACAACCTGTCGGCGCCCGAGGGTGGCTCGACGTTCGGAACGGCGACGATCACGAGCCTGGTCGGTGGCGGTGGTGGTGGCGGTGGCGGTGGTGGCGGTGGCGGCGGTGGCGTCACCACCGCGGTGACCCCGCAGACGACCTGGCCGAGGATCAGGTTGCCGACGGCCGCGGGCCCGTTCAGGTACTCGTGGGCGGCGTTGACCGTGAGCGAGCCGTCGGCGTTGACGATCTGCTCGTTGAAGACCCAGCGGAACGTGTCGGTCGTGTTGCCGATGTGGATGTGGCCCTCGTAGGTCGTGTTGGGGGCCGGGCTGGCGGGCAGCGCCACCTCCACGGCCGGGTGGTTGGGGATCGAGTTGGTGGAGTCGAAGTCGCCGTTGTCGGTCTGGAGCGTCCCGCCGGTGATCGTCGTCGAGCCGCTGACGCCGGTCTCCGAGGCGGTGCAGGTGCTGGCCAGGTTGCTGGCGGTGAAGTTCTCCTGACCAGACGCGTTGACGTTGGCGATGTTCGCCGTGCTGGTCACCGACCCGCTCGGTCCGAGCGTCCCCTGGGTGCTGACGTCGATGCGGCCCGACGAGAAGATCGTGGCGGGACCCGAGTCCGCCCGGGCCGACGCGGCGCTGGCGGTCTG
>JACCTC010000019.1 GCA_013812655.1 Deltaproteobacteria bacterium | reverse complement strand
CGCACGGGATCACCGGCAACGACGGGCGCGGCCCGGTGCCGTCGGCCGGCGGGCTGCAGGCACTCGAGCTCTACGTCACATCGTGGACGCCCGGCTGGCTGCCCGCTGGCTACTACCACTACGACCGCGCCGCACACGCCCTCGCCGCGATCGCGAATGGACTGACCCGCGAGGCCCTCGCCGCGATCGTGCCGTCGCTGATGATCCTCGATGGTGGGGCGCTCGCGTGGATCGTCGTCGGCGATCACGCGCGGGTCGCGGCGCGCTACACGTCGCGGGCATCGCGCTTCCTCGTGCTCGAGGCCGGTCACCTCGTGCAGAACCTCTGCCTCGCCTCGACGGCGAGCGCGCTCTGCACCGTGCCGCTTGGTGGCTTCTTCGAGCGGGCGATCGCCGGCGCGCTCGTGCTGCCGCGCACCGATCGCGTACTCGCAGTGGGCGTGCTCGGGTAGTCGACCCCGTGCCATACTGAGCTCGTGTACCGCCTGATCGTCGGCTTCCTCGCGAGCGGCTTGCTCGCGAGCGTTGGGCTGTTATCGGCCAGCGCTCGAGGTGTCGTGCAACGTCGCGTGCAGCGCGCCCGATGGCGCCTGCCCGTCGGGCCTCGTGTGCGGCAGCGATGGCCTGTGCAAGTCGAACGGAGCCAGCAACTGTGTCACCGAAGACGCCACCAGGGATTCCATCGTCATGGACACGCTGCGGTGCTTTGGCGACGGGCTGTTCCGGACCTGCATCCCCGATGGGCCCCTGCCGATCAATGTCAACATCAGCGATGCGCAGAAGATCGACACTGGCGACCCTACCAACTGCAGTTACGTCGAGCCGCCGGGCACCGAAGGCGTGTGTGTCGTGTATGCCGATCAGATCCTGATCCAGAGCTCCGGCGTCGTGCGGGTCCTCGGTGCGCGGCCGCTCGTGCTGCTCGGGATCACGAGCGTGCGGGTCGACGGGATCCTCGACGCCGCGAGTCACCGAGCTGACGGCACCGTCGGTGCCGGCGCGAGCACGGGCGCAGCGTGCGGGAACGTGGCGGGGGGCGCGAGCAGCTCGTCGGACGGTGGCGGTGGCGGTGGGGCGGGCGGCTCGTTCGTCGGCCGCGGGGGCTCCGGCGGTTGGGGCGGCGTGGGCACGGCCGGCGGGAGCCCTGCGGCGGGGTCCACGCCCGGCAGCACCATGGTCACGCCGACCGGCATCCGCGGGGGGTGTGGTGGGAGCGGCGGCGGCGGCATCCCGAACGCCACGCCGGGCGGCCTACCGGGTGCCGGTGGCGGCGCGGTCTACCTGATCTCCGGCGGGCAGATGACCATCAACGGCACCATCAATGCGTCGGGTGCCGGCGGTGCGGTGAGCGCGGCACGCACGGGCGGTGGTGGCGGCGGATCGGGCGGCTTCATCGGGCTCGATGCGCCCACGATCAGCATCGGGCAGACCGCCAAGATCTTCGCGATCGGCGGTTCGGGGGCGAGCGGCGGCAACGACTCGGGGGCAGGCATGGCGGGTGGCGAGGCGATGAACGCGCTGCCTCCGCCGAATACGTTCTCGGGTAGCACGGGCGGAGCGGGATCAGCAGGCGGTGTTGGATCCGCGGGGGGCGCGAGCGGGGGCGCGAGTAGTGGTGGTGGCGGCGGCGGCGGCGGCGGTGGCGGCTACATCGGCACCGCCGGCCCGACGACCGTGACGGGCGGGACGTTCGCGCCCCCCGCGCGCCCGATGTAGCGAGCGGCTCAGAGCTCGCGACGCAGATCGATCGTGAATGCGCGCGTCTCGCTCCAGTGGCCACTCGCGGCAACCTCGCCGTCGCGGGTCGTGATCTTGATCCGCTCCTGACGGCGCGCGCGTGCGTCGTGCTCGTCGACGGGCAAGCCCGCGTAGGGCCCACCGTTCGGCCGCCACGCCCATAGCTCGATCGTCTGCGCACGGCCGCCCCAGCCCCACTCGATCACGAGCGGATCGGTCGCCGGCAGACCTGCGTGCAGGCCCGGCGAGGGCTGAAAGGTCCGGCGCCGGATCCCGATCGCGCGCACGCCATCACCGGCGGCGCGGAGGTGCGCCCAGCGTCCGGCGACCGCGACCTGCTGCGGACCCACGCCATCGATCGAGAGCTCGAGCCGCGCGGTCGAGGCATCGACGCACCGCACGCTCGCGCGCTCCTGCGAGGCGACATCACCGACGAGCGGCCAGAACTCGAGCGCGGGGCGCAACGTCAACGTCGCGTCGCCGAGCTGGCACGTCACCCCGGGTTGGCGCCACGCCTCGAGCTCGCGGCGCAGCTGCGCGGGGACCCCGAGCCCGTGTTCGTCGAGATCGCCGAGCACCAGGCGGAGATCGCGCGACAGGATCGCGGGTAGCGCGAACCGATCGTGGAGGTCGTCGTGCCAGTCGACGAGCGGCGAGCGGTAATGCGAGACGACGAGCCGCGCGACGATCGAACGAAACAGCACCGCGACCGCGGACAGCATCGTCGGCCGGTCTGGCATCCGCACAGCGCGCAGCTCGACGAGCCCCAGCTTGCCGTGGCGCGTGCCGTGCGGCGTGATGTGCGGGTTCCACAGCTTCTCGACGTTGATCTCCGCGCGATGCGAGTTGCCGGCAGCGTCGACGAGCAGCGGCCCGAGCGCGTGCCACAGCTGTTCGGGTGGCAGCTCGCCACGATCCGCGAGCCGCTCGAGCCAGCTCAGCGTGACGCCGAGCTCGTCCCAGCGCTCGCGCGTGCCCTCGTCGGGGCGCGGGCCCTGCGACGCCGAGCCGACGCACTCGTTCGCGAACCAGTACGACAGCGACGGGTGGTTGTTGACGTAGCGGATCAGCGCGGGCAGGACGTGCGGGTAGCGCACGAACGGGCTCGCGTCCGGGCGCGGACCGCCGAGCGAGAGCTGACCGCCGCCGCCGGAATCGGCGAGGTCACCGTTGTAGCGGTGACGGACCGGCGAGAGGCCGGCGGCCGCGGCAGCGCTCCAGATCTGGCGCGCCTGCTGCGCGAACGCGGTCGCCGACGCGCACGGCGCCATGTTGACCTCGACGACGCCGGGATCCGGCGTGACCGTCAGCCAGTGGTCGGCTCCGACGTCGCCCGGTGGTGACTCGGTGGGGCTGTTCGCGGGCACCCGCGTACCGCGGCCGGTGCCGTGATCGCTCCAGCGCACGCCGAACGCGAACCTGGGCGCGGGCTCGTCGGGAAACTGCCGGCCGGTCACGCGAACGACGGTCGCGCCGGGCAGCTGGTTCGCGAGGTCGGTCGCGAGGGCATGCGCGCGCTCGAGCTTGTCGCTGCCCTCCGCTGCGATGGCCCATGCGGGATCGAGCGAGTCGGCGCGCGTGAACGTCGGCTCGGCGCCGATCCACACGTCGACGTTGCGGCGGGCGAGGAGCTCGTCGTGCATCGCAAACGATGCGTCGAGATCGTCGCGCTTCACGAGCCTCCCCAGTCCTCCGTCTTCGGCATCGGCTTGCCCGGATCGAGGCGGCGCAGATCGAGCGTGTACGGTTCGTCGGGATGCGGTGCGGTCACGCGTGCACGGATCGGCCATGGCGATGGCCCGACGAGCGTGAACCGTTGCGCCCGGCGCGCGGCCGCCTCGACGCGGGTGAGCGGTGCGCTCGCGTACGCGCGCCCCTCGGGATGCCACACGTGATACGCGCCGCCGGCGACGCCGCGCTTCGCCCAGGTATCGACGACGTCGATCTTCAGCGGGTGGTGGATGCCGAGGTGCGGGTGCAACGCGTGCGGCGGGCACCACGCGCGAAACCGCACTCCGCCGACGCGGACATCGGCACTCTCGCCGTCGCGTAGCGGCACCGCGAAGCCATTGACCGCGACCGTGTAGCGCTCCGCAGGCAAGCCGATCGCGCGGATCTCGACACGCTCGACGGACGAGTCGACATAGCGTGCGGTGCCGGTCTGCGTCGCTTCCTCGCCGAGCACGTGCCACGGCTCGATCGCGTTCCGGATCTCGACGAGGCCCCCCTCGGTTGCGAGCCTGCCGACGAGCGGGCAGCGCAGCTCGACGAACGGCCGGAACGCGTCCGCCGGCAGCGCGACGCCGCTCGCCGCGAGGTGTGCGAGCACGTGCTCGAAGTCCTGCCACATCCAGTACGGCAGCAGGAACCGGTCGTGCAGCCGGGTGCCCCAGCGGACGAGCGGATGCTCGTAGGGCTGCGCAGCGAGCGCGGCGACGAGCGTGCGGACGAGGATCGCCTGCGCCGCGACCATCCGCGGATGCGGCGGCATCTCGAACGCGCGGAGCTCGACGAGGCCCTGCCGGCCGTACGGCGTCGACGGATCGAACAGCTTGTCGATCGAGATCTCGGCGCGATGCGTCGAGCCCGCGACGTCGACGAGCAGGTGGCGCAGCAGCGCGTCGATCTGCCAGACCGGCGGCTTCGCACGCAGTCGCGGCAGTGCGAGCTCGAGCTCGTAGAGCGCGTCGTGGCGGGCCTCGTCGACGCGCGGCGCTTGCGAGGTCGGACCCACGAACAGACCCGAGAACAGATACGACAGCGACGGGTGATGCTGGACGAACGTGACGAGGCTCGCGAGCAGCGCGGGGCGCACCAGCCACGGTGACGCCTCGGGGCGCGGCCCACCGATCGTGATGTGGTTGCCACCACCCGAGCCGGCAGCGCGGCCGTCGAGGAGGTAGCGCTCGGCGGTGAGCCCGGCGGCGAGCGCGGCATCGAACACGACGTGATGGAGCTCGGTCGCCTCGCGGCATGACGCGGCCGGCGGCAGGTTGACCTCGAGGACACCGGGATCGGGCGTCACCGCGAACCGCTTCATCGACGGTGACGACGGCGGCGAGTAGCCCTCGAGGTGAAGGGCGAGTCCGGTCGCCTGGCGTGCGCGATCGAGCGCACCGACGAGCGTCACGAAGTCCGCGAATCGCTCGACCGGTGGCACGAACACCCAGAGCTGACCATCGCGCGGCTGGATCGCGAGCGCGGTGCCGAGCGGCTCGGGAGG
>JACCTC010000005.1 GCA_013812655.1 Deltaproteobacteria bacterium | reverse complement strand
CACCGCGAGCACCACCGCGTCGAGCGCGCTGCCACCGGCGGCGAGGATGCGATGACCGGCCGCGGCCGCGGCGCGCACGCCGGCACGCAGGCGATCGTGGCGCTCCGGCGCGACGAGCCCGGCACCGCCGTGGCAAACGATCACGTCGCATCCGCGGCGCAGCGAAAGCCGACGATCACGTGGCGGGCTTCCTTGGGCCGCGCGTGTCCGGACGCGCCTCGCCCGAGGCCGCCGAAGTCCTCCCACGCCGAACCCTTGACGACCATCCGGCTGTCCTCGGCTGCCGTCGAGGTCCACACAAACACGTTGCCCGCCATCTCGAGCACGCCGAACGGGCTCGCACCGTCGACGAACGTGCCCACCGCGGTCGTGTCCTTCGGTCCGTTCACGGCGCTGTTGAGCCTGGCGGGCTCGAAGACGTTCCCCCACGGATAGGTCAAGCCGCCCTCGCCGCGCGACGCCTTCTCGTACTCGTGGGCCGTCGGCAGCCGGCGCTTCTCGTCGCGCAACGCGCCGCGCCACGCGCAATAGCGATCGGCCTCGGCCCAGGTCACGAGCACGACGGGATGCTCCTCGCG
Source organism: Deltaproteobacteria bacterium (assembly GCA_013812655.1). Classification (GTDB taxonomy): domain Bacteria; phylum Myxococcota_A; class Polyangia; order Haliangiales; family Haliangiaceae; genus JABFXX01. The sequence goes on along the minus strand of JACCTC010000005.1, from coordinate 14,863 downwards.
CCCGACCGGCGGCCGGCCGTCGCGCCACACGAAGCGCGCGACCTCGGTCGCGTAGTCCTGCGCGAAGCCCTGCGCTCGCCACGCCGCCTCGTCGATCATCGGCGGCTTCGCACGGCCCGCGGTCACCATCTCGGCGTACTGCGCCTGGGTCACCGGCAGCAGATCGATCCGGAACGCGGGGATCTCGACGAGCCGCCGATCCTCCTCGTGATCGAACCACTGCTTTTCGCGCGCGGTGTCGCGGCCGGAGGTCGCGAGGTAGTCGTCGTACGCGAACGCACGCTCCTCGGGAGTCGAGCCCGAGATGAAGTTGCCCGCCGGGATCGCGATCATCACGGCGTCGGCCGCGAGCGAGAGCGGCGCGGTGGCCGCGGCCTGCGGATGCTCGGTGGCGCGCGGACCACCGCACGCGGTCGCGAGCACCATCAACACTGCCGTCGTCGCTGCATGCTTCATCGCTGCATCCTCTGCTCTGCGATCGCGGCCGCCATGATGTTCGCCAGCTCTGGAAGGTACTCTGGATCCGATCGCAGCGCGTCCGCGTCGAGTGAGGTCGTCGCGAGCGCCGGCGTCAGCCGCGCGAGCGCACCCGCGCGATCCTTGAGCATCCGCGCGCGCACGGGAGTCTCCGCGAGATCGACGAAGACCACCGACGAGAACAGCGGGCGGCCCTCGTCGCCACGCAGCACCGAGGTCGCGAACACGTAGCGGCCATCGAGCGACCACACCGGGCCGGTCTCGTCGGTCAGCGGTAGATCGATCAGGCGCGTGGGCTTGGTCGTGCGCGTCATCCGCCACAGCTCGCTGTCCATGCTCGCGTCCCGGCGCTGCGGCCGCGCGAACGCGATCGTCTCGCCATCAGGAGCGAGTGCCGGCGCGGAATCCGCAGGGCCGAGCGTGAGCTGGCGGATCGTGCCATCGACCGCGCGCTCCTCGAGGTGGCTCGTCGTCCCACCCTGGCCATCGCCGGTGCGCACCGCCGCGTAGACGATCGTGCCGTCGCGTGCGATCGTCGGCGTGACCTCGTGGCCGGGCGCATCGGTCAGCGCGATCGGCGGCGCGGTCGCGCGGCCGCGCTCGAGGGGCAGCCGCCACAGATCGAAGTCGCCACCGCCGCGCGTCGACGCGAACACGATCGCGCGGCCATCGGGCGTCCACACCGGGTGGCTGTCGATCGCGTCCGCGCCGCCGGTGAGCCGGACGGGCACCGCCTCGACCCCGAGCCGTACGATCCACAGGCTCGTCTGATCGAGCGGGCGATCGCGTGTCGACGCGAACACCATCCACGCGCGATCCGGAGAGATCGCCGGATTCGTGTCACGCACCGTCGTGCGCGCGGGCTCGACGAGCTCGAACTGGCGATCGCCGCGCTCATCGATCACGACGAGCCGCGCGCCCCGCGGACCACGCTCGGAGGCGACGATCGCGATCCGCTCGGCAGCCGCCAGTGGCTCGGTCAGCTGCGTTCGGAGTGGCCCAGCAGAGCACGCGGCACATGCCGCGCAGGCGAGCCATGCAAACAGACAGTGCGTGGTCACGTGACCACGCCAGGGTTACTTCTTCTCGGCGTTGGTCTTCTTCGTCAGGTTGGACATGTTCATGTCCTTCGAGACGTCGTTGTGCTTGGGCTCGACGCCGGCGTAGACCCCGACCATGAACACGAACACGATGGCCCCGAGCGCGATCCCGAGCGTCCACGCCTTCTTCTGGCTCTCGGCGTTACGCGCCTCGAACACGACAAACGAGGCTTCTTGCTCGCGCGGCCAGGACGAAAAATCCATGTGACTCATGTGGGACCTCCGGAGGACTACGGGCTTCTAGATTCTTACCCGGTTACGTGACGAGCGTGCAATCTGCTGAACGATCTGGGTGTCTCATCCGTTGGACGATGGAGACATGAGCCAGGACAGGCCTGCGAGCACGCATCTGACACCCCATCGAACGATCGGTTCCCAATTTCGTCGCGGCGTGGTCGGTTTGGTCGCCACCGGCGCGATTTCAGCCGCTTGTAGCACCCGCGGCGAGGCCGAGCCGACCGCACCTACACCTAACCCGTCGATGACTGCGTCCCCACACGGCGAGGGCGTATCGCGGCATCCAGCCGCCGGGGAGAGCTGCCTCGGCGTTCGCGATGCCGGCATCTGGTCCGATCTCGATGACAAGGTCCAGCTCGCGCTCCCGGCGGACCTCGCGCCGACCCGGGTCACCGCGCAGGTCGATCGCGACCGCGCCCTCCTCGTGCTGTCGATCGATGGCTTCCCGCGCAAGGCCTACCCGCTCGGCGGTCCCGCAAAGCTGGTCATCGGGACTCGCACGCTCGCGGTGCGGCCTGGCGACCATGGCGAGCTCGCACGGCTGCTGACTGCGGAGCGAGTCCGTGATCAGGTTGTCGCTGCCGGTCGCGATCGCGACAAGGACGGGATCCCCGATCCACTCGACGTGCTGATCGGCGCGAAGAAGACGGTGCTGAACGCCGACGCGTACACCGAAGGCTACGTCGTCATCCCGTTTCCGATGGGCGATGTCCCGCGCGAGATGGGCGTCTGCACCGACGTCATCATCCGTGCGGTCCGCAACGCCGGGATCGATCTGCAGGCCGAGCTGCAGGCCGACTTCAAGCGGGCCCGCTCCGCGTATCCGATGATCAAGGGCCGCGGCAACCCGCACATCGATCAGCGCCGGGTCGCCACGCTCCTGCCCTACTTCAAGCGGCACTGGGAGAAGCACACGCCCGCACTCGATGATCCGGCTGATCCATTGCGTCCCGGCGACGTCATCTTCATGGACACGTTTCCGTCGCGCTCGGGCCCCGATCACATCGGCATCGTGTCCGACAGCGTCGGCTCGTCGGGACTCCCGCTCATCATCAACAACTGGACGAATGGCACCGTGACCGCGGAGATGGACCTCCTGACGTTCGTGCCCGTGCTGCATCGCTACCGCTTGCCGCAGTAGTGTTACCCTCGGCGGCCGGATGAGGCTCGCGCTCACCTCGCTCGCCACGTTGGCCGTTGCGCTGCCGCAGGTAGCGCTGCCGCAGCTCGCGAGCGCCGACGACGACGAGACCGAGAAGTCGAGCTTCAACGTCGTGGTCGATCGGGTCGACCTCGAGCCCGCTTCGATCGGAGGCCACCGGCTACGCGTGTTCGTGTCGGCGCTCTCGCTCCAGGGCCAGCGCCTCGACCTCACCGACCCGAAGACCATCAAGACGTTCGCCGGCACGACCGAGCTCAAGGTGCCGTACGCGCTCGGCACCTACGGCGCGCTCGACGTCGACACCGCGATCATCGTCGTCGTCCAGGCGACGATCGAGTATGCCGAGGTGCTGCCGGTGATCGCGGATGCGCTCGAGCAACGCGTGCTCGCCGGGCTTCCCGAGGGCCGCACGGTCGCCGCGGTGCTGCCGTACGGCGAGACGATCGGCGAGGCCAAGCTTGCGCCGCTCAAGCAGGCGCGCAGCAAGCTCACCGCGCTGCAGAGCGACGGCACGGCGAGCGAGCCGGCGTTGCTCGATACCCTCGAGCGCGCGCTCCGCGTGCTCAAGAAGGCGAAGACCGAGCCCGAGGGCCGCACGCTGCGCAAGCTGATCCTCGTGATCGGCGATGGCCGCGACCTGTCCGGCGATCGAGAGCGCGTCACCCGGCTCGGCCAGCGCGCCGCGAAGGAAGGCGTCCGGATCCACTCGTTCGGGTACTCGCCGAACGACGTGCGGCGGCCGCTGTTGACGCTCGGCGAGCTGTCGAAGCGCTCGCTCGGCACGTTCCGCTGGGTGCGCAGCGGCACCGCGACGTCGTGGGCGCCGCCGTTCGAACAGCTGCGCGAGGAGATCGCGTCGCAGTACGTGCTCACGTACTTCACGGATACCGACCTCGCGGGCAAGAAGCTTCGCGTCGTCACCGCAGGACGCGCCGACGCGACGTCGCGCAACGAGGTCAAGATCCCGCCGCCGACGTGCGTGGGTGAGCCGTGCGAGGCGGGTTACTGCTCGGGAACACGATGCATGGCGCCGCGTACCGAGACCGGCCGCAGCGTGCTCGGCTGGATCGTGCTCGTCGTGGTCATCGTGATCGGCGTGCTCGGCATCCTCGGCCTGATCGGCTATCTGATGAGCCGCCGCCAGAACGCGGCGATCACGCCGCCACCCGGCATGCCCGGCGATCCCACGGCACCAGCGCCGCCGGCCAGGCCGAAGAAGCAACCCAAGCTCAAGCCGGCGCCGCACGTGCCGGTCGTGACTGCGCTGGCAGCGCCTCCCGCAGTCGGCACCGGACCGCGCCTCTACATCATGACCGGACCGCGCGCCGGCCAGGAGATCGCGCTGCGGCACGGCTTCATGATCGGCAAGCAACCGGGCTGTGACCTCGTGATCGACGATGGCTACACGTCGAGCCAGCACGCGCAGATCGGCATGGATCACTTCGGCAACTGCCGGCTCTACGACTCCGGGTCGACGAACGGCACCTTCGTCAACGGCGTGCGCGTCACCGAATATGTCCTAGAGCACGGCACCACCGTCCGCGTCGGCTCGACGGACCTCCGATTCTTGGCACAATAGGGAGCCCCGCCATGTCCCCTCGTCCATCCGGCAAGCTCATCATCGGCGGTCAGGTCTTCCAGACCGATGCGCCCATCGTGAACTGGCGCGAGCCGCCGTACTGGGATGCGACATCACAGTACTGCATCTCGACGCAGACCGAGCGCCAACCTCCGTGCCTGCCCGGCGCGACCGGTCAGGTTCCGTACGGCAAGCTGCCGGTGCCGTACACGCGCCGCTACTCGACGCGCCCACCACTGCGGACGTCGAAGTGGAACGGCGGCGAGAACGCGCCCTACGACGCCGTGAAGTCCGTGATCCGCCAGTTCGTGATCCACCACGATGGCTGCGCGTCGGCGGACATGTGCTTCAACGTCCTGCAGAACGAGCGCGGGCTGTCGTGTCACTTCCTGATCGATAACGACGGCACGATCTACCAGACGCTCGATCTCGCGCTGATGGGCTATCACGCCGCCGAGTGGAACCTCGCCTCGATCGGCGTCGAGCTGTGCAACCGCGGCGACGCGAAGAAGGAGCCGACGTACTACGCGAACGGCCGCAAGGGACCGCAGCGCGACGTCAAGCCCTGCAAGATCAACGGCCACACGTTCCTCGCGTACGACTACACGCCGGCCCAGTACGACGCGATGCGCCGGCTGTCGCGTGCGCTGCTGCGGCTGTTGCCGAACTTGCCTGCCGAGTATCCGCAGTCGAGCCCGGGCGTGCAGAGCTGGGACACGCTGCCGACGAGCGCGTCGTTCGGGTTCTCCGGCTACATCGCGCACTATCACCTGACCGCGCAGAAGTGGGATCCGGGCTACTTCGACTTCAAGGACTTCTGCAGCAAGCTCCGCGGCGAGTTCTGCTATCCGGTGTTCCCGAAGGACGATCCGAAGAACGATCGCCCGGTCGTGCCGCAGCAGACGTCGGATCTCAAGGAGGCCGCCGTTCTCCTCTACAAGATGAACGAGGCGCGTGCGGATGGCGGGTTCTTCCCGGTCGGTCCGTGGGGCGAGGCGCGGCTGTGGCACGGCGGCGTTCACCTCGCCGCGAAGGCGGACGCACCGGTGTTCGCGCCGTTTCCGGGACGCATCGTCGCGGCGCGGATGGGCGCGGAGTCGCCGGTCGGTTCGGTCAACTTCGTGCTGCTCCGCCACCAGATGTCGCTCGGCGCGCGCAAGGTCGAGTTCTTCTCGCTCTACATGCACCTCGCCGACGAGCTCAAGGCGGCCAAGCCCGCCGAGTGGATGAGCAAGAGCGACGCGTGGAAGGCCGGCGGCAAGCCCGGTGCGATCACGCTGCTCGACGAGCCCGTCGAGGCCGGCACGATGATCGGACGCGTCGGCAAGGCAGGACCCGCGGAGCTGTCGCGCGCGCAGGTGCACGTCGAGATCTTCGCGCAGTCCGATCTGTTCGCGGCGTGGCCGGGCTCGCCGTGGGAGCTCGTCGATGGCTCGAGCAGCGGCCGGTTCTGCGACTCGCCGCGCGTCAACGACATCATCGACGCGAACAAGGACGGGATGCTCTCGAAGTCGGAGCTCTCGAGCTTCTACAGCGGCGGCTCGGCAGCAGCGACTCATTACCTCGTCACGTTCCACACCTCGGAGTGGACGCCGGAGCCGAGCTGGGCCGAGGCGCTCCGCGTGCCGAAGGACTTCAAGGCGATGAAGCCCGACGAGATCGAAGCGCTGGTCGCCGAGCAGATCACGCCCGGGCTGTGGTGGACCGAGAAGGTCGCGAACCACGCGCGGCTACCGCCTGATGGCGTCGTCTATCACTATCACCCGGTCAGCTTCGTCACCTGGTTCAACCAGCAACTCGTCGACGCCGCGGCGGTCGCGAAGGCCTCGGGCAACACGGTGAGCGCGGCGAATGCGAAGGAGGTACCGCCCGGTGTCACCGACGATCTCGGCGACGTCGACGGCTCCTCGATGCGGTCGACGTCCGAGGTCTCCGAGGATCCGTGCAACGCGAAGCTGACGCTCAAGGAGCTCGCCCTGGGCTATGACGCGCCGGAGTGCACGCCGTGAGCAATCGCGAACGCAAGCCGCTGACGACGATGCGGCCGCCGACGCGGCGTGCGTTCGTCGCGATGATCGGTGCAGCGGCCGCAGCGATCGCGGTGCGCGAGCACACGACGCCGACGCCGATCGATCCGCCGCAGCGGCCGTGGACCGGCAGTACGCGCTGGATCGGTCACTGCTAACGATCCCGACCGATCCCTGGCGATCTCCCAATTTCGTGTATGTTGCGCCGCATGACGGTGCGTCGAGTGGCCTCGATTCTCGTGTGCTTGGTGGTGAGCGTGAGCGCAGCGGTCGCTCAACCGAAGAAGGACGCGCCGGCTCCAGCGCCCGCGCCGGCCGGATCCGACAGCGCCGGTAGTGCCGAGCCCGCGCCGGCGGAGGAAGCACCACCCGTCGACATGGACGGCAAGGACGAGAACCCCGATGGTCCGCGCGGCATCACCGCGGAGACCAAGGTCGAGGTCGTCGTCCCCGTGAAGCAGGTGCAGTCGGGATATCCGATCGAGGAGGCGCTGCGCCCGATCACGCTCCCCGCGAACATGGCCGAGGTCGCGATCATCCCGAACGCCCAGTTCGATGCGCCGGGCATCGGTTACGTCGGCTCGACCGCGCTGCGCGCCCGTTACGGCATCACCCGCGAGATCCAGCTCGGGCTCACCTACGTGCTCGGTGGGATCTATAACGACCCGAAGACGGCCGCCGACAAGAACGGCTTCCATCCCGGCAAGGCGCTCGGACTCGACGTCACCGTGCTGCTGCGCGACTGGGTCGGCGTCTCGGTGGGAGTACCTGTCTGGATCTATCGCCCCGTGCGTGGGGGCGCACCGGCGATCGGTCTCACGCTGGGCGCTCCGATGAAGTTCAAGCTCACGGAGAAGCTCGCACTCGGCGGGCTCGATGATCTGCTCGCCATCAAGCTCACCAAGTTCGCGCCCACGTTCGAGCACGAATATCTGAATGCGGTACGTGCTCAGGGCGACGACATCAACACGCCAGCATCACGAGGGTTCTTCCGGATCTCCGCGTATGGCATCTACCAGCGCAGCCCGAAGTTTGCGCTGATCGGCCGGTTCGGGATCACGCTCGAGGACTTCACCGCGACCGCGACCCAGAGTGACCGCGGTGGCGGTTCGGTCACACATCTGCGTGGCGGGTTCGAGTACACCCTGCGCAAGTCCGTCGACCTCGGGTTTTCACTTGGCTTCACCGACCTCTCCGAGCTGGGATCTTTTGGACCAGCAGGACTGCTCGCGTTCCGGATCTAAGCCGTCAAATCCCTTGAAACTTTAGACGCCGATCGGCGAGTCTGAAGACAATGGGGACTCGCCAGCTCAGCTGTACCGTCATTGGATGGTTGCTCGTACTCTTCGTCGCTGCTTGCGGTGACAACGCACCAAGCAGTCCGAAAGACGATGCGGGTCCAGAAGCTGGGCTCACGTGCACCGCGCCCGAGATCGCGTGCAATGGCGTGTGTCTCGATCCGACGAGCGACGAAGCAAACTGCGGCGCGTGCGGGACGACCTGCGCGGCGGGCGAGACCTGCAGTGCCGGTGACTGCCAGACGACGGTGACGTGCACGTCGCCGGAGACCGCGTGCAACAACACGTGCGTCAACCCGACGATCGATGAAGCGAACTGCGGTACGTGCGGCACGACGTGCAGCGCGAACCAGTCGTGCATCGCCGGCAGCTGCGTGACGACGGTGGCGTGCACCTCGCCGGAAGTGAACTGCAACAACGTCTGCAAGAACACGCAGACCGACGAGCAGAACTGCGGCACCTGCGGCAACACCTGCTCGAACACCCAGACCTGCGTCGCCGGAAGCTGCCAGACCACGGTGACCTGCACGTCGCCGGAGATGGACTGCAACAACGTCTGCAGGAACACGCAGACCGACGAGATGAACTGCGGCACCTGCGGCAACACCTGTTCGAGCACCCAGACCTGCGTCAGCGGGACCTGTCAGACCACGGTGTCGTGCACGTCGCCAGAGATGGACTGCAACAACGTCTGCGTGAACCCGACGAACGACGAGGCGAACTGCGGGACCTGCGGTACGACGTGCGGCAGCAACCAGGAGTGCCTCAACAGCGTGTGCGTGCCGGTCTGCACGTCGCCCGAGCAGCTGTGCGGCAACGCCTGCTTCGACACGACCAACGACGAGCAACACTGCGGCAACTGCACGACGGTCTGCGCGGCCGACGAGACGTGCACGAACAGCGTCTGCGTCGACACCTGTACGGCGCCCGAGCAGTTCTGTAACAACGCCTGCATCAACACGACCGCCGACGACGCCAATTGCGGCGCCTGCGGTGCGCTCTGCCCGGCCAACACGTTCTGCCAGAACAGCGTCTGCTTGCCGGTCTGCAACGCACCGAGCCAGCTGTGCGGCAGCAACTGCATCAACACGACGACCGATCCGAACAACTGCGGCGGCTGCGGCCAGGCCTGTAGCAGCGACAAGGTCTGTAGCAACAGCCAGTGCGTCTGCCCGAGTGGCCAGACGCTGTGCAACGGCACCTGCTTCGATCTGACGTCGGACGAGGCCCACTGCGGCAGCTGCACGACGGTGTGCAACGCGACGACCGAGACGTGTAACGCCGGCAACTGCGAGCTCATCTGCACGCTGCCCGAGCGTGACTGCGGCGGCACGACCTGCACCAACACCAACACCAACAACGACAACTGCGGCGCGTGCGGCAACGACTGCGATGCGCTCGGTCCATTCCGCGTGTGCACCGGCGGCCAGTGCCTACTGACCTGCACCGGCGGCACGTCGGCGTGCGGCAACACCTGCGTGAACTTCCAGACCGATGCCGCGAACTGCGGCACCTGCGGTAACGCGTGCGCCAGTGGCGAGCTCTGCAGCTCCGGCGTCTGCGAGCCGGATTGCGTCGCGCCGACCACGCTCTGTAACGGGATCTGCGCCAACTTCGCCGATGACGAGGCGAACTGCGGCACCTGCGGTAACAGCTGCGGCACGAACGGCGTCTGTACGAACGGAGCCTGCTCGTGTCCGTCGACGTTCCCGAACACCTGTCCGAGCGGTTGTACCAACACCAACACCGACCCCGGGAACTGTGGCCCCTCCTGCACGCCGTGCGGCCTCGGCCAGCAGTGTGACAATGGTGTGTGCTGCGGCGGCACCGAGACCAACTGCGCGGGCGCCTGCACCACCGTCGCCGACGACGAGAACAACTGCGGTGCCTGCGGCGTGGTCTGCGGCGTTGGCGAGACCTGCACCAACGGCTCTTGCGACTGTTCATTCGGTCAGACGCTGTGTCCGCCGGCCAATGGCCAGCCCGCATCGTGCAAGACGACGATCAGCGATCCCGCGGCATGCGGCCCGACGTGCACGGTGTGTAGCGGCGCGACGCCGTTCTGCGTGTCCAACGGCTGCGCCGCGACCTGCCCGGCTCCGCTCGAGGCGTGTGGGAACCAGTGCATCAACAAGAAGAGCGACAACAACAACTGCGGTACCTGCGGGACGGTCTGCGGTCCGGGCACCGGCTGCTCGGATGGGCTCTGCGTCAACGCGATCGCGGTCGGCCCCGACCCCGCGAAGTGCGTCGGCGGCGGCCCGCCGATCGTGGTGCCGACCGGACCTGGCGAGACGACGTGTGCCGGCAGCCTCGGCGCGGTGACGTTCCGGTTCGGCCTGTGCTCGTGCACGAACGTCGGGCCGCTCGGCCACGACCTCCTCGTCGATGCGTTCGACTCGCGCGTCGGTCCCTACAAGGACACGGTCCCCGCGCGGCTCGGCGGCGGCATCGGCGTCAACGGCACGATCCAGAGCACCGCGAACATCGAGGCATTTGGCGAGATGTGGGTCTTCGGCTCGCAGGGTCAGACGACCAAGGGTGACGTCCTCGTCCATGGCCGGTTCTTCAACCGCGGCAAGTTCGATTACAGCGATCTCGTCTCGATCAACGAGGCCACGCTTGGCCGCTGCGCGATCGGTGGCAGCGGCTGCATCTCGAACGCGACGTGCCTCGGTGCCGGCAACAGCTGCGTGTTCACCGGCGCTGCCGGCGGCGAGTCCGCCTCGATCGGCGGGCCGATCACGAAGGGCGGCGGTAACTTCACCGCGACCGTCAGCGGTCTGCTGACGTCGACGACGACGGCTTGCAACGCGCTGCCGAGCGGCTTCACCGCCGGTGCTTGCCAGCAGACCGCGTTCGCGATGACGCCGCCGTGCGATTGCAACCCGGGTAACCCGACGCCCGCCGACAACCAGCTGATCCCGGTGCGCGCGATCGTCCAGCACTTCTCGAACCCCGCGAACAACGACAACGCCCTGATCGGCCTCAACTCGAACGTGCTGACGAACCCCAATGGTGCGCAGCGGCTCGACCTGCCGTGCGGCAACTACTATCTCGATCAGATCAACACGTCGAACGCGACGACCATCGTCGTCCACGGCCGCACCGCCATCTACATCGGCGGCAGCATCGTGGTCAGCCAGCAGATCATCTTCGACCTCGACCCCGACGCCACGCTCGACATCTTCGTCGCCGGCGTCATGAAGACGTCGAATACGGTCACGGTCGGCAACCCGGCCTACCCGCGGTTGTCGCGGATGTACTTCGGCAGCTCCGGCTGCCTCGGTTCAGGCGCCTGCGGCTCGAATGCGGATTGCTGCTCGGGCGTCTGTAGCGCGGGTCAGTGCGCCGGCGGTGCTGGTGGCAACATCGGCGAGACCGTCGGGCTCTCGGGCACGGCGAACCTCAACGGACTGTTCTACGCCGGCCACGGTACGGTGCGCGTGACGAACCCGCTGACGATGCACGGTGCGATCTTCGCGAACTACTACGACTCGGTGCGGTCGACGATTCACTTCGACAAGGGTGCGGTCGACAACGGCGACGAGTGCCCGCCGCCGGTTGGCAACTGCACGGACTGTCGCGACTGCGACAATCAAGCGTGCGTCAACGGTCAGTGCGCGCAGTGCACCGATGACTCGCAGTGTTGCTCGCCACTCCGCTGCGTCAACGGCAGCTGCGAGCTCTAGGTTCTCTCCAGCCGCGAGCCTGGCTACTTCGCCCCGGCGCCGGCGTCGGTCTTCACGGGCCCGCCGGCGTCTGGCGTTCCGGATCCTGGCGATGGTGATGGTGACGGCTTCGGCGCCGTCGTCGTGTCAGCAGGCGCGTCGGCGGCGATCACCTTGAACTTGCGGACGCCGACGAGCTGCATGCCGCGTGTCCAGGTCTCGCACGACCAGTTGCCGGTCGGATCCGCCGGCATCAGGCTGGGGTCGAGCTCGCTGCGGAACACGACGCTATCGCCATCACATGCGAGACGAACCGGCGTACGGACGTCGAGCCGGCGCCCGCGGTGCGACCACACGTGGACGATGCCCTCCTTGAGCCCCCCGGGCTCGCGCAGCATCGAGCCGCAGCGCAGGCCGTCGAGCTGGTGGCTGCGCAGCACGTGCTTGCTGCCCGGCAGACACTCGTAGCTGCCGATGCTGCCGTGGCCGACGCTGGTCTCGGGCATCGCGAGCGGCGCCGGTGGGATGAAGGCGCGACCAAACCACACGGCTCCGAGCAGCGCGCCGGTCATCGTGACGGTGAGTAGCGCGCCCTGCGGTGCCATCACCTGGCGCACCGAGAACGACAGCACCGCGACCGAGACAGGCGTCGCCGCGGCGGCGATCACGAGGCCGGTGAGGTGATCCATGCCGGCGACGAGCGGCAGCATCACGTTCAGGGACCCGAACATCGCGAGCCCGTACATCGCAGACGCGAGCAGCCGGCGCTCCATGATGAAGTTGTCGAACACGAGATCCATCGTCGAGACCACCGCGCACACGAGGAGCACGGGCGCGAGCCACCAGTTCCACGACGACAGCGACCACGTCGCGCTCGACGCGTAGAGCGGCGTCAGGAAAAAGAACATCTGCTGGTAGAACTGCTTGATGATGTAGTTCGTCGCGACGCGAACGCCCTTGCGCGCCATGCCCTCCTGCACGCGGCGATTCGCCGGGCCGACGATGAAGCGCAGCGCGATGAACATCAGCAGCCACGACACGAACAGGGCGATCATGACCTTGTCCGCGTGGGCGAGCCCGGCGCGCGCGAACAGCATCACGCCGATGCCGAAGAACAGCGCGAAGAACGAGTGGAACCACCAGGCCCGGCGCAGCAGCCGCTTGAGCCGGCCCGGCGGCGGTGCTCCATCCAGGGCGGCTTCGGGTCTGCTCACGCGTGCAGTTTAAACACACCCCTTTTACGGCCGCGACCACTTCGCTACGAAGCGGAGGCGATGACCTCGCGGAACCGCTCGAGCGCGAACTCGAGGCGCGCGAGCGGCGGCCCGAACGAGAACCGCAGGTGGCGGCGAAACCGCGACGGCCGGCCGCCGCGTCGCTTGCCCGGATTGACGTCGAAGAACTCACCAGGCACGGTGATGACGTTCCGCTCGAGCGCCGCGCGGAAGAAGCTCATGCCGTCGCTGATCGACTCCGGCAGGTGCTGCGCGGACGCCCAGATGTAGAACGTGCCCTCGGGCGGGAGATCGATCGTGAACCCGAGGTCGCGCAGGCCGTTCAAGAGCTTGCTGCGCTTCTTCGTGAACTCGTTGTGGATCGCACGGGTCTCGGCCATCGCGGCGGTCGGCGCGAGCAGCTCGATCGCCTTGCGCTGCAGTGGACGCGAGCCGCCGCCGTCGAGGAACGAGCCCGCCGAGACCACGCCCTCGATGATCTTCTTCGGCGCGACCGTCCAGGTCACGCGCCAGCCGGGATAGCGCCAGTTCTTGGTGAGCCCGTCGAGGATCACGACGGGATCGCGATCGACATCCTCGACGTAGCGTGCGGCGGTCTCGATCATGCCCTGGGCGACGAGATCCGGGCGCCAGATGTAGTGCGAGTAGAACTCGTCGAAGATGAGCGCGCAGTCGAGCTCGCGACCGACCGCGACCCACTCCGCGAGATCACGGCCGCCGATCACCTTGCCGGTCGGGTTCGCGGGGTTCGAGGCGAGGATCGCGGAGAGCCCGCGTCCGAGGATCTCGCGTCGCAGATCGGCGCCCGAGAACGCATATCCGCGCTCGCCCTCGAGCAGGATCGGGATCGGCGAGAACAGCCGGAACACGTCGAGGAGCTCCTCGTACGCGGTGTAGTCCGGCAGGAAATGACCGAGGTTGATGTGGCCGAGCGAGGCGGCGACACGGGTCAGCGCCGAGCGTCCGCCACCCGACACCGCGACGTTCTCGGCGCTGTACTTGCTGCCCATGCCGCGACGGAACAGGTCGTTGTAGAAGCCGGCGATCGCCTCGCGCAGCTCCCAGAGGCCTGCGACCGGCGCGTACTCCTGGTCACCCGCGAGGACCGGCAACTCGGTGATCCGCGGCGGCGCACCGGGCAGCTCGTCGGCGTCGGGCATCCCCTGCCCGAGATTTGCCCACTGATCCGACGACGGCGAGTAACCGCGGCGCTGCGCCTCGGTCGTGCAATAGATGACGCCGGTGCGAGGCACCTCGCGAAATGCGGCGAACGTCGGGTTATCGCCGACGGGCTGGGGGCCAGTACCAGTCTTGGGCCGCGGAGACGTCGCCATGGCGCGCAGCCTAACGTTGTACCGATCTGCGCGCCAGGATCGGATCGGACGCCTCGAGCCCGATCCGCGATCGCGCGCGTCCGTGCTAGCGTTCCTGCGATGTCCGGCTGGGGCCTCCAGGGTCAAGATCACGTCGTCGCGCAGCTGCGGCGCGCGATCGAGCGCGACCGCGTACCCCATGCCTATCTGTTCTCCGGCCCGCCCGGCGCCCCCCTCTACGACGCGGCGATCGCGCTCGCGGTGGCGATGTCCTGCCAGCGGACTCCGGGAGAGCCGTGCCTCGAGTGCGACGCGTGTGCGAAGATCTCGTCGGGCATTCACCCGGACGTCGTCACGCTCGTCCGCGAAGGCGCGGCGCAGATCATCCCGATCGAGACCGTCCGCAACCAGGTGATCGCGCGGCTCGGCTTTCCGCCGCACGAAGGCCCGGTCCGCGTGTACATCGTCGAGGAGGCCACGGCGATCGCACCGCCGGCCGCCAACGCACTGCTCAAGACGCTCGAGGAGCCGCCGGCGCGCACGGTGTTCGTGCTGTGCACGACCGCACCCGAGCAGCTGCTGCCGACGATCCGCAGCCGGTGCCAGCGCATCCGGTTCGCGGGCGGCGCGGCGGTCGGGACAGATGCCGATCCGGCGCGTGCCGAACGCGTGACCGCGCTCGGTGGCGAGCTCGCCGGTGACCGACACGACATGTCGCTGCCGGCGCGGATCGCCGAGGCCAAGGGCGACGCGGCCCCCGTGCT
>JACCTC010000004.1 GCA_013812655.1 Deltaproteobacteria bacterium | reverse complement strand
GTCGGTCGTGGTGTCGGTCGTGGTGTCGGTCTCGGGCGGATCGACCGCCATCTCGATCTCGCCGCCACCCGGATCGTCGGATGCGTCGACGGCGGCCGTCGCGACATCGGTGGCATCGCGCGGCGCGCCGGTGCCGGGAACCGCGTCGGCCTCGCGTGACACCGCGACGGCTGCGTCGAGCGTGGCGGGCCCCGCTGCGAGCGGCTTCGCATCGTCGCCCCCGCACTTCACCATCGCGATCACGAGCACGAGCAGCGCGATCGAGCCGCCGAGCGCGTACGGGACCATCCGGCGGCGCCGCGCCGCGCCGGGGTTCTCGCGCTCCTCCTGCGCGCGCTCCTGCAGATCGCGCAGTGAATGGCCGTGCTTGCCACGCTCCCACGTGGGACCGGATGTGGCGGCATGCGTGCCGGAGGTGCGAGCCGGCTGCGCCACGGCGCTGCCGGTATCGTCGACGACATCGGCGTCGAGCAGCTCGACGGTCGAATCGTCACCCGTCTGCGACGGCGACATCGGTGCCATGACGTTCGCCCCGGTGTGGCCCTCGGGCAGCGTCACGACGACGGCGGGCTCGAAGTCCGCGAGGTCCATCACGGGCAGCGTCGATTCCTTGCGGACGTGGGTGTCGCTGAAGGCCGCGTCGATCACCTCGGCACTCGGCCGGTTCGCGCCGGAGATCTGACGGAGCAGGCGCTCGCGCGCGGCGATGTGCTCGGAGAACGCGCCCATCATGTACGCCGCGATCCTGAAGTTCTTCGACGGATAGCCCTTCGCGGAGAGCACCTCCTCGAGCGCGGTCCCCATCTCGTGCGCGGTCTGGTAGCGCCGGAACGGATCGCGCTGCAGGGCTTTCTGTACGATCGGATCGAACTCGGCCGGCACGTCGGGGTTGACCTGCGACGGCGGCGGCACGTTGACGTAGCGGACCTCGCGCACGATCTCGATGTCGGTCGCGCCCTTGAACAGGCGCTTGAACGTCAGCGCTTCCCACAGCACGCAACCGAGCGACCAGATGTCGCTGCGCCGATCGCCGGCCCGCTCGTCGAGCTTCTCGGGCGCCATGTACGCGAGCTTGCCGAACAGCTGATCGGTCTTCGCCGCGGTGCGCGAGGCCTTGGCGACGCCGAAGTCGAGCAGCTTCACCTGCCCGCTGTAGAGCACGAAGATGTTGCCGAGCGAGATGTCGTGGTGGACGACGCCGAGCGACTTGCCGTCCCGCGTCTTCAGCTGGTGCGCGGCATCGAGGCCCTCGGCGGTGTCGGCGACGATGCGCGCCATCGATAGGGCATCGATCGGCTTGCCGGCGGCGCCGGTCCCCTTGTCGAGCACCGCGAGCAGCGGCTCGCCCTCGAGGTACTCCATCGCGATGAAGTAGCGGCCATCGGCCTCGCCGAGCTCGTAGATGTCGACGACGTTCGGGTGCTTGATCAGCGCCGCGAGCTTGGCCTCATCGAGCAGCATGTCGACGACCTGCTTCTGGCTCGCGAGCTCCTCGTGGACGAGCTTGAGGACGACCAGCTTCTCGAACCCGCCGGGGCCACGCTGGAGCGCGAGCTTGACGTCCGCCATGCCGCCACGCCCGATCTCGGCGATCAGCTCGTAGCGTCCGAGAGTGGCGGGCACGACCCCAGCTTAGCGCAGCGCGTAGTCCTGGAGCGGGGCAACTCGCAGGTCACCGCGCTTGCTGACCGCGATCGCCTCGAGACACGCCTTGGCCCCGCGCAGCGTTGTCTGGTAGGCGATGTTGTTCATCAGCGCCGCGCGCCGCAGCGACTGCGAGTCGAGGATCGCCTGCGCGCCCTCGGTCGTGTTGATGACGAGCTGGATCTCGTGGTTGTCCATCGCGTCGACGCAGTGTGGGCGACCCTCGAGGACCTTGTTGATGCCGCGCACCGGCAGCCCGGCCTTGCGCAGCACCTCGGCGGTGCCGTGGGTCGCGACCAGCTGGAACCCGAGGTTCACGAGCCGTCGCCCGAGCTCGGCGATCTGCGGCTTGTCCTGCTCGCGCACCGACAGGAACGCCGTGCCAGAGGTCGGCAGCCGGGTGCCAGCCGCCAGCGCGCTCTTCATGAACGCGCGCGCGAAATCGGTATCGATGCCCATGACCTCGCCGGTCGAGCGCATCTCGGGGCCAAGGATCGTGTCGACGCCCTCGAACTTCACGAACGGAAAGACCACTTCCTTCACCGAGACGTGGCGCGGCTCGATCTCGACCATGCCGAGCTCGGCGAGCGTGCGGCCGATCATCACCTTCGCGGCGATCTTCGCGAGCGGCCGGCCGATCGCCTTGCTGACGAACGGGATCGTGCGCGACGCGCGCGGGTTGACCTCGAGCACGAAGATGTCACCGGCGTGGATCGCGAACTGGACGTTCATCAAGCCGATCACGCCGAGCTCGGTCGCGAGCACGCGAGCCTGGCGCTTGACCTCGTCGATGATGTCCGCGGGGAGCGAGTAGGGCGGCAGCGCGCACGCCGAGTCGCCGGAGTGGATGCCTGCCTCCTCGATGTGCTCCATCACGCCACCGACGACGACTGCGCCCGTCTGATCGGCGACGACGTCGACATCGAGCTCGACGGCATCGGCGAGGAACTGATCGATCAGCAGCGGAAACCCGACGTTCGACGACTCCTCGCGGCCGCCACCACCGACGGTCGAGCCGCCGACGCCGAGCACGCGCGCGAAGTAGTCCTCGAGGTTGCGGGCGTCGTAGATCCGCTCCATCGCGCGGCCGCCGAGCACGTAGCTCGGGCGCACCATCACCGGGAACCCGATCTCGGTCGCGACCCGGCGGGCCTCGTCGAGGTTGCGCGCGATGCCCCAGTTCGGCGCGTGCAGCGCGAGCTTCGTCATCACCTCGCCGAACCGCTCGCGGTCCTCGGCGCGATCGATCGCGTCGGCGCTGGTGCCGAGGATCGGCACGCCCGCCTGCTGGAGCGCGAGCGCGAGCTTGAGCGGGGTCTGGCCGCCGAACTGGACGATCACGCCCCACGGCTTCTCGATCGCGCAGATCTCGAGCACGTCCTCGAGCGTGACCGGCTCGAAGTACAGCCGGTCCGAGGTGTCGTAGTCGGTCGACACCGTCTCGGGGTTGCAGTTGACCATGATCGACTCGATGCCCTCCTCGCGGAGCGCCATCGCCGCGTGGACGCAGCAGTAGTCGAACTCGATGCCCTGGCCGATCCGGTTCGGGCCGCCGCCGAGGATCATCACCTTCTTGTTCTGCGTCGGCCGCGCCTCGGACTCGTCCTCGTACGTGGAGTAGAGGTACGGCGTGTGCGACTCGTACTCGGCGCCGCAGGTGTCGACCCGCTTGTAGACCGGGCGGACGTTCGCGGCATGACGCGCCTGGCGGACCTTCTCCTCGGTCGCGCCGGTGAGCGCCGCGATCCGGCGATCGCTCATCCCCATCCGCTTGTAGCGCCGGAGCTCGGCGCCGAGCGTCGCGAGGTCGACGCCCGCGAGCTCGCGCTCGGCGAGCGCGATCGCCTGGATGTGATGGAGGAACCACGGATCGATCCGGGTCAGCTCGTGGGCGCGCTCGAGCGTCAGCCCGAGCTGGAACGCGCGGCCGACCTGGAACAGCCGGTCCGGCGTCGCCGTCGCGATCACGCGCTCGAGCGCGGCGAGATCATCGCCAAGCCCAGCCATCGGCAGGTCGAAGCCGGCGCGGCCGGTCTCGAGCGAGCGGATCGCCTTGCCGAGCGCCTCGCGGAACGTCCGGCCGATCGCCATCGCCTCGCCGACCGACTTCATCTGCGGCCCGAGCACCGGCGTCGCCGACGGAAACTTCTCGAACGCGAACCGCGGCCACTTGACCACCACGTAATCGATCGTCGGCTCGAACGATGCCGGCGTCACGCGCGTGATGTCGTTGTCGAGCTCGTCGAGCGTGTAGCCGATCGCGAGCTTCGCCGCGATCTTCGCGATCGGGAAGCCCGTCGCCTTGCTCGCCAGCGCCGAGCTCCGCGACACCCGCGGGTTCATCTCGATCACCAGCATGCGGCCGGTCTTCGGATCGACCGCGAACTGGACGTTCGAGCCGCCGGTCGTCACCCCGATCTCGCGCATGACCGCGATCGAGGCATCGCGCATCCGCTGGTACTCCTTGTCGGTCAGCGTCATCGCAGGCGCGACCGTGATCGAGTCGCCGGTGTGGACGCCCATCGGATCGAGGTTCTCGATCGAGCACACGATGACCGCGTTGTCCTTTGAGTCGCGGACGACCTCGAGCTCGAACTCCTTCCAGCCGAGCACGCTCTCCTCGACGAGGATCGAATGCACCGGCGACTGGTCGAGCCCGAACTGCACCATCCGGTCGAACTCGGCGCGGTTGTACGCGATGCCGCCACCCGAGCCACCGAGCGTGAACGACGGCCGCAGGATCGCCGGGAACCCGATCTCGTCGATGATCGCGCGCGCCTGCTCGACCGACGCGACCAGCCGCGACTTCGGGCACGCCAGCCCGATCCGCGCCATCGCCTGCTTGAACAGCTCGCGGTCCTCCGCCATCTCGATGCTCGGCACGCTCGCGCCCAGCAGCTCGACGTTGTGCTTCGCGAGGATGCCGGCCTTGTGCGCCGCGATCGCGAGGTTCAGCCCCGTCTGCCCACCGAGCGTCGGCAACAGCGCGCTGACCTTCTCGCGCGCGAGCACCTTGTCCAGCACCTCGACCGTCAGCGGCTCGACATATGTCGCGTCAGACAGCTCGGGGTCCGTCATGATCGTCGCGGGGTTCGAGTTGATCAGGACGACCCGCAGCCCCTCCTCGCGGAGCGCCTTGCACGCCTGCGTCCCCGAGTAATCGAACTCCGACGCCTGGCCGATCACGATCGGCCCCGACCCGATGATCAGCACCGATTCCAGATCTTTGCGGCGCGGCATCGCCGCGACGTTTACCACAGAACCGCAAGCGTCAACCGACGGCACTTGCGCGACGGAAGCGCAGAGATCGCAGGCCAAACCAGCGGCTCTACTCGCTGGTGCAGCCAGCGCACCCCGAGCTCGAGCTGTTCGCTCGCGGCCGATCGGTCAGCCGACGCGGCTCTCGAGGTTGCCGAGCGGCCGAGTACGGCACGCCTCCAACGAAGTCACAGCGGATGTTCGCCGTTGCACGGGTTCGGGTTCGAGAACCGATCGACCCACTGGCCGCTCGCGCACTGGTACCACTCGCCGTCGTACTTGCTCTGCACGCAGGCATTCTCGGGCATCGCGCGGGCGAGCGTCTGCGAGTAGCAGGTGACACCGGTCGGAGCGGTGCCGCCACCGCTGCCGCCGCCGTAGTCAGCAAGGACCTGGTTCGCGTACGTCACGCGGTTGCCCTGCGCGCAGGTTCCACAGCGCTCGTAGCGGTTCTGGAACACGGTCACGGCCTGCGAGATCGTGGTCGTGGCGCGTAGCTCCGAGAGGCCGAAACTCGACACGGTCGTCAGCTCGTGCGAGATGAACTCGAGCTGCGTGCGAAGCCCCCAGCGATCCATGCCACGCGCGTTCGCGAACGCGACGAGATTGATCGGGTCCTTGTTCCAGCGCCCGCCCACCGACCACTGCGCGATACCGCGGCCAGGGCCGCCGCCGTACTCGACGGCGGTCGGCAGAACGCCGGACTCCTGCATGAGGTTGCCGACGATGCCCGCCGACTGGATCGGTGTGAACCCCTTCGAGACGAAGAAGTTGAACGCGGTGCGGGCGTTGTTCGAGAGCGCCGCCTCCGCGCCTGCCGGCGGCAGATCGTCTTCGGTTGGCAGCGATTCATCACCGACGACGCACCCAGAGGTGGCTACTGCAACGGCCAGCGCGAATCCAACGATGAGCTTCATGTGACACCGCCATCGCAAGCGATGTGCCCACCGGTTCGGGCGTCGTGGTCTCGCACTCTCACGTGGTTAGCGCGGTGGGGACTCGCGGACGCCGTCCCCCGGGGAGACTCCACCCTCGGCCGCACTCCCATGGCAACTGCCGTCGTGCAGCATCGTGCACAAGTCGGATTTGTAGCCGTTGTACGCGACGTCATGCTCTCTGCGCCGCAATGCAGCGCGACATCGAGCGCGTCGCGCCGGCGCCTGGAGTAGATCAACGCTTCTTGACGATGGCGCCGTCGACCTTGAAGTCGTCGGCGAGCGGGCCGGCGCCCTGGATCGCCGCGGTGACGTGCGCGGCCTGGTCGCCGAGCGGCGCCTTGGACTTCGCGAGGACCTCGACGATCGTGCGCTTGATCCGGCCGGACTCTTCTTCAGGGCGGAGCAGCGCGGTGATGAGTGGCGGCGCGATCTTCTCGGGGTCCTTGCCGTCGAGGCCTTCGATCGCGGTGAACCGCGAGTTCTCGTCGAAGTCGACGACGTACGGGGCAAGCCGGTCGACGACCTCGGCATCGGTCGCGGGCTTCCACTCGGAGTACCAGCGCATCAGATCGATGCGGCGCTCGGGCATCCGGACGTAGCCGGGTGGCTCGCTCGCGAAGATCTCGTCGACGACCTCGAGGACCTTCGGCTTGTCGGCGATCCGCTCGAGCACGCGCAGCGGGAACGCCAGCTGCTGGGCACCCTTCATGTACTTGACGAGCGGGGGCAGGGCGGCGGAGCCCTTGGCGACCAGGGTCTCGACGACCCAGTGCTTCTCCTGCTCGTCCTCGACGCCCTTCATGCTGGTGACGCCGAACCGCTTGCAGAGGCCAAACAGCGCCTCCTCGGTGGCTTCCTCGCGGAGCTTCTCGAGGGCGCCCATGCGATCGACCTGCTGCGCGAGCTTGTTCGTCGCCTTCTCGATCGTCTTCTGCAGCGACTTTTCTTTGGAGAACAGGCCGAACACCATGAAACAAAGCTCCGTTCTTTCCGCGCTCGCCAGCGTTCGCTGGCTTTGCTCCATCTGCGCCGCACTCGCCAGCCGCTGGCTTCGCTCCAGGTGCGATGCGAGCGCGGGAAACTACCACACCCAGTAGGTCCTCCCCGGGCGCGAGGCAAGTGCTGAAATCTGCCCGAAATGATCTGGTCGCCCCGACGGCGCGTACAATACGAAACCGATGAAACTCCGGACCCTGGCGGCGCTCACGGCTGTCCTGGCTTGCTCCTCTCCCGCTGTCAAGGCCGACCAGCGTGCGGTGGCTCCCAGGACCGCGCAAACGCCCAGACCTGCACCACGTCCGGCCGACACCAGGCCGACCAAGCTCGGGCCGGCAGGCGAGCGCGCGCAGCTTTTGCGCGAGGCGGCAGACCAGCTCGACAAGGCGGCGGTCGCGCTCGATCGCGGCAACAAGAACATCGCCGAGCAGCTGTTCTCGACCGCCGAGCTGTTGATCGGCCCCGAGGCGCTCGCGGCGCTCGCGCCGCTGTTCCGTGAGGGCGCACCGCCGCGGGTCACCACGCCGACCGCGAAGATCGATCCATCGGCGCCGCCGCAGCCCAAGGTCGCCGGGAGCTCGGAGGCCGACGACGAGGCCGCGAAGGTAGCTCTGCCGAAGGCCGACGTCGCGTCGCTGACGGGTACCTTGATGATCGACGGCAAGACGGCCAATGCGTACGGCCTCGTCACGCTCGAGCCCGCGAGTGGCAAGTGGAAGCCGCGCACGCCGAAGCAGGTCGTGATCGAGCAGCGCGGCCGCGAGTTCTTGCCGAGCCTGGTCGCGATCTCGGTCGGCTCGACGGTGTCGTTCCCGAACTTCGACACCGTGTTTCATAACGTGTTCTCGACGTCGCCACTCGGCGCGTTCGACCTCGGCCTCTACAAGGCGGGGGAGGCGCGCGAGTACACGTTCCCGAAGGAAGGCATCGTCCGGCTCGGCTGCAACCTGCACGCGAACATGAGCGCGTACATCGCCGTGGTGTCCGCGCCTGCGTACGTCGTCACCGACGACAAGGGGAACTTCGCGTTCCGCCGCATCGCGCCCGGCAAGTACAAGCTGCGGGCGTGGAGCGTGAAGAGCAAGACGCCGATCACGCAGGACATCGTCGTCAAGTCCGGCAAGAACGAGCTCTCGATCGGCGTCACCGCGGATGCACCTGCCGGCCCGATGCCGGACAAGTTCGGAGGCAAGCGTGGGTAGAGGCGCCGTCGCCCTCGGCGCGGTGCTGCTGATCGCGGGCGGTGGAGTGCTGGGCTACGCGCTGACCCGCGAGGCTCAGGGCGGGATGTCGCCGGCCGCCGCCGATGCGATGACGAAGGCGACCGCGGATCTCGATGCCGCGATCAAGGCGGCGCGCGGTGAGGTACGCGTGCGCGCGACCCGGCTCTCGGGGACCCTCGCGGTGCGCGCCGCGGTGATCACCGACGAGGCCAGCGCGAAGGATGCGTTTCGCACCGGCGAGCTGCAGTTCTCGCCGGGTTCAGGCGAGGTGATCGAGCTCGGTCAGGTCCGCGCCGGCACGGCGACGCCGTTTCTGATCCAGCCCGAAGGTGCGATGAGCCCCAGCCGCAACGGCGTGCCCGGCAGCTACGCGACGCTGATCGACGACAAGCTCGTGATCACCGAGGTCAACGAGGTGCTCGCGGCGTCCGAGGAGGACGCGATCAAGGATGGCCAGAAGGTCACCGGCTACGTGATGGTGAGCCGGCCGCTCGAGCTTGGCCCGGCGATCGCGTCACTCGAGACCGCCGGCGTCAACGGCCGCTTCGAGGTCACCGGCACCGACGGCACGCAGATGCGCGACATCGGCAAGCCGCTCTCGGCGAACGCGAAGACCCGGGTCCAGCCGCTGCCGTCGGAGCCCGGCGCGCAGCTCGTCGTCGCGATCCCGCCGGCCGTGCGCGTCGTCCCGGTCGGCATCGTCGGCGCAGGTGGCGGCGCTGCGGTGCTCGGCCTGGTGCTCGTCGTGGTCGGGCTGATGCGCGGCAAGCCAGATGCCTCGGCACCGCCGGCAACGCAGCCGACCCACGCGACCGATCCGACGCACCCGGGCGAGCCGATCACGAACATACCCTACGCCACGACGAAGCTGTCGACTGGCCCGATCGCTGACGGCACGCCGTCACCCATCGATCCGGGTGGCTCGAGCTCGATCAACCCGGCCAACCTCGGCCCGGGCGCGATGATCGGCCGCTGGGAGATCGTGCGCCGCCTCGGTTCGGGCGGCATGGCCGACGTCTACCTCGCGAAGAGCCGCGGCGAGGCGGGCTTCGAGAAGCTCGTCGCGATCAAGGTCATGCACGGCCACCTCGCGCGGAACCAGCGCGCGGTCGATCACTTCCTCGACGAGGCGCGGCTCGCGGCGCGGATCCACCATCCGAACGTCGTCGCGATCCAGGACCTCGGCAAGATCGGCAACGAGTACGTCATCGTGATGGACTACGTCGAGGGCGTCGACCTCGAGCGCCTGCTGATGTCGGCGCGCGTTGCGGGGCGGCCCGTCCCGCTCGACGTCGGGCTCGGCATCCTGTGCCGGATCTGCGATGGCCTCAATGCCGCGCACCGCGCGACCGCGACCGATGGCACGCCGCTCGGCGTCATCCACCGCGACGTCAAGAGCGCCAATGTCCTGGTCTCGCGCCAGGGCGGCGTGATGGTCGTCGACTTCGGGATCGCGAAGGCGGCGACGCAAGTGCACCTCACCGTCGCGGGCGAGACCAAGGGCACGCCATCGATGATGGCGCCCGAGCAGCGCGTCGGCGAGGCGGTCGATGTCCGCGCCGATGTCTACTCGACCGCCGCGGTCTGCTACGAGGTGCTGACCGGCCAGGCCGTCAACCTCGACCTCGCAGCGCTCGCGCACCTTGGCATCGAGAACTGGCCGCATTTGCCGCCGCCGAGCTCGCTGCGCGCGGATCTGCCGCCCGAGCTCGACAAGATCTTGCTCACCGCGATGGCGTACGACCGCGAGCGCCGCCCCGCCGACTGCATGGCCCTCGAGGCGATGCTCGAGCGCGTGATGAAGACGAACGGCCTGTCGTGTGGCGACAAGGACATCGCGCGCTGGGTCGAGAGCGAGATCCGCGCGCTGGTGCCGCCGTTCGAGGGCGCGACCTCACCGTCGAGCCGTCCCGCCGGCGCGTCCTGAACCGGGCACGGGGTGTCAGAACCGCAGCGCGGCGGCGACGCCACCACCGTCGCGACGGACGGTCGGCGTGATCCGTAGCGTTGCAGCGGGCCGGCGATCGGTTGTCAGTCCCCGGGCATCGTCGCGAGCCTGGTAGAACCACACGGCGGCGCCGATGCCGAGCGCGCCGGCGAGGCCGAAGCTGACCCACGAGAGCTTCTCGTAACGCTCGCCCTCGGCGATCAGATCGTCGTAGCGCTTCTGGGTGCGGGCATCGAACGACGGCGGCGTACCGGCGAGCCCGACGTAGAGATCGCTGAGATCGTTCTCGGCGGCATTCGCGGAGTACGCGAGCACGACGCCGATCGTGAGGAGCGCGACCGAGCCGCCGACGAGGAGCCACGGTCCGGCCGTCGCGGCGCGAACGCTCGTGGTAGGGCCGGGGCCTGCCGGGAGCTCGGAGCCGCCGCGGGCGGTGGGGTCAGCGCCGGACGCGGGCACGGCGCTGTCGGTCGGACCGGTCGACGGGGGCGTTGGAGGCGGAGCGCTGCCGGTCGTGCCGGTTGCAGGTGTGGCCGCGCTGCCCGAGCCTGAGGCCGGTGGATCGCTGCCGACCACGCGCGGATCGCCGCCGCACGCGACGATGCGCTCCTCGGTGATCTTGACGAACTCGGGTGCCGGCCGGGCCTCGCGCAGGTAGCGGCCGAAGTAGATCAGCGCGAGCTCGCAGTTGCCGGCCTTCTCGTGCGCGCCGCCGATCTTGAAGAACAGCACAGGATCGCGGGTGAGCGCGTGGGCCTCGCTGTAGTCGCGGACCGCATCGGCGTGGCGGCCCTCGGTCATCGCGGTCTGGGCCGCGGCGTACAGCGTGCTGGCGCGCGCGAGATCGGCCGCCGACGGTGACGCCGGAGCTGGTGCGGGCAAGGGGGCAGGCGGCGCTCCAACCGGCGATGTCGACGATCCTCCGGCAGGCTGCGCGTGCGCGATCGAGCTCGTGATCATCGTGCCGACCAGCACACCTGCGATGACGCCTGAGAGGGCCGCGCGCATGCGAGGAGCGTACTCCACACCCGCGCCGCTTCGCCACGCGGGGAATGGCCCCGACTCACCCGTTCTGCGCTATACCGCCGTCGGAGTTTCTCATGGCGAAGATCGATCAGGTCCGCAACCTCGGCGTGGTCGCGCACATCGATGCCGGCAAGACGACGGTATCGGAACGATTCCTGTTTCACTCGGGCAAGATCCACAAGGTCGGCGAGGTCCACGACGGTGAGACCGAGATGGACTGGATGGAGCAGGAGCGCGAGCGCGGGATCACGATCACCGCCGCGGCCACCACGTTCGAGTGGAAGAAGCACGAGATCCACCTGATCGATACGCCGGGCCACGTCGACTTCACGATCGAGGTCGAGCGCAGCCTGCGCGTGCTCGACGGCGCGGTCGTCGTGTTCTGCGGGGTCGCCGGCGTGCAGCCGCAGTCCGAGACCGTCTGGCACCAGGCCGACAAGTTCAAGGTTCCGCGCCTCGCGTTCATCAACAAGCTCGATCGCGTCGGCGCATCGTTCCCGGGCGCGGTCGCCGACATCCGCGATCGGCTCGGCGCCAACGCCGTCCCGATCCAGATGCCGATCGGCAGCGAGGACGCGTTCTCGGGCGCGATCGATCTCGTGCGCCAGAAGGCGATCATGTTCACGGGCGACGTCACCGACACGCCCGAGATCGTCGACATCCCGTCCGAGCTCGTCGGCCCCGCCGCCGACGCGCGCGACCAGATGATCCAGGCGCTCGCCGATCTCGACGACGCGATCGCGCTGAAGTACCTCGAGGGCCAGGACCTCACGGTCGGCGAGCTCGACGCCGCGATCCGCAAGGCGCCGATCGCCGTGAAGATGGTGCCCGTGCTCGGCGGCACGGCGCTCCGCAACAAGGGCATCCACCCGCTGCTCGACGCGGTGATCGCGTACCTGCCGTCGCCCGCCGACGTACCGCCCGTGCAGGGCGTCGACCCGCGCACGATCGGCAAGGATGGCGGCGCCGAGAAGCTGACGCGCGCGCCCAAGAACAGCGAGCCGTTCGCGGCCCTCGCGTTCAAGATCGCGATGGACGAGGGCCGCAAGGTCGTCTTCATGCGGATCTTCAGCGGCATGATCGAGCCGGGCGCCGAGGTGCTGAACGTCCGCACCGGCAAGAAGGAGAAGGTCGCGCGGCTGTTTCACGTCCACGCGAACAAGCGCGAGCGGCTCGAGCGTGGCGTCGCCGGCGAGATCGTCGCCGCGGCCGGGCTCAAGGACGCGACCACCGGTGACACCGTCTGCGATCCGAAGTCGCCGATCCTGCTCGAGCGCATCGACACCTACGAGCCCGTGATCTCGCAGGCGATCGAGGCCGAGAACCAGGCAGCCAAGGAACGCCTCGACTTCGCGCTCGCGAAGATGGCCGAGGAAGATCCGACGTTCCGCACCCACGACGATCCGGATACCGGCCAGACGCTGATCCGCGGCATGGGCGAGCTCCACCTCGAGATCATCGTCGACCGCATGAAGCGCGAGTACGGCGTGCAGGCGCGTGCCGGCAAGCCGCAGGTCGTGTTCCGCGAGACCGTGCTCGGCGAGGGCGAGGGCCACGCGGTCTTCGAGCGCTCGAGCTCGGCATCCGGCAAGGAGCAGCCGATCTACGGCGAGGCCACGTGCCGGGTCAGCCATCGTCCGCGCGGCAGCGGCATGGAGTTCAAGCGCGCGCTGCCCGCGAGCGCGGTCCTTCCCGACAACATCGTGCAGGCCGCGATGCAGGGCCTCCGCGACGCCGCGTCGAGTGGCCCCGACGGGTATCCGCTCGAGGACGTCGAGGTCACGCTCACCAACCTCGTGCTGCAGGACGGCGCGAACGGCGAGATCGGTTCGCGCGCCGCGGCGGCCGAGGCCTTCCGGCGTGCGGTCGGCAACGCGAGCCCGTCGCGGCTCGAGCCGATCATGGCCGTCGAGGTCACCGTCGACGACGAGTTCATGGGCGCGATCATCGGCGACCTCAACCAGCGCCGCGGCCAGGTCCAGGAGGTCGGCTCGCGCGGCGCCAAGCGCCTGGTCTCCGCACTCGTCCCGCTCCGCAACATGTTCGGTTACTCGACGCGCCTGCGCAGCCTCAGCGAGGGCCGCGCGACGTTCTCGATGCTGTTCAACGCCTACGACACGCTGCAGAGCGCGGCCTGATCGCCGCCGGAATGACCGCGGACAGCGGGCGCATCGTGCTCGACGAGCACCTGCGCGGGCTGCTGTGGCGCGGACGCGAGCTGGGGCCGCGCGAGCGCGCCGTGGTCGCCGCGGTCAAGGAGTTCCCGTACGCGACCGGGCGCGATGTGCTCGACGAGTGGTTCCGCTACGACGTGCCCGGCCTCGCGCCGCTCGCGTTTCTCGGCTACCCCGACGAGCTGAACCCGACCGCCGCGGAGCTGCGCGAGCTGCTCAAGCAGGGCATCTGTCCGGTGGCGATGCTCGCGGAGGTGCGACCGGAGGGCATTCCGCTCGACGAAGCGGAACCCCTGACCGATGGCGAGGTGGTGCGGCTCGGACTCGCGCTCTGCGACACCGTGATCGGCTGGGCGCAGCTGCGCGAGCACACCAGCGTCGGGCTGCGTCCCGAAACGGTGTACATCGTCGGCGAGCGTGGTAACCGGATCTTCACTGGCGCCACACCACGCGTGTACGCGCTGATCGGCGACCAAGATTACTATTCATCGTTCTCGAGCGCGGTCTATGCAGCGCCCGCGTCGCCGAGCTCGATGCAGGTCGATCTCGTCGACGCCACGTTCATCGTCGCGCTGGTCCTGTGGTTCGCCGCGACGCGTGAGCACCCGTACCAGCTGCCCCACTGTCGTAACGAGCTCGACAACATGCAGCGCAATGCGCGTCGCGCATTCACCGGCCCGCCCGAGCTCGGAGCGCTGCTCGAGGCCGTGCTCGTGTTCGACGAGACGCGCCGGATGACCGCGCACGAGCTGCGCACCGCGCTCGCGGATCTCGCGCGCTGGACCGTCTGAGCGGCGCCACGTCCCGAGGGCAGGGCGGTGAGCCGGCTAACCGCCGATCACGATCGTCGATGAGGTTTCCGCGGTGCGGCATTGACGACGCGAGTTGTGCTGCGGATAGTCCGCCGCAGTGAAGAGAAATCAACTTCTATTTGGTCTATCGGCAGTGTTGCTCGCTGGCGTGGTCGGTCTCGGCTGCGGCGATAACTCGACATCACGCGAATGCGGTGCCGGCACGACCGAGGTCGACGGCGTGTGCGTCGGTGATGGCGACATCATGTGCACCGACGGCACGAAGCTCAACGCCGAAGGCACCGGCTGCGAGCTCGACCCTGCCGCCTGTCAAGACGGCACGGTTCTCGTCGATGGCGCCTGCGTGGATCCCGGTCACGTCACCGCCGACGTCGAGGAGGCCATGGAGCCGAACGGTCTCGGCCTGTTCGGCGAGGACAGCACGGAGGGCGCCGGCGAGATCGTCCTCAAGCCAGTCGGCCAGAGCTTCGTCATCCACGGCAAGATCGTGCCGTTTCAGGATGTCGACGGCGACGGTCAGAGCGATCCGGACGTCGACACGTACCTCCTCGAGGTCGCCGCGCCCGCGATGCTCACGGTCAGCGCCGATGGGTTGCATGGCCTGGCGGCAGGCTTCCTCTCCGCGGCCGCGGTCGACGTCGGGCATCCGCTCGCCGACTGGACAAGGTTCGGCCTCAACCTCACCGGCGACACCTCGCAGCGCTCGCTGTACCTGCCGGCGGCCGGGCTCTACATCCTCGCCGTGGCGGATACCCGCACGCTGTTTCTCACGGGGGCCGCGGCAGGCGCGCCCACGGGGGCACCGGAATTCGAGTACTACATCACGGTCAACCAGGCCACGGTCACCGCGTCACCGCTCACCGTGACCGACGGTGTCGCCTCGAGCTCGGGCATGCTCGCGCCAGGTGACGTGAAGCTGTTCACCGTTCCGATGGGCCTGGGCATCAACAGCGCAGAGCTCGACGTTCCGGCCGAGCAGGCGGTCGAGTCGCTCGTCGTCACGAACACCTCCGGCGCGACGTCGGTCGTCAAGGCCGCCGTCGACGGCGATGCAGGACTGACTTCGGCCGAGACCGCGATGGTCGGTTTCAAGACCGGCGACACCACGCTCGTGGTCGTCGACCACGTCTACAACTACGCGAACCAGCCGGTCACGTATGGCCTGTCCATCACGACCGGTGGCGCAGCCGCGCTGCCCACCGACGGGACCGCAGTCACCCAGCCCGCAAGCGACGCCAACTTCAGTGCCTTCTTCTATGACGTCGCCGCGCCCCTCGAGATCCGGGGCATGGACATCACGTTCAACGTCCCCGTCACCGGCGTGGTCGTGGACCAAAATCTCGAGATCTTCTCGTTCTTCACGTTCGATCCAGACTTCGGCTTCTTCTTCAACGACACGTTCACGTCGTACAAGGGGCTGCTCCGCCATCGCACGGCGGGTCGCTACTACTTCCTCGTGTTCGATCCGGACGACAGCGTCACCCAGATCCAGGCGACGAGCGCGCACGCGGCGGTGACGCCGGGCACGGTCGTCAAGGGCACGCCGCTCACCAACCAGGCGATCACGGCGTTCGAGTCCAACCCGTTCACCTACGTGGCCGGCGCGGACGACGCGTGGCAGCAGTTCAACGGCACCGGTACGAACACCGGCAACATCACCGCGACGTTCTTCAACCCCGCGAACATCACCAGGGATACCCCGGGCTTCGGGTTCGGCCGCCTCGACGCGCTCGCCTCGAGCTGCGTCGTCGGTGCGACCGACTTCTGCGCCGACGTCACGCCGATCTTCGCGCACACGTATCCGGAGACTGGCGACCCGCAAGGTCGCGTCCTGCTCGGCGACGGCACCGCGACCTACCTCCTGACCGTCAACACCGCGACCGTGACGGGCTCGCCGACGTTCGGCCTCGACTTCACGCGGCGCCCGCACACCGATCTCGGCACCGTCGCGGTCGGCACCCCGGCGACCGCCAACGACCAGGCGCTCGACGCGACGACGACCATCCAGCGCTACCTGCTGCGCACCACCGCGGGCAACGGGCTCACGATCACCGTCAGCCCCGATCAGGTCGCACTCGATACGCGCGTCCAGCACGTGAACGCCAACGAGTCGGCGCGCGGTGCGCTCGTCAACAATGGTGTGGCCGGCGCCGACGACACGGTCCAGATCATCCAGAGCGGTGAAGGCTTCACCGCGTTCACCGTGACCTCCACGGCGGCGATCGCCGGCGGCACCTTCGATCTCACCGTCGATGCGAGTGCAGCCGTCACCTACGCGGCTGCCGCGGGCGCGACCGCATTCTCGGATGCATGCGCCGGCGGCGGTACGCCTGTCGCGATGAACGACACCGACGAGGGCAGCTCGGTCACGAACCTCGACACGCCCGCAGGGTTCAGGTACTTCGGGTTCGCGTCGCCACAGATCAAGGTGTTCGCGAACGGCTTCGCCTCGGTGCTCACGTCCACGGCATGCGCGGCCGTCGGCTCGAATTGCTTCTTCTCCAACGCCAACATGCCGAACGCGGCGGCACCGAACGGGATCATCGCAGGCTTCTGGGATGACCTCGAGCTCGCGACGGTCAATGGCGTTTGCCAGAAGGTCGACGGTACCAAGCTGATCGTCCAGTGGAGCGGGACGCGGTTCAACGTCCCGGCGGACATCGTCTCGTTCCAGATGATCCTCGACGGTGCGACCAATACCGTCGAGCTCGTTTATGGCGCGACGCACGTTCCGACCGGCGCGACCGCGACGATCGGGATCGAGAACCAGGTCGGCAGCGCGGCGAACAAGATCGGCTTCAACACCGCCGGCGCGATCACGCCCGGCGCCTCGAAGCTGTTGACGCCGAATTAGCCCCGGGCGCGTCGCGCCCGCCGGGCACGTCGCGCCCCGGTTTCGGGGGGATCGTCAGGACGAGGCATGCTATTTAGCGGGCGTGCTTCGTCTCGTCATCGCCATCGCCATCGCCGCCTCGTTCGTGATCGGGCTGCAGCTCATCGGCGAGCAGCCGTCCACGGATCGGGCCGGGCCCGCTCCGGCGTCCCGGGCCGCAGAAGCCGGCGCGACAGCTCGCAGCTTGCCCACCGTGCGGCGCGGCGAGCAGCGTGACGACGGCATCGAGCCCGCGCGCGGCGAGCAGCGTGGTGACGACGGCATCGAGCCCGCACGCGGCGCGATCGCGCAGGACCTCACCGATCGGCGCGGCGCCGAGCGCTTGGTGCCGAACCCTGCTGCCGCGGGTGATTCCGCACGGGCCGAGGCGCGCGTCGAGGCAACCACGGGACCGATGACCAAGGCCGAGCGCGTGGCGCTCCAGAGCAAGCTCGCCCACACCAAGCCGGCACGCGAGCTCGTACCGGGGCTGACGAAGGTGCGCGAGACCCTCTGCACGGGCCCGGATGCGCAGCGACGGTACGCGTCGGCGACGGAACGCGACCGGATGCTCGAGCGTTGCGGACCGGCGCCGGACGGTCAACGGCTGGCACCGCGGGCGGCGCCCGACGGCGATCCGCCATCGCGCGCCCCAGCACGCTGATCGCGACGCGTCCGCTCAACGACCGCAGCTGAAGACGCTGTCGTTGAGGTCACCCTCGAAGTGACAGGTCGGCTCGGCATCGCAGGTGGTGGCCGGGACGAGGATGAGGGGCAGCAGCATGTACTGCGGTGCCGTCCCCGGTGCGCCGAGCGCGAGCCGCGTGAACGTGCGGCGCGGCTCGATGCTCGCGATCGCCCCGGCGGTCGACATCCGGTAGCTGCACGCGCCCTCGTGCCGGAGCTTGACCGCGAGCTCGTAGACCTCGCCGCCGGCCTGATTGGTCGACAGCAGCGTGGTGTCGGCGGTGAACGCGAGCGGCGATCCGGCGCGCGGGATCTGGAGCAGCGGCGTGTCGTCGTCGGCGCAGCGTTGCTGGAGGATGGCCGACGTGTCGAACGTGAAGCTGTCGGAGCCGGGACACAGCGTGTAGTGGGTCAAGTCGGCGGACTTGACGACCGGCAGCGTGCACTGCAGGCGTGTCCCCGCGAACGCCGGTCCCGCGAACTGCGCGAGACAGGCCTTCAACGCGTCCGGCGTGGTGGCGTCGGCGCAGGTCGACAGACAGACCTGCTCCGGGACGCAGTAGCTCGATGCGCCACACGCTTCCATCGACGGCGTCGGGCCGTCCTTGCACGTCGGGCCGCCGAGCCGGCAGCGCTGGCTGGCGGACGTGAGCTCCACGGTCGTGCACGACAGCTCGTCGAGGGCAGGCTCCTGGATGCCATTGTTCGCGAACGTGCTGCAGTCACCGTCGTCGACGTAGCCGTCGCAATCGGGATCGTGCTTGGGCACGATGAAGGCACGGCCGCCGAACTCACCGCCGGCCCATCGCTCGAAGCCGAGACACGTGAAGCTCGGCGCCGCGGGCTCGCTCCACGTCTCGACATAGTCTCCATCGGGTGGCACCGGCGCCGGCAGCTTCCCGGTCGCGGGCCGGAGCTGGACGACGAAGTGCTGGGCCTCGCCATCGAGATCGAGCGCGGGCAACAGCGCTGCCGATGGCTGCATGCCGAGCCCGAGCGCGGCGACCGTGGTCAGCCGGGTCGAGACCTCGCTGCTCTTGATGTGGAACGTGGCGACACCACCCTGGACCTTCGCGACGTACGCGCGCGCCTCGCTCGCGTTGCTGTCATCGCGAAAGAACACGCGGCCGGGCAGGATGCCGCGAGTCGGGTCGGGGCTGATGCCTGGACACCCGCCGCACTCCTCGATACCGAGGAACAGCTCGACCTCGCTGGCCGGGGCGGCCGGATCGGTTCGCACCTCGATGACGATGCCGTCATCACAACCAACACCGAGCACCATTGCGGAGACCACCACGATCCAGGCAGGTCGCATCTCTCGAGGATACCGCCGCGCAACCCGCGAAGTGAAAGTCCGTGAGCCTCGTGTGATCGGCGTGGTACGAAACCGCGCCGCCCACATGTGCACCGTGACACCGCCGCCGCGGTTGTTGCCAGCCGGGACGTCAGGGCGAGGCGCGCAGGGGTGCGGTGATACAGCGCCGGAAGGCGGGATCGAGCGTGTTCTCGACCTTGCAAGCGTTCGGCGGGTCGCAGGTGTTCGTGGAATTGAAGCCGAAGCTGACGGTGAGGCCGATCGCGGCGCCGCGGCCGTTGACCAGATCGACCGCGAGCAACGCATCGATCGACCCGCTGCCCCCGCCCGGGAATGGATACTCCTGCGACGATGGCACCAGCGCGAACACGCATGCGTCGGTGGGAGGCGGTGCGGACAAGGTCAGCAGCGTGCCGGTCTGGAGGACGGGACGCCACTCGTCGCCCGCACGACGAAACTGGAAGCTGCCCGTGCAACCGGACGCCAGGTCGGCGGTGGCGGGGAGCTTCGCGGCGCCGGGGCAGATCGAGAGCCCGTTAGGGGCCTGAATCACCGTGAAGGTGCACAGGATGCGCGGTGTGGCGCGCGCGGTCGCCGCGCAGTCGAGCGTGTTCTGGTTCGCGCAGTCGGCACACACACCCGTCGGCGTGCAGTAGCGAGACGGTTCACATCCGTCGGGTTGTGGGCCCGCGCCGTCGACGCAGGCCGGGCCGCCGAGCGTGCATGCCTGGATCGTTACGCCGTCGCCGATCGGCTCGATGGAGTCCTCAGCGAGGCAGCGCAGCGCCGCGAGATCCG
Organism: Deltaproteobacteria bacterium; assembly: GCA_013812655.1. GTDB lineage: Bacteria > Myxococcota_A > Polyangia > Haliangiales > Haliangiaceae > JABFXX01. Next base: position 14,714 of record JACCTC010000004.1, on the reverse strand, counting down.
CGCGCGAGCGGCCGTTCCAGACGTGCGGCTGGCACTCGTCGCTCGCGCCGGTCTCGTACCCGTCGCAGTCCGGATCTGCGTGGTGGACGATGAACGACGTGCGCGGCTCGCCGGCGAGTTGCGTCTCGTGCGCGAGCAGGCAGCTGCGCTCCGCTTCCGCGGGTCCCCACAGATGCACCGCGGGGACGGTGCCGGGCATCGGCAACGGAATCGGCGCGAGCTCGAGGTTGTACTGGATGACGTCGCCATCGGGCACGGCGACGTAGAACCGCGAGGCGATCGCGACCGGCGCGTCGTCGCGAAAGCCGATCGCGATGATCGCGCCGAGCTTCGGCGCCGAGCCGGGGGCGAACACGAAGCGCGCCGTGGTCTCGCCGTTCGCGAGCGTGATGACGTCGAGCTCGTTGCCCGGATCGCGAGGCCAGTACCTTCCCATCGGCGGCGGGCTCGTGGCCGGATAGTTGCCCGGCACGATCGTCTCGGTCGTCTCGTCGCCGGTGCCGATGTAGAGCCGCACCTGCTGCGTGCCCGTCGGTGCATGGACCTCGATCACGAGGGCGCTCGCCTCGCAGCCCGCCGTGCACGCGACGCCGATCATCGCGAGAAACCACCACCTCTGCATCGATCCAGCTTATCGCGATCCACTCCCATAAGTGATTGTCGAAGTGCGCGCCTGCAGGCGCGAAAACTGGCCCGGTGTTCGCCGTCCCTCGACGATCATTTTCATGGCTTCTCGTTCGACGGCGCGCGCGATGCGCCCGGTTCGCGCGCCGCTACCGGCTCCGGTTGCGTCGCCTGTCATCAAGTGGGTCGGCGGCAAGACCAAGCTCCTGCCCGAGCTGCTCGCCCGGCTCCCCGACCGCTTCGGTCGCTACTACGAGCCGTTCGCGGGCGGTGCCGCGCTGTTCTTCCGGGTCGCTCCCTCGCGCGCGGTGCTCGCGGACTCCAACGCCGATCTGATCAACCTCTACTCGGCGATCGCGGAGGATCACGCCGCGGTCGTACGCCGGCTCCAGCACCACCGGACCGCGCACTCGGAGGCGCACTACTACGAGATGCGCGAGCGCTGGAACCAGCAGCGCCCGTCATGGAATGCGGCGGAGCGGGCGGCGGCGTTCATCTACCTCAACAAGACATGCTTCAACGGCCTCTGGCGGGTCAACCGCTCGGGCGCGTTCAACGTGCCGATCGGTCGCTACATCGATCCGCCGATCTGCGTGCCCGAGGCGCTGCGTGCGGCGCACGAGGTGCTCGCGCGCGCCGAGCTCCGCTGTGGCGACTACAAGACGGCGGTCTCGACCGCGACGCGCGGCGACTTCCTCTACTTCGATCCGCCGTACGATCCGCTGACGCCGACCGCGAGCTTCACGAGCTACACCGCGAACGTGTTCGGTCCGGATCAGCAGCGCGAGCTTGCCGAGACCGCACGGACGCTGGTCTCGCGCGGCTGCAAGGTGATGCTCTCGAACAGCGACACGCCGTTCATCCGGACGCTCTACAAGGGCTTCCAGATCGATCGCGTGAAGTGCTCGCGCGCGATCAACTCGAATGCCGCCAAGCGAGGCGACGTCGACGAGGTGATCGTCGTGGGTGGTTACTGAGCCGAAACGATCGTCAGCCAGAATCAGATCAGGCGAGCGCGCCGGTGCTGGCGTACTGCTGCGTCGTCGGGTCGTAGTCGACGAGGGTGCCTGCCGCGCCGGCGGTCCGGGCGATCGCGACGAGCTCCTCGTGGTTGCTACGGACGACCATGCGGGCTTCTGCACCCTCGAGGGCCTGCGCCGCTGCAAACTGGCGCGCCTTGACGACGGTCTTGAAGACGAGCAGGTAGGTCTGACCATTACCGGCGTGGCACATCACGGGCACGCGACCATCCGCGTCCTGGGTGGTGAGCTCGCCATCGTTCTGCACGAGCAACACCCAGAGTCCGGCGAGCGTGGTCGGCGGCTGTGTCTGGTGTTGAACGGGATAGTTCCGGGTCGCGTTTTCGCTGCGCTGTATCATTTAGTATCTGGCTCTCCTGCTCCAAAGAAGGAGCGGGGGATAGATGTCTGTTTTTGTTCGATCTGTCAAGGAACTTGTAACCGGAAGCCGTGTCTTGACGTACCCGTTGATGCGGGCTCTATATGACCAAGGCAATGAACCGGGTCTTCCTGCCAGTCCTCGGGACCGTACAGCCGCTTGGCGAAGCGGCGATCCCGGCGGATCCATTGGTTGATGCGTTCGCCCGCCGGATCCGTTACCTCCGCGTCTCGGTCACGGACCGCTGTAACTATCGCTGCACGTACTGCATGCCAGAAGATCTCGGGGATCGGCTCGTGTTCGAGCAGCGGTCGGCGGTGCTGTCGTTCGAGGAGATCACCCGGCTGGTCGGCGTGTTCGCAAAGCTCGGCGTCCGCAAGCTCCGGTTGACCGGCGGCGAGCCCACGGTCCGCAAGGGCATCGTCGATCTCGTGCGCCAGGTCGCCCAGGTCCCGGGCATCGAGCAGGTCGTGATGACCTCGAATGGCCACCTGCTGGGCGAGCTGGCGGCGCCGCTCGCGGCCGCCGGGATCAGCACGATCAACATCTCGGTCGACACCCTCGATCCGGCGAAGTTCTCCGGGCTGACCGGCCGCGGTGACCTCGCGCGCGTGCTCGCCGGCATCGACGCCGCGCTCGCCGCCGGTATTCGGGTCAAGCTCAACGCGGTCGCGCTCCACGGCGTCAACGACGGCGAGCTGGTCGCGCTCTGCGAGTACGCGTGGGCTCGCGGCGCGATCCCGCGATTCATCGAGCACATGCCGATGTCAGGCGGCCAGCTCTACGCGCCAACCTCCGAGCTGAACGCGGCGCAGATCCGGCGTCGCATCGAGGCCGAGATCGGCCCGCTGGTCGCATCTGCAGGCACGGGCCGTGACGCTGGCCCGGCCCGCTACTGGCAGGTTGCCAGCGACCCGCGCCGCGAGGTCGGGATCATCTCGGCGATGACCGAGCACTTCTGCGACGACTGCAACCGGCTGCGGCTGACCGCGACCGGCGCGTTGCACGCCTGCCTCGGCCACGACGATGCGATCAGCCTCCGCGATATCCTGCGCCGTGGTGGCACCGATGACGACTTGGTTGGCGCGATCGCCGCCGCGGTCACCGGCAAGCGCGCCGGTCACACGTTCGAGCGCACCGGAGCCGGCGCACCGCAGAAGCACATGATCGGGATCGGCGGCTGAGGCACTCAGACTCTGCGGCCCGGAGCGTGACAGACGGCCTCGCTCTCTTATCTAGCGACGATAGATCGACGTGCCGAGGTACGCGAGCACGCCGAGCATGCCGACCTTGAAGAGCGGGCTCGTCTTGATGCGCATGGCGACGTAGCCGGCACCGAAGGCGATCATGAGGCTCTTGTAGGGGTTCGCCTGGATGTAGCTCTGGGTGCGGTCGACCGCGGCCGAGCTGCCCTGCTTGACGTTGTCGGTGACGTCACCGAGGCGGGTCTTGATCGCGTCGATCGTCTCGGAGCTGGTGTCGACCAGGGTCCGGACGCTCTCGCTGACGGTCGGGGTCACGAGCTTACCGCTGGCATCGAATTCGTTGTTCATGAAACCACATGAAGCACGCGTCGTGCCGTTGGTGACGCCCGGGGCCCGTCCGAACCACGCTGATTGACGTGGCGCCGATGGGGATCGACGGGCGCCCACGCGCGGCGCGACCCGGTGCCTCGGTCACTGCAGCGGGAGCTGGACGAGCGGCATGCCGAGCGCGCCGGTCGCGCGTACGATCAGGTGCCCGTCCGAGACCGAGTACACGAAGTCATCGAGGAACAGCGACCGCTTGACGACCGAGCTCGCGTTCGTCCACCAGTTGCTGCAGGTCGCATCCGGATCGAGCGGATGGGCAACCCGACCGTGCTCGGCGAAGCCAGCCGCGACCGTGGCGTCGAACACCATCAGCCCCGAGAACGTCATCGCGCTGCCGTACGTGCCGTCGTCACCGCCCTCGCACACCGTCATCGGGAGCGCGAGCAGGTTGACCTCGGGGTACCAGGTGAACGCGAGGTGGTTCGTCAGCGCCTCCGAGCTGGAGCCACGCGTGCCGATCACGTGCTTGTGCGCGAGTCTTGGCAAGGTCGGCGTCGTGACGTCGAAGATCTGCAGCAGCACGCCATCGAAGTACGCGAAGTCGCCGTGGTCGTCGGCGTCGTAGCCGATCGTCAACAGGTGGTTGTCGTCGAGCATGTGCATGTACGTCGAGAACCCGGGGATCTTGAGCTCGCCGAGCTTGCGCGGCAGGAACGGGTTCGAGAGGTCGAACGTGAACAGCGGGTCGGTCTTCTTGAACGTGACGATGAACGCGCGGTCACCATCGAACCGCACCGAGCGGATATCCTCGGTCGGCGCGATGCCACTGACCGAGCCGATCGTGACGAGGTTCGCGCCGTGCTGATCGAGAACGGTCAGCTGGCTGACCACGTCGGGATCCGGGACGTGGCCTGACGTGGTCGCGATCCGCAGCACGCCTTCGTGCTCGTCCATCGCGAACTGGTTGAGCGCGCGGCCTGGCACCGCGCCACTCGCGACGTAGCTCGTGTGGTTTGGCAGCCCCGAGATCTCGAACTTGTGGACCGTCGACAGGTCGTCGCCACTCCAGTTGTGCGCGACCGCGAGGTAGAGCGCATCGCTCGATGCGTAGACCGCACCGGCGCGCGAGATCACCGTCGACGTCGTCACCGGCGTGGGCAGCGACATGTCGAACGACACGATGCTGGTGAACGCCTCGCCATCGTCGAACGAGCTCGCGTAGAGCGACGCACACGACGCCGCGTGGGGATCGGCATTCGGCGTCTGGCTATCGGCGACCGACGGCCACACCGGCGCGATCGGCGTCGAGAGGATCGTCTCGAGGTTCTTCGCACGCTGGGCCTCGAACGCGTCGCGCGCGAGGAGCCAGTACGCCGGCGGCGGCTGCGACGAGCCGAGCGCTCCCTTGGCGTAGCCGCAGATGTCGACGTCGTCGTCCTGCGGGTGATCGGTCACGTCGGGGAACAGCGCGCTCGCCTGGGTCACGACCGTGTGCACGGCGTCGCCGACGCGGCGTCCTGCGATCAGCGATCCGGAGAGCTCGATCTCGCGCACCTTGACCGGCGCGGCGCGGTTGCTGACGTCGAACACGAGGATCTCGGTCTCGGAGCCGTCACCGGTGAAGTCGCAGTCGTAGCCGTAGGTGCACTCGGACGGCCGCCAGCTGTCGTTGTTGTCGGGCGCGCCGATCGCGACATAGACGACCACGCGGTCGCCGTTGACGAACAGCTTCTTCGGCGTGCCGGTCAGCGGCGTCACCGAGACCTCGTGGGTCTGCTCTGCCGGCCACGCATCGATGATGCGGAGCACGCCGTTCTGCGCGAGGTAGATGTACTGGCCGTCGTTCTTGACGAAGTCGGCCTCGTCCACGCCGGCGACCTGGTTGTTGGTCCCGGTGCCGCGGCTCGGACCGCTCGGAGGTGCCGGTGGTCCGCCACCACCGGTCCCGACGGCGTCGTCCACTCCGTAGCCTTCGCCGTAGCCGTAACGCGGGCAGAAGTCGCCGCGTCGATACGAGGCCATGGCTTCATCCATCCGGTGGTTCATGCGCCGGATCGCGGCCTCGCGGACGAACGAGATGGCAGCGTCGCAGCCGGGGAGGGTTCGAAGGTGGGGCTCGGGGGCAGGCGGCCCGGTGTCACTGCATCCGGCGAGCACGAGTGATGCAACGATGGCGATGCGGTCGGGACGAAACGGCATGAATGGCTATCGAGCAAGCAGGGTGCCGCCCGTGGGTACCTGGAATCGTTGGGGGAGCCGATCGTCCGCCCTCGGTTTTCTGGCGTCCCCTCCACGACTTTCCGAGGGGCCGCGACCTCGCGTCGCGGGTCGATCTCCCCACTCGCCTGGCCACTCGCCTGACCACTCGCCTGGCCACTCCCTCGGCCCGGTCCCACCGCAGTCCCCACCGTCTCGGATAGTTTCCGGGTCGGGGCGGAATGCACCCCATACGTGCTACGGTTGGCACCAACGCCGGGCACGTTGATTCTGCGGAGCCTTTTCCCAATGCAAAACAGCACGCTGGCCAAGATCGCACTGACCGCCGCGGTCGCCGTTGCCGGGGTCGGTTTCTTCGTGAAATCGACGCTCGGACACACGACCCATTACAAGATGGTCGACGAGCTGATGGCAGCTGGCGATCTCGCGCAGTGGAAGGACCAGGAGATCAAGGTCCACGGCTGGGTCGAGGCGGGATCGATCAAGACCGAGGTCGTCAACCAGGAGACCCAGCGGACGTTCCTGCTGCAGAAGGGCGGCAAGAAGATCCGCGTCTTCACGGTCGGCCCGGTGCCCGACACGTTCAAGGATCAATCCGAGGTCGTCGCGACCGGCATGATCGTTCCGGCGACGACCAAGTCAGACCTCGCGGCCTCGCTCAAGGTCTCGCTCGAAGCTGACCTCGCGTATGTCGTCGTGGCCAAAGAGCTCCAGGCCAAGTGCCCCAGCAAGTACACGGGCGCGCAGGCCAACAAAGATCTCAAGACGAAGTACGAGTAAGCGTGAGCCCAACCACCGCTCCGTTCTCGCCGATCGCTCTGGTCGGCACCATCTCCCTGCTCGTTGCATACATCGTCGCCGCCTGGTGCGTCGCCGCCGGCATCGCCGGTAACGCGCGCAAGAGCCGCCGGCTCGTCAGCTCCTCGGTCTACGCCCTCTACGCATTCGCCGCCCTCGTCGGGCTGTCGTCCGCGCTCTTGATCTACGGCTTCGTCACCCACGACTTCTCGATCAAGTACGTCGCGGCGACGAGCGATGTATCGATGCCGATCTGGTACAAGGTCACCGCTTTCTGGGGCGGGCTCGACGGATCGCTGCTGTTCTGGGTGCTCGTGCTCGCGCTGTTCTCGGTGGTCGCCGTCGCGATGAACGCGAAGCGCCACCGCGACATGATCGGCTACGTCGTCGCGACGATCATGGTCGTGCAGGTGTTCTTCATCTCGCTGCTGATCTTCACGAAGAACCCGTTCTCGACGATGTTGACGGCCGCGCCAATCGACGGCCAGGGCCTGAACCCGCTCCTCCAGAACTACTGGATGGTCATCCATCCGCCGTCGCTCTACATCGGCTTCGTCGCGGCGACGATCCCGTTCGCGTTCGGCATCGCCGCACTCGCCTCGGGCCGGCTCGACGACATGTGGATCGGCTCGGTCCGCGTGTGGATGCTGATCTGCTTCTTCTTCCTCTCGCTCGGCAACATTCTCGGTGGCCGCTGGGCCTACGAGGAGCTCGGCTGGGGCGGCTACTGGGCATGGGATCCGGTGGAAAACGCGGGCCTCATGCCGTGGTTCACCGCGAACGCGTTCCTCCACTCGGCGATCATCCAGGAACAGCGCGGGATGATGAAGCAGTGGAACCTGCTCATGGTCGTGCTGACGTTCTTCTTCACGATCTTTGGCACGTTCATGACCCGCTCGGGCATCGTCCAGTCGGTGCACGCGTTCGGCGAGGACAACGTGCTCGCGCTGCAGTTCATCGTGTTCCTCGGCGTGATCCTCGTCGTCTCGATCGGCCTCATGGTCCATCGCTCGTCGAAGCTCGCGTCCAAGAGCTCGTTCGAGTCGTTCATCTCGCGCGAGTTCACGTTCCTCGTGAACAACTGGATCCTCCTCGCGTGCGCGTTCTTCGTGCTGTTCGCGACGATGTTCCCGACGATCTCGGAGGCGCTCGACGGCTCGCGCGTGTCAGTCGGCATCGAGTTCTTCAACAAGTGGATGACGCCGCTCGGCCTCGTGTTGCTGTTCCTCGCCGGCGCGGCCCCGCTACTCGCCTGGCGCAAGACCACGCGCGAGCGCCTCTATCAGCAGTTCATCGCCCCGCTCGCCGTGATGGCGGCGACGATCGTCCTGCTGCTGATCTTCTTCCCGCAGGTCACGATGCGGACCCCGATCTTCGCGAACCAGGTGTCGCTGCCGATCTCGCTGATCAACTTCGGCATCTGCGCGTTCGTGTTCGCCACCATCGTCCAGGAGTTCTGGCGTGGTGCACGTGTGCGGGCACGGCAGACCGGCTCGGACGGCTTCACGTCGCTGATCGGCCTCGTGGTCTCCAAGCGCCGCAAGTACGGCGGCTACGTCATCCACGTCGGCGTCGCCCTGATGTTCGTCGGGTTCGGCGGCAAGGCCTACGACCAGATGGTCGACAAGACGATCGAAGCGCCGGCGATCGCCGTCGGCATGCACAAGGACAGACCGGCTGCCGAGCGCGCCGCGTGGGCTGCATCGTTCCTCGCGAGCGACGGCACGATGAAGGTGCTGCCGCAGGGCTCGCCATCGACGTTCAAGTTCGGCGACTACACGTTCCTCTACGAGGCGCTCGTCGATGCGAGCGACGATGCCAAGAACACCGTGACCGCGCAGGTCTCGATCTGGAAGGACGGCGAGAACCTCGGCGCGGTCTATCCGGCGAAGTGGGACTACCGCAAGGGCAGCGAGGCCACGACCGAGGTCGCGATCAAGGTACGCGCCACCGAGGACGTCTATGTGGTGCTGACCGGCTACGACCTCGAGAGCAAGCTCGCGAACTTCCGCGTGTTCATCAACCCGCTGATCAGCTGGGTGTGGATCGGCTTTCTGATGCTGACGCTCGGCACGTTGATCTGTCTGCTCCCGGCGAGCCTCGTCGACAGGGTCGGCAACCGCTCGCGCACCAAGCTCGGCCGCGCCGCCGACATCACGATCCTGGTGGTCGTGATCGGTGCGCTGATGGCGGGCCTCGCGACCCAGGCCCACGCGCAGGGCGAGCACGTCGCGCCTGGCATGGGCATGGGTGATACCAGCGTTGGCTGGGCGTCGATGAACCGGCCGTCGAACGACGCCGAGTCCGACGCGATGAAGGAGCTGCTGTGCCCGTGTGGCTGCAAGCGCGAGGACATCTTCCTGTGCAAGTGCCAGTCGGCAGCGAACCTCCGCGGCTGGGTGATCCAGCTCGTCAATGCGAAGGACGAGCAAGGCAAGCCGCGGTTCGATCTCGCGACCAAGGCCGGCCGCGAGCAGGCGTACGACCACGCCATCGATGAATACGTCGCGAAGTATGGCGAGCAGGTTCTCGCGACACCACGCAGCAGCTTCTCGTGGCTTCTGCCATCGCTCGGCGTGATCGGCGGGCTCGGCCTGCTGTTCGTCGTCGGGCGCCGCTTCATCGGGCGCGGTCGCGCCGAGGCCACCGCGCTCGCGGCAGCCACGCCCGCGGTTGTCGATGACATCTACGCCGACAAGCTCGACGACGAGCTCGCCGAGACCGACGACTGAGAGACGGGGATCGAAGCACGATGGGGCAGCATTCCGACGGCAACCAGCTGCGGTGGGTCCAGCGCGGCAGCGCGCTCGCGGTCCTGTTGCTCGGCTGGGCGTTCATCCTGGTCCAGAACAACTTCCACGTGACCCCACCGGTCGTGTTCTTGTCGCTCGGCTTCTTCGCCGCGGTCTCTGCGATCTACACGCTGTTCCGCACCGGGGCCACCGCGGTCGCCCCCGAGGATGAATCCGCGAGCGTGGTCGGCTGGGGAACTCCGACGAGCTTGCTCGGCGAGCTCGAGCGCGAGAAGCGGACGCTGCTCAAGGCGATCAAGGAAGCCGAGTTCGACCAGCAGATGGGCAAGCTCTCGAAGGTCGACGCCGATCAGATGATCGGGGTCTATCGCGCGCGCGCGATTGAGGTGATCAAGGAGATCGACGTGCTCAACACCGCGACCGGCTCGGCCGGCAGCGTTCGCGATCGCATCCTGCGCGAGGCGCGGGCACGCATCGAGGTCGAGAACCGCGCGACCGAGTCGAGCAAGAAGCGACCGGGCGGCCAGGCCGCAGGCGACGGCAACGACAAGCAAGCCGCGAAGAAGAAGAAGCGCGCGGACGCGCTGCAGGATGCGGTGAGCTCGGCGAAGGCCGACATCGCCGAGGCCAAGGCAGCTGCGAAGGCCGACGTCGCCGAGGCCAAGCACGACCTCGCCGACGCCAAGGCGGCCGCGAAGGCCGACATCGAGAACGCCGAGGCCGACGCCAGGCGCGACGCAAGCGAGGACGACACCAGCGAAGACAAGGCCGAGGCGGCCGCGGATCTCGCCGATGCGAAGTCGGCAGCGGAGGCCGACGTCGCCGACGCCAGGGCCGCCGCGAAGGCGGACATCGCCGAGGCCAAGGCACATGTCACCGAGGCAAAGGCCGAGGCCAAGCACCAGGTCGCCGATGCCGTGCTCGCGGATGAAGCCGGCGCGAAGGCCGATGCCGCCGAGGCCAAGATCGACGACGATGCCGCTGCTGCCAGCAAACCCGACCACAAGGAGGCCACCTCGTGAAGCGCTTCGCCCTCGCTCTCGGGCTCGCCGCCGCGACCGCCTCGGTGGTCCTCATCTCGCCGGCCGCCATCGCGCAGCCCGCCGCTGCCCTCGGCCGTCCGCTGCCCGACTCGACGCTGCCGCTCGGCACGGTCTCGGTGCGCGTCGTCGCCGGTGCGCCGTCGAGCCCGGTGATCGGTACCGAGGTGACGCTGCTCGTCAACGGCGCACCCCGCGTCGCCCGCACCGACTCCGCAGGCCGCGCGGCGTTCCCGGGCTTGCCTGCCGGCGCGACCGTGCAGGCCAAGATCCTCGATGCCGAGGGCAAGGAAGCCGTCTCCGAGGCGTTCCCGGTGCCTGGCGCCGGTGGCGTGCGCCTCATGCTGACGACCAAGCCGTTCACTGGCACCGCCGGGATGGCACCCGCTGCGCCCAGCGCTCCGGCAGGTGGGCCGCCCGAGGCGCGCTCGATGTCCGGTCAGCCCCGCCCCGATCGCGCGGTCGCGCCGGCCTCGTACCAGATCCGGCTCACGTACAACAACCTCGAGGTCAAGGACGGCAAGGCCAGCGATCCCGAGCCGCCCGTCGGTGAGTCGGTCACGATCGTCGGCTACAGCTACGACAACACCGTCGTCGTCCACACCGCGAAGCTCGACAAGGAGGGCTACGCGAAGTTCGATGGTCTCGACGTCAGCGGCGGCATCGTCTACTTCGCGCTCGCGCGGCTGCCTCGCAACGGCGGCTTCGATCGCCTCGCGTCGGTGCCGGTCCAGCTCGAGACCCAGGCCGGCGCGAAGTTGATCCTGTCGGGTGACAAGCGCACCTCGGGCTCGCCGCCGATCGACGATCTCGCCGGTCCGCAGGCATCACCGCCAGCGCCGGGCAAGGTACGCGTCACGCTCGACGGCTATCCGACCGAGCTCTCCGAGATCGTGCTCGTCGATGCCGCGACCAAGGCGGTCGTCGCCAAGGGCAAGCCCACGATCGCGCCGCCCGACCCGTCGAAGGTCGAGGGCAGCGCCGAGCTCGAGCCCGCGAGCGACTTGCCGCCAGGCACGCTCGACATTCAGGTTCATGGTGGTGCGAGCGGCTCGGATGTCGCGCTGCCCGACGTCATGATCCGCGTGGTGCCGGCGAGCGCGACGAACGTCGCCGAAGGGATCACGTCCAAGACGGACGCGAGCGGCCGGCTGCGTCTCGCGGTCAAGCCCGACGAGCCACACAAGGTGCTGTTCACGGTCAACGGCAAGGAGCTCGCGTCGGGCGATCTCGATCTCTCGAAGTCCGGTGGTCGCCTCGATCTGTTCGCGCGCTGGGAGGCCGAGGGCCGCCCCGAGATCGTGTTCGATCTATTGGCGAATCCCAACCACGTGCTCTACGCCGAGACCCGCCAGATGTCGCCGCTCAGCAAGCAGGTCGAACTGTTCCGGTCGATGCCATTCCAGACCGTCGAGACCGCCGGTGCGCACGTCAGCATCTCGGTGCTGCCGCGCATCCTGTTCCGGTTCACGCTGCAGTCGTTCGTCGAGGACGAGATCCTCGCGGTTCGCGGGCTCTGGCGGATCGACAACAACTCGTGGATCCCGTACCGCGACACGCCCGACGGCCTGCTGATCAAGCTGCCACGCGGGCACGTCGGCGGCGTGATCGGCGACGAGTTCCAGGCCGACGTCTCGCTCGCGCAGGGTGAGGGCTACCGGATCGTGCGGCCGCTCGCGCCGGGCCCCAAGCAGTTCGAGGCCGGGTTCTCGTTGATCACCGACGAAGGTCGCGCGACCTGGCACCTCGATCTGCCGCTCGGCGCGTTCCAGTCGAGCCTGCAGATCCGCCAGTTCCCCGGCATGCAGGTCAATCTGCCCCCAGGCGTCAAGGGCGAGGTCCAGACCTTCCGGTCGGGTACCCCGTGGTTCGTGATCGACGACATCATGATCCCGACGAAGCAGTCGATGGTGTTGACGATCACCGGGCTGCCCTCGCACCCCAAGTGGAAGAAGTGGGTGCCGCGCATCGTCGGGCTCACCGTGATCGCGATGATGCTCGGTGGGCTCGGCTTGGCGCTGATGCGCAAGGGTGACCCCAAGGCCGGGCACACCGCGCGGCGTGCGGCGCTCATGAACGAGCTGGTCGAGCTCGAGAAGAGCGGCGGCGATCCGAAGCGGCGCGAAGCGGTCCTCGCCGAGCTCGAGCAGCTCTGGGAGTAGCGCGGTGCGCGAACCGCTCTCCGGCGTCCAGATCACGAAGGTCGCGAAGCGGTATGGCAGCGAGCGCGCGCTCGCCGGCGTGACGCTCGAGCTCGCGAGCAGATCGATGTGCGCGCTGCTCGGCCACAACGGCGCCGGCAAGACCACGCTGCTCGGCATCCTGTCGACGCTGGTGCGGCCCAATGACGGCAAGGTCATCTACCGCGCCGGCACCGCCGAGGTCACCGGCATCGCGGTGCGCCGCGAGATCGGCATGCTCGCCCACGCGTCGCTCTGCTACGGCGAGCTGACCGCGCGCGAGAACCTCGAGCTGTTCGCGAAGCTCTACGAGCTCGATCCCGGCCGGGCCGCGATCGACGCCGTGCTCGATCGGGTCGGCCTCGAGCCGCGTGCACGCGACCGCGCCTCCCGCACGTACTCGCGCGGCATGGTGCAGCGGCTCGCACTTGCCCGCGCGCTGCTGACCGCACCGTCGCTGCTGCTCCTCGACGAGCCGTTCACCGGGCTCGATCGTGGCGGCGCGCTCGCCCTCGGCACCGAGCTCGGCAAGCTGCGCGACGGCGGCGCGATCGTCGTCGTGGTGACCCACGATCTCGAGGCGATCGCCGGCCGCACCGACCACGTGGCGATCCTGCGCCGCGGCCAGCTCGTGTTCGAAGAGCGCGGCTCCTACGACTACGAGCGGCTCAAGGACGTCTATCATCAGCACGCCAACTGATGTCGCTCTTCCGCCAAGCCGGTCGCGTCGCCTGGAAGGACCTCCGCATCGAGCTACGGAGTCGCGAGATCGTCTACACGATGGCGTTCTTCGCGGCGCTGATCGTCGTCGTGTTCTCGTTCGCGTTCCCGCGTGATATCCGCATCGTCCGCGGCGCGGCGCCCGGCATGCTGTGGGTCGCGATCGCGTTCGCCGGGACGATCGGCCTGGGCCGCGCCTTCGATCGCGAGCGCGAGAACGACACGATGCGCGCGCTGCTGCTCGCGCCGATCCCGCGGCTCGCGGTGTTCCTCGGCAAGGCGATCGCGATCGCGGTGCTCGTCCTCGTGGTCGCGGCGGTCGGCACTCCGCTGCTCGCGCTGTTCCTCGGTGCGCCGCTGTTCGAGAATCCGCTGCCGCTCGTGATCTCCCTCGTGCTCGGCGCGATCGGCTTCGCGTCGGTCGGGTCGGTGTTCGCGGCGACTCTGCTCAAGGTGCGCTCGCGCGACGTCCTCTTGCCCGTCGTGCTCTACCCGCTGCTGATCCCGCTGTTCGTGGCAGGGACCTCGGCGACCGAGGCCCTGATCGCCGAGCGGGTCAACCTCGACGCGGCCTGGTACTGGATCAGCTTCCTCGGAATCTACGACGCCGCGTTCCTGGTAGTGTCGATATGGACCTTCGAGTCCCTGGTGATCGAATGAGCGAAGCGACGACCAAGCCCAGCTATGCCGTGCCCGTCTTCGCGGCGCTCTCGGCGATCGGCTTCGCGATCACGATCTGGCTCGTGTTCACGTACACCCCGCTCGCGCAGGACCTGTTCTTCAACCAGAAGATCTTCTACTACCACGTGGCTCACGCCTTCATGATGTTCGCCGCGGTGGCGCTGTGCGGCGTGTCCTCGATCGCGTTCCTCAAGTTTCGCAAGCCGAAGTGGGACGACATCGCGCTGGCGTCGGCCGAGGTCGCGGTCGCGCTCGGGGCGGTCGTGCTGATCACCGGCTCGATCTGGGGCAAGGCGGCGTGGGACGTCTGGTGGACCTGGGAGAAGCGGCTGACGATGTCGCTGCTGCTCTGGCTCACGCTCGTCGCGTACGTGATCGTGCGCCGGTTCGCCGGGTCGAGCGCGGATCGCATGGCCGCGGGGCTCGCCGTGTTCGGTACGGTGGCCTTGCCGTTCATCTACTTCATGGTCGATCGCAGTGACCGCCACCCGCAGGCGGGTGTCGCCGCCGCGCTCGAGCCGAAGATGAAGCTCGTGTTCTGGCTCTCGGTCGCGACGTTTCTGTGCTGGTTCCTCGCGCTCGTCATCGCCCGCATCCAGAGTGCGCGCGCCGAGCGCGAGTTGCGCGAGCTACGCGAGCGGGGCCTCGATACCGGAGTGCTGACATGAAGAGCTCGATGAAGACGCTGATCTCGCTCGTCCTCGTGCTCGTGCCCGTCGGGGCGCTGGCCCAGCCCGCACCGGCAACGGGCAGCGCCACACCGACCGGCAC
>JACCTC010000493.1 GCA_013812655.1 Deltaproteobacteria bacterium | reverse complement strand
ACCGTGACCACGCTCGAGCTGCCGCACAGCGGGATGGGCCGCGAAGGCGCCGAGCAGCTCGCGAGCACCGAGACGTTCAGCGGCCTGCTCCGGCTCCAGGTCGAGCATGCCCAGCTCGATGCGACCGCGGTGCGCCGGCTCGCCGAGGCGCCGTTCGCGCGGACCCTGCAGCAGCTGCGCGTGCACCACAACGCGCTCGGGCCGCCCGGCGTGCAGGCACTGGTGGCACGCTGCGCCGCACTCGAGCTCCTCGATCTCGAGGCGACCGAGCTGCGCGGCGAAGGGCTCGCGGCCGTGCTCGGTGCGCCCGGCCTCGCACACCTGCGCAGCCTCGATCTCTCGCACGACGACCTCGCCGACGACGATCTCATGCCCGCACTCGACAGGCTCGCGCTGCCCGCGCTCCGTCACCTCGCGTGCATCGGCAACCGGCTCGAGGCCCGCGCGATGGTCGCGCTCGGCGGTGCCGCGAGGCTCGCGGATCTGCGCTCGCTCGATCTGTCGAGCAATCCGCTCGGTGATGCCGGTGTCGGCGCGCTCGCACGCACGTCGATGCTGACCGCGCTCGAGGTGCTACGGGTCAAGAGCACCGCAGTCGGCGAACCCGGGATCCGCGTGCTCGCCGCGAGCGAGCTCGGTAGCCGGCTGCGCACACTCGATCTCGGTGGCAACGCGATCGATGACGCCGCGCTCGCCGCCCTGATCGCGGGCCGGCTCACCGCGCTCGACACGCTCGTCCTCGACGGCGCGGCCCTGACCGCACGTGGGCTGCGCGCGCTCGTGTCCTCGCCGCTCGCCGCTCGCCTCGAGTACCTCGCCGTCACCGGCCTCGCGCCGGGCGCGCTCGAGCCGCTGCTCGCCGGCGAGCTGCCGGCACTGCGGACGCTCGTCGCAGATCGACTCGACGACGCGGCTGCGCGCGTACTCGCATCCGCGCGCGGCTTGCCGCGGCTGCACACGCTCGTGCTGAAGGCGCTCGATCTCACCGACGCCGGGGCGCAGCTCCTGGCCGAAGCACCCGGCCTCGAGCATGTCCTGTGGATGGAGCTCGACGCACCCGGCGTCGGCGAGCTCGGACGCGCGATGCTCCGCCACCGCTTCGGGCACCACGTCGGTGTGTTCGCCGGCGCGTCGCTGCATGCGTTCCGCGCGCTTGGCCGCCGCGTGTGATCGCGGCCGGTTCTCAGCCGATCGGCCGCACGCGTCCGAGCGTGACGCGGTGGACGACGCGCTGCCGCCAGATCGCGACGCCGTAGCGCTGCACGTGGTGTGCGTCGCTGCCCTCGATGTCGTGCCAGCGCTCCGCGAGCGCAGCGTGCGCGAGAAATCCGCGTGATCCGGGGAGCGAGGGATCCGCGAAGTACACGCCGGTCGCGTCGTGGCCGATCGCGACGACCCAGTGGCCGGTGTCCCAGACATCCGCGAACCCGCGCGCGGGCGCCACATCGGGCCACGCCTGCAGCATGAGGATCACGGGCCGTCCGCGATCGATGCAGCGCACGAGCTCGTGCGTCGACATCGGCCGGTACTCGCGACAGGCGAGCCCGTAGCGCGTCGCTGCCCGGATCAGGTGCGCCGGATCGCTGCCGTCAGCACCGAACCCCATGTCATGCACCACGCCGGCCTCGGAGCCCGGTCCGACGCCGTAGTACGACGCGACCGCGAGCAACGCCGCCGCACCACACGTATGGCCTTCGCGCTGGATGACGTGCGGCAGATCGATCGCGATCACGGTGCGAGGCTACCACCCGGGTTTGGTACCGTGGGTCGATGTCGAACCTCGAGCCGCTGCAGCGTGCGCAGCTCGCGATCAAGGACGCCCGGTTCGCGGACGCCCTCGATGCGCTCGTCGAGGCGTGGGATGGCTGCGCGCATCGGGAGGTCGCCCAGCTGGTCGCGGCGCTCGCCGTCGAGGCGCGACCGGAGCCGCCGCCGCCGCTGCGCGGCAAGACCGCTGCGGTCAAGGCCGAGTGGAACCGGCGAGCCGGTGCGCCGCGCGGCGCCGATGTCTCGCACCTGCTCGAGAGCCTCGTCGACGTGAGCTCGAACGACGCCACGGCACGGCTCGCGCTCGTCGCGACCTGGATGCCCGATCCGCGCGTCGACGCGGCGTTCACCGAGATCCTGAAGACCGTCCCGTATCGCGCGACGTCGACGCAGAAGTTCTGGCGGGCCCTGTTCCCGCTGATGCAGGACATCCGCGATCCGTCGCAGCTGGCTCGCCTCGAGGCGATCACCTTCGAGGGCGTCGCGGTGACCATGGGGGGCTGGCTACGCACGCAGCGCGACAAGCTGGTCGTGAAGCTGCGGCCGCGGCTCACCGCCGCGCCACCGCCGCTGCCCCCGATCGTCCGCGAGCTCGCAGCCGCACTCGCATCCGGACGCGCCGCGAACGTCGCCGAGCGTGCCGGCATCGACGAGCTGCTGCACGCGGTGTACGCGAACCCCGACGACGACGCAGCCCGCATGGTCTACGCGGACGCGTTGATGGATCGCGGCGATCCGCGCGGCGAGCTGATCACGGTGCAGACCCGGCTCGTCGAGCATCCCGACGACCGCGCCCTGCGCGCCCGCGAGAAGGAGCTGCTCGAGACCCACGGCAAGACCTGGCTCGGCGACCTCGCGCGGATCGTGATCGGTGGCGGCCGCTTCGAGCGCGGGTTCCTCGCGGAGTGCCGGCTCGACAGCGCGAAGCTCGATCACGTGAAGCAGCTCGTCGGCCATCCAGCATGGTCGACGGTGCATACGCTCACCGGGTCGGCACTGATCGCGTTCCATCCGGTCATGCGCTCGCTGCGCTCGCTCACCTTCGATCGCTGGAGAGCCGAGAGCCACGAGGGGATCGCGAACCCGTGGTGCGAGCTGCTCGTCACCACCGAGCGGCCGCTGCGCGAGCTGCGCTACACGGGCCCGTACACCCAGCAGGTCGAGGACGACGAGGTCCGCGCGGCGGCCGAGCTCGATGCGCTCTGCGAATGCGCCGCCCTCCCACAGCTCGGGGCGCTGACCGTCGCCCACGAGCCCGCGATCGTCGCCGCGCGGTTCGCGAAGGCGCCGGTCGTGCGCCGCCTCGAGCACCTCGGGTTCGTGTTCAACGACCGCCAGGCGCCCGGCCAGTTCGCGCGCTTCGCTGGCTTGCTGAAAGCTGCGCCGGTTGCCTCGCTGCGCTTCGAGCTCGAACAGGCTGCGTGGGGCAGCGACCCGGCCCACATGACGACGGTCGCGCTCTCGCGCGGCGCGAAGGGCTACGACCGCGCCGTCATGGTCGTCGGCCCGACCGTCGCGAGCACGTGGTCCGACTCGCTCGTCGATGGTGCGCTCGCCGTGCTCGAGAACTTGCAGCCAACACTGCGCGAGCTTCGCATCACCACGCGGCCGCTGCTCGAACGCGAACAGGTCGCCCGGCTGCGTGCCGCGGCGACCCGGATGAAGCTCGACGTCTGCGAAGTGAGCTAACTAACTAAATTAGTAGATCGGCTTCAAGCAGACGCGCTGCGCGCCGACGCCGGCGCCATCGACCGCGAACACCCAGACGCCGTTGTTGACGAGCGCGAGCTCGTGCCCTTCGGCGAGCGGTTGCGTACCCTCGAGCGCCATCGAGGCGAGCGAGCCATCGGCCTGGAGGTAACCGACGACGACGTCCTCGCGCGCGTTGATGTAGCTGACCCAGTAGCGGCTGCCGTCGAACACGATACGCGGCGAGCTCGCGAACGAGACGAGCACGCGCTGGTTCGCCAGCTCACTCTCGGCGCCGACGCGGATGTCCGAGATCATCACGACGCCATCACGCTCGAACACCATGTAGCCGGCGCGCGCAGCGGGATCGACCGCGATGCGGTTGTTGCGGCACGCGAAGTTGCGGTTCGACGTCACGCCGGCGGCGACGCGCTGCACGTGACACGTCGTGTCGGTCGACCACGCGACGATCGAGTCGTCGAGGTAGCGCGTGGCCGTCATCGAGCGGGGCTCGGTCGAGGTCACGAGGTGCGTGCCCGTGGTCGCCCACGCCTGGTCGAAGCTGATCGCGGTGAGCCCGTCGATGTCGCCCACGGTGGCGATCCGGCTGGCCCGGCCATGCGCGATCGGCAGGTCCGCGACCACCGAGCCGCGTGCGGTGCTCAGGTTCGCGCGAGCGCCAAAGTCGTCGCTGATCATGTCGATCGAGACGCTGCCATCGCTGACCGCCGCGGTGACGAGGCGCTCGTCGATGTATGCCGCAGACACGGCGGTGAACGCGAGGTCATCGCGGATGACCGTGCCCTCGTCCTTGCCGACGAGCAGGCCGCGACCATCGATCGCGAAGCCATGGAGCGGTCCACCGCTCCGCTGGACGCTGAAGATCGCTGCGCCGTGTGCGGTCGGTACGACGGAGATGTCGACGTCGCGATCGGCGAACGCCACGGACGGCCACGATCGGACCGAGCAGATGTCAGGCAGGAACCTCGCCGTGGGCTCCTCGGCGCCGGGCTCGTCGACTGTCGCCGGGCCTTCCTCGATCTCGTCGACCGGCAAGTTATCTCCACATGCTGCTAGCAGCATCACCATCGGAAGAAGAGGGCGCATCATTCCATTATCGATACGGAGCATGTGTGCTGGAAGATCCTTGCGCGGTTTGTTCGAAGACGAAGTCACAAATACATCGTCCTACACGGCGAAACGGCAGCCCAAGTTTTCGAGTAACCGCGATGTGTGGGTGTCGTAGGCTGGACGTATGAACCGCCTCGCAGTCGCACTGTTTCTCGCAAGCTGTGGATCGGACACGGGTTCGCAGGACCCAGGCGATGGGGTCGACGCGATGGTCGCCACCGGCGATCCGGAGCTGCCCCCGACCGGTCATCCGGCGCTCAAGGCCTGGCTCGCCGATGGGCACTACCTCGCGTGGGCCTGCGAGGACGCGCCACATCCCGCGCGGCCCCCCGGCGCCCACGGCACGAACCGGATCTGCAGCAACGCGGCGCTGACGGCGTCGGCGACCGGGACCTATCCGGTCGGTGCGGCGTCGGTGAAGGAGCTCTACCGGGGCACCGAGATCAGCGGCTACGCGGTCGGCCTCAAGGTCAGCACCGGCACCGACGCGAACAGCTGGTACTGGTACGAGGCCTTTGGCGACAGCGTGGTCGCCGACAGGATCGGCCAGTCACTGTGCGCGGGCTGCCACGAGGACGCGCCGCGCGACTACGTGTTCACGCACGTCCGCTGATCAGCGCTTGTTCACGAAGTGAGCCTCGAGCCACGCACCGATCAGCTTGATCTGCGGCGCGGTGATCTCCGCCTCGTTCTCGCGGATCATGCGCTGGATCATCGAGCGCGCCTCGGCGACCGTCTTCGGCGGCGCCTTGTCGACCTCGTCCAGCTCGTGACACTGCGAGCACACCTCCTCGTAGGTCTGCTTCGCGAGCTTGAGATCGACCGCGGGCTTCGGCGCCGGCGGGGTCGGCGGCTTGGGCGGGGTCGTGACCGTCGTCGTCGTGGTCGTCGTTGTACCTGGCTTGGCATCGGGGTCAGGCGTCGGGGTGACCGCGACGATCGCCGCGCCGTCGGTGGTCGTGCCGACGACCTGCGGCATGTCGGGCATCGCTTCTTCCATCGCTTCCTCGCGTGCGACCTCGAGCCGGCGCTGCTGCTTGCTCGCGCGCTGGAGGTCCGGCGTGATCGCGATCAGGTACGCGGTGACCTCGTGCATCTCGTGCTCGGTCAGCGGCCGGAACAGCGCGGGCTTCTCCGACATCCTCTCGACGGTGCTCCACCACCCCGATGGCGAGCGCGGCTTTGCGAGGATCGTCTTCAGGTCATGGCACTTCACGCAGTTGCCGAGCAGCACGTCGCGGCCGTTCGTCAGCGCCTTGGCGGTCGAGAGCTTCGCGAGCGCGACCTCCGGCGGCAACCCGGCGGTTGGCAGCTGCGCGGCGACGCGCGCGAGGCTCGACGCCGACAGCACGTCACCGCCCGGCGCGGCCGCCCGCAGCGCGCGCTCCTGGAACACGTACGGCAGCGACAGCCCGGTCAGCACGATCGTGCCGAGCATGATCGCGGTGCCGAGGTACGGCATCCACTCCTCGAAGTGGCGGAAGAACCGCATGATCGCGATCTTGATCAGCAGCAAGAAGCCGATCGTGAAACCGAGGACGATGTGCGCCGTCGTGCGCGCCGGAAACTCGACCTGGTACTCCCAGAGCCGCGGCACCATCTCCCACATCATCACGATGTAGATGAGTGCGAACAGGTACCCGAGCAGCCGATGCGTCCACATCGCCCAGCGCGGTGCGGTGCTCGTCTTCGTCACCTTGTCGAACGGGTAGCCCCACAGGTGATACATGAGGAACATCGCCGCGAGCCCGACCACCACGAAGACCACACCGAGTGTTGCCGTGTTCATGTCGGACCCAGCGTACGCCGAAGTCCCGATCGAATTTGTGTCTGACTTCGTCCGAAACGTTGCGGGTTTCTTGGAGTCGACCCTGTAGATCGGGCAGGCTGCTGTCACTGATGCCCAGGCTCTGTCTCTCGATCACCAGCGCGCTGCTGCTGGCGGGTTGTCTCCCCAGCGAGGAGCGCCCCGCACGCTGGAGCTATATCCACGCTGCGATTCTTCAGCCTTCGTGCACGACCGCGGGCTGTCACTCCGGCCTCACCTCGATCGCCGGGCTCAACCTGTCGAACGCCGATCACGCGTACAACAAGCTGACCGGTCACGTCTGCGGCGAGCCGATCCGCCCGCAAGATCCGCCGCGCAACTACATCACGCCGGGCAGCGCCGAGTACTCGACGCTCGTCCACCAGCTCCGTGGTGAGAACCGCGACGTGATGCCGCCGGACATGCCGCTGCCTGCCGCCGAGATCGAGCTTGTCGAGCGCTGGATCGATCTGGGGGCCGCATGCGATTAGCCGTCATTGTCCGCGTGCTCGGGCTATCCACGATCCTGGCCTTGATTTTGGCCGCGACCGGGGCCGGGACCGCCGAGGCGTATCCGCAGTTCCA
Source organism: Deltaproteobacteria bacterium (assembly GCA_013812655.1). Classification (GTDB taxonomy): domain Bacteria; phylum Myxococcota_A; class Polyangia; order Haliangiales; family Haliangiaceae; genus JABFXX01. Next base: position 15,341 of record JACCTC010000493.1, on the reverse strand, counting down.
GCTGTCGACGGGCACGGACCGCTGCATCACCTGTCACTTCTCGCCGGCCGGTGGCGGGCTGATCAACGACTACGGCCGTGACGAGGCCGGCAGCACGATCAGCCGCGGCGGTGACGGCCGGTTCGCGCACGGCGCATGGACGCCACCGTCGTGGTTGCAGCTCGGCCTCGATCTGCGCGGCGCGGCGGGCCTCAAGCTGCGCGAGCCCGAGACCGAGACGCTCGCATTTCCGATGCAGACCGATCTCTACATCCGCGCGGGCGGTCAGCACATCTCGGTCAACATCACCGCCGGCCTGCGTGGCGGCGCGCGCGATCCACAGCCGGCGCTCGTCGAGCGCCTGGTCTCGCGCGAGCACTACGCGATGTACGAGCGCGACAGCGGGACCTATGTCCGCGCCGGTCGGTTCTTCCCGATCTACGGGATTCGTTCGCAAGATCACACCGCCTACGTCCGGCGCTATCTCGGCCTCCACACGCTTGAGGAGCCGTACGGCCTCGGCGCGGGAACCTACGGCGCGGACTGGGAGGCCCACGTCTCGGCGTTCGTGCCGCGCCCCATCGAGTTTCTCGGCTCGGGCCTCAAGTCGACGGGCGTCACCGCGTACTACGAGCGCCGCATGTTCAACGAGACCGCCGCGATCGCCGGCCAGGCGAAGGTCGCGACGTCATCGACCGACTCGCGGGTCACCGCCGGGATCGTCGGCAAGCGGTGGTTCGAGCAGGCCGGCGTCATGTTGCTCGCCGAGCTCGATCTGCAGCGCCAGGCGTTCGCCGACAACGCAGGTCCGACGCGCTACCAGCTCGCCGGCTACCTGGGCGTGAGCCGGTTCGTCGCGCGGGGCGTGATGGTCGGTGCGGCGATCCATCGCTGGCAACCGGATCTCCGCGTCCACTCGGCGCGCGACGCGTACGAGGTCAACCTCCAGTACTTCCCGCGGGCCCACCTCGAGCTGCACCTGCTGACGCGGGTCTCCGGCTCGGGCGACTTCGACGATCCGGGCCTGCTCACCTTCCTCCAGCTCCACTACTACCTATGAACCGCACCATATACCTCGGCCTCGTCGGGCTCTTGCTCGCCGCGTGTGCACCCGACGTGCCCGCCGCGCCGAGCTTCCAGCAAGACATCCAGCCGATCCTCGCGGCGAACTGCGTCCGCTGTCACGGCACCCCGGCGATCGGCGGCGCCCCGAGCGGCTTTCGGCTCGACATGTTCGAGGACGTCGAGGTGATCGATCCGAGCGGCGTCGGCCTGATCACGATCGCCGGCGCGAAGTCGCAATCCTCGCGGATCGCGGCCCGCGCGGCCGCCGGCGAGATGCCGCCGCGGTTTCCGCTCGATGACTGGCAGATCGAGATGCTCGAGAACTGGGAAGCGAACCCGGTGCGCGGGACGCGAGCCGACAACCGAGCGCCGACCGCGAGCGTCGAGGCGATCGAAGACGAGGTCGTCGAGGAGACCCCCGGTATCCGGCGGTTCGTGACGATCACGGTCCGTGTCGACGATCCAGATCCCGATATCGTCGGTGGCGTGCTGCGGGCCCGGCTCGGCGCGACCGTGTACCCGATCGGCATGATCCACTCCGGCATCAACCGCATCCGCTGGGAGACGACCGCGATCGCAGCCGGCGAGTTCACGCTCGACGCGGTGCTCGACGACGGCGGTGTCGTCGTCACGGTCGCGCTCGGCTCGCTCGAGGTGAACCCATGACCCGCATCGCCTGCCTCGCGCTCGTGTTGCTCGCCGGCTGTGGCGAGGTCGTCGACGTGACGTTTCCCGACGACTACCAGACCTGGGGCGTCACCGCGCCCGGCAAGCGGGTGATCGTCACCGGCAACGCGCCGGGTCACTCCAACAGCTACCGCGTCATCTACGCGGATGCGACGGCGAGTGACCCCGCGGAGCACGTCATCGGTTATCCCGAGGGCTCGACGATCGTGAAGGAGATCTATGACCTCGTCGACGGCGGGCCGGGCGAGCTCAAGTACCTCGCGCTGATGCGTCGCATCGGCCCCGTCACCAAGGCGCTCGAGGACGAAGGCGGCTGGCTGTTCACCGAGACCGACCGCGCCGGCGAGCCCGAGAAGACGTTCGACTTCTGCTGGAGCCGCTGCCACGTCGCCGCGCCGTACAACGGCGCCTGGTACGACTACCGCAAGTAGCGCGTCAGAGCTCGTCGAGGATCAGCAGGATCACGGCGATCACGACGACCGCGGCGGCCGCGATCACGAAGTAGTGCGCGACCAGGATGCCGCCGCCGACCACGAGCAGCTCGAGCTCGCGCCGGCCGACCCGTCGCGCGTGGATGATGCGTGCGACCGTGAAGGTCAGCGACGCACCGGCGAGTCCCCACTGCAGGCCGGTGCCCCACGGCTCGGGGATCGCGTCTCGCCACACCGCGACGCTGACGGCGATCCCGACGATCGCGACGAGGCCGGCGATGATCAGCAGCGGCACGTGCCAGATCGCGTCGTCGTCACGCGCGCTCACGACGATGCTCCGGTCTGTGCGGCGCCGCAGTGGCTGCACTTCCTGAGGTCGTCGCCGAGCAGCACCTGGCAGTGCGAGCAGCGCGCCGGCGCACGCGGGGTCGGCGGTGGCGGCATCAGCGAACGCCGGAACCCGCCGAGCACGCCGAGCGCGAGCACGATGCCACCGCCGAGCCCGAGCAAGCGCGTGCGGTGCAGGTCCCACCAGGTCGGCGCGCGCGCGAGCGTGATCGTCGCGTTCTCGAGGCGTCCTGACACCACGAGTGGCATCGCGACGCCGGTGCTCCAGCGTGCGGGGTCGCCGAGCCGCGCGGTGCCGATCGGATCGTCGAGCACGGTGTCGCGATCGACAATGTCGAGCTCGATGTGCGAGGTCTCGTCGAGCACGAACGGAAGATCCAGCCGACACTTGCCGATCACCGCGTTCTCCGCCGGGTAACAGGTGACCGCCTTGGCTCCGTTGATCTGGATCTTGACCACGAGATCCGGAGCCTCGCCGGGCGCCTCGTCCCACGGCCGGCCCCTGCGCGTCGTCGGCATCGCCGCGATCTGCACCTCGACGACCCGGTAGTCGCCGGGCGGCAAACCGGTCGCCTGCGGGGCCGCCGCGACGTGCGGCGCGCCACAGACGATGAGCCAGATTCCGACCGCGAGCGCGTGCGCCTTCACCCAGGTCCGACTATGCCACGTCCGCCGCCTGCGCTACCCGGCCCGCAACCCCGTGACGTTGCTCGTGAAGTCAGGCCTCACCGGGGCATCTTGGCAGGTGAGGTCCGGTGAGCAGATACCTGCGGACCTTCCGATGAATGCCATGCGAGGATGCCGGCCATGCGCGTATCGACTGTCCTCGCTTCTGGCCTCGCCTCGGTCCTTGCCCTCACGTTCTGCCCGCTCGTCGCGGACGCTCACATCCACCTGACGAGCCCGCTCGCGAGGACCGATGGGCTGACGACGGACCAGAAGGAACAGCACTGCGGTGTTGCCGGCCAGACCCGCAACCCGGCGCGCGTCACGACATTCCGCCCCGGCGAGACGATCACGGTCACGTGGATGGAGACCATCAACCATCCCGGTCACTACCGGATCGCGTTCCAGCCGAACGGCTCGGTGTTCTCGATCCCGAAGGCGGCTGCCGGTGGTGGCTTCCCGAACACGAACGAGGAGGGCACCGACGCCGCGACCGGCACGATGGTCCTCAAGGATCTGATCCCCGATGCCATGCTGAGCACGCAGATCACGCTGCCGATGATGGAGTGCGACAACTGCACGCTGCAGTTCATCCAGGTGATGACCGACAAGCCGCCGTACACGCTCGACGCGGCGAGCGATGACATCTACTTCAACTGCGCCGACATCACGCTCGCGAACGCGGCCCCGATGGTCGATGCGGGGCCCGGCGCGGGTCCCGACGCGGACACCGGTGGTGGTGGTGGCGGCCCATCGGACACGACCGGCGGCTGTGCGGTCGGCGGGCTGGGTGGTAACGGCGTCGCGCTCGCACTCGGACTGCTCGGCCTCGTGACGCTGCGCCGCCGCCGTCGCTGACCCTTAGCCGCTCGGCGGCAAGCAGGCCTTGCGGCCCATGGCGCCGTCGACAAACGTCGTGCTCGACGAGCAGTTCGCCTCGTTCTCGACGTCGCGGTTCGCGTTGCACTGCGCCTTGTCGGTGCAGACCCGGAAGCAGTAGTTGTTGCCGTCGTCATGCGTCACGCACGCCGAGTCCTCGATGCAGTCGATGTCGTGGAGGCAGCCCTGCTCGCCGCAGTACCCGCCCTTGAACTGGGTCAGGCAGACCTGCCCCTCGTCGGTGTTGCAGTCCTCGGTCATCGTGCACTGCGCACCGATGCCGAGGTCGTCGGCGTTGTCGTCACCGCCGCATGCGGCAAGCGCTGCGACGACCATGATCAAGATAGCTCGGCTCATTGATTCCTTGTACTCGCTGCGCGTTGGCTCTAGTTGGCTCTAGTTGTCTTTCGCACCTTCTTTGATCCAGACGAGGATCTTCAGGTAGTCGGGGTCCTGCGGATTCGCGAACGTCGCCGTCTGATGGTTCGGCGGCTCCTCGCGAAGCGGCTTGGTCAAAATCGTGCTCGCCTCGGGCGTCGCGACCTTGACCCGCGTCGTCGACTCGACGGTCAGCTCCTTGTAGACGAGGTTCGCGCTGCCATCGAGCGTGAGCCCACCGAGGTCGCGTCCGGCGCCGCCACCCGAGTGGCAGGCGACGCAGCCGCGCCCCGAGAAGATCGGAAACACCGTGTTCGCGAACGAGACGTTGGTCGGCAACATCGGGCCCATGCCGTCGATCACCTTGGCGACGGCGAGCGTCACCGAGCCTGCGGCGACCGGCGAGGTCGCCATGTCGAGTGTCGCGGTCGCGTTGGCGGCGATGCCGGCGGACACGACGCCAGGTGCCGCCTCGAAGAACACGACGAGCCCTGATGCCGAGCTCGTGGTCGCGCCGGGCGCCGGCATGCCGTTGGCGTCGAGGAAGAACGGACCCTCGAGGTCCGGACCACCGGTCATCACGACGTTGCTCGCCGCGACGCCGGATTTCGGAGCGCCGGCCGTGTCGGTCAGCCGCACGATCAACACGCCACGCGCGGCCGTCGGCGTCACCGCGAACGCACTCGCGAGGCTCGCGAGATAGGTCTCCTTGACGACCGGTGCCTTGACGCCCGAGACGTCGGAGCTCGTGACCTCGACGACCTGGCTGAACGTCGCGCGATAGGTCGGCGGGGCGGATGCGAGGATCTGAAAGATCGAGTTCTCGGGGATCTCGGTGATCGTGAACGTCGAACCCTGCGAGCTGATCACCGGCGCCGGCGTGATGCCGGACGCGGTCACGCTCACGCTCGTGTCGACCGCCGCACCGCCCTGGAAGTCGACGACCTCGCCGGTGACGGTGAGCGAGCCGCCGAGCGGCCCATCACTGGAGTCATCGCCGCCACAGCCGAAGATGGCCATCGCGAGCACACAGCAGACATGACGATACATCGATGCTCCTTTTCCCCAGCTCGAAGATAGTGGACCCGATCCCCGATCCGGTCGCAGCTTTCCTGCTACCCGGACCTGACATCGCTCTCAGAAGCTCTCACAAGAACCCGTACCGCCGCGGATTTGCTCGCGTCCCGGGCTGGGAATCTGCACATGCGAAAGCCCGACACTGCGGGCATTCCGCACCGTCGGGCGTGGTTCGCGATCGCCGCGAGCTGCTAATTAATTAGTGCTCGAGGAACGACTCGACGTCGCGCGTCCGTGACGCATTCGCTTCGTTCGTACCGACTTCACCGACCCCCGCTTCGGCCTGGCGACGAATCCACCAGTCCCGCGCGACATCACCGAGCTCGCGCATCGCGGCGTTCTTGATGAACCCGAACGCGAGCGTCCCGATCGTCGCGGTCAGCGCACCGATCAAGCCACTCTTGACCTCGGCCTGACCGGCGGGCACCGAGGAGCGCCGACGGCTGCTGCCGCCGCCCGGGATCGCGAGGAGCGCGCCGATCGCGAACGCGATGCCGACCGCCGCACGCGGATGCGCGGCGATGTGAGCCTTCACGTCGAACTTGCGGCGTGCATCCTCGATGCGACGGGCGAGCTCTTCCATGCGAGCGAACATCGAGGCCTTGGCCTCCTCGACGCGGCGATCTGCCTGACTCTCGGTTGCGGTGTCCATGACTTGCGCCTTTCGTTAGCGGCGGAACAGACGCATGCCGACGTATCCGGCAGCGAACGCGATGCCGACCGCCTTCAGCGGATTGGCGCGAATGAAGTCGGTCGCCCGGTCGGCGTAGATGTTTCCGCGCGAGACCACCTGGGTCTTGGCGTCGACGACCTTGTGCTTGATCTGATCGACCTTCTCGTGACCCTGATCGACGAGACCCTTGACGCTCTCCTTGATCGAGTCGATTCGCGAATCGAGGCCAGAGCCGGTCATGTCACTGCCGTTACGGTTGTTCATCGGAGCGCTCCTGAAGAAAGGTTGGATGGGAAAAAGGATATCGACGGGTAACGGAGCACGCGGCGTGCCTCACAGCGGTGGCTAAACTCGGGGATGTGGGGGTCTGACTCCGTGCGCCATTGCCTCGTCGTGCGGACCCACCGTGCGAGCGTTTCCGAGCACCTAGCGCGTGGCACGTGCGCACGACGAGCGCCAGCGACACAAACTCACCCAAGCCTCACCAATGACTCACGTTGAGCGGGACTTTCGGAGTCCGCGCGTGACCTCCGCGCACACTACTCCAAATCAGCGAAGCTTCGGATCGGCGATGATCTCGCCCGCAACCGAGTCTCGAGGCGCACGGGGCGCGATCGAGCGCCCACTGTTCTGCTGCGCGGCCATGGCGTCAGGGACGGGAGCGATGTCCGGGGTCCACCGGGGCTTGCGAACCACCGGCAGGAGCTCGGTGTTGCCAAACTCGAGCGCGTCGGGGTCGATCACGACAACCTCGTCGCTCGGGATCATCATCGCGGCCATCGGCCGGGCACGCACCGCCTTGGGCGCGCGCGGCTCGACGCCGGTCAGCTCGAATTCCTCGTAGGCCGACGCGAGCTCGATCGCGATGGCGCGGCCGATCTGACGGACCTCGAGAGCGCCTGGGCGCGCTGAAGGCTCCTTGTCGAGCATCTGGTGAACGAGGGCGCAGAGCTCGGGCGGCGCGTTGCACTTGAGCGCGAGCGGCTCGGGCTCCGACGACAGGTGCATGCACACGACCTCGGCGAGCGTGCGCCCGTCGAACGGTGGATGGCCGGCGAGCGCCTCGTACGCGATCACGCCGAGCGAGTAGATATCGCACGGGCCCGCGATGTTCTTCCCGGTGGCCTGCTCGGGGGACATATAGATCGGCGTCCCGGGCGTCAGACCGTCGAGGGTGAGCCGGCCCGCCGGACCGAGACGCGCGACGCCCCAGTCGATCACGCGGAGCGGGAAGTCGCGATCTGCGGGCGTGAGCATGAAGTTGTCGGGCTTGAGGTCACGATGGACGACGCCACGCGCGTGGACCGCGGCGAGCACGTCACAGACCTCGGAGAGCAGGCACGCGACCTCGACGGGCGTCAGCCTCGACGAGTAGTGGAGCCGGCTCGCGAGCGTCTCGCCTTCGACGAGCTCCATCGCGAACCACGGCCGGCGATCCGGGAGCATGTTGCACTCATAGACGCGGACGATCCCGGGGTGCCGGACCTCCTCGAGGATCGAGGCCTCCTGGACCATGCGGGTCGCCATACCGGGCTGCCTGCGCAGCTCCTTGTGCATGACCTTGATAGCGGCCCTGCGGGGCAGCACCGTGTGAACGGCCTCGTAGACCGCACCCATGCCACCACGCCCGATCTCCTTCAGGAGACGGTACGAACCGACCACCGAATCGGGGCCGAGCTCGGCGAGGCTCTCGGACGTCATGCCGCCTCAATCTGCACGAAGCTTGCCGTATTTCTGAGGGACTCAAACCCGTGACGAGACGCCGAAACTGGGCCTCATCTGTAGCGTGGCCGCACGTCTATCGATCTCAGCGCGCGCTGGCACGAGGTGTGCTCCCAGTTCGCGAAACCATGGCGACCTCGCGGGCTAACGCGTCTCCGGATGAGCAAACCGAGCCCTCGATCCAGCCGGGAGACCTGATCTCGGGGTACCGCATCGACGGCCTTGTCGGCACGGGCGGAATGGGCTGGGTCTACCGCGGGATCCACCTCGTCAGCGAGCGCATCGTCGCCATCAAGGTGCTGCGCGAGGACCAGGTCGGTCTCGATCGCGCCGTCGACCGGATGATGCGCGAGGCCTCGATTCTCGCGTCGGTTTCGCACTCTGGCATCCCGCGCTTCTACGAGTGCGGCCTCCTCGATGACGGCCGCCCGTGGATCGCGATGGAGCTCATCGTCGGAACGCCGCTCGCGACCAGCATCCAGCAAGGCGGCGTGCTGCCCGCAAACGACGTGATCAGCTTCGTCGGGAGCGTGGCAGACGTGCTCGCGGCGGCGCACGCTCGTGGCGTCACGCACCGCGACCTCAAGCCCGACAACATCTTCCTCACGCCCGATGACGCGACGTACCCCGTGCGCGTGATCGACTGGGGAATCGCCCACCATCTCGCAGGCGCGCGGTTCACGAACATGAACGAGGCGATCGGTACACCGACGTACATGGCGCCGGAGCAGGCACGTGGTGGTCCCACCGACGGACACTGCGACGTCTACGGGCTCGGCGTCGTCGCGTATCAGGCACTCGCCGGACGCCCGCCGTTCATGGGTCAGACGTCGGTCGAGATCCTCGTGCAGCACCTCAACCGTCCCGTGCCGGCGCTCGCGCCGCGATGTCCGGACGCGCCGGTGGGGCTGGTCGAGCTCGTCGAGAAGATGCTGGTGAAGAACTTCGAGGACCGGCCGAGCGCGCTCGACGTTCGCGCCGCGATCACCAAGCTCCGCACGACCAAGCACGAGCCGAGCTATCTGCACTACACGATCGAAGACGGCGCCGGGGTCCCGCTGGCTGTCCACGAAGGCAACCGCACGCCAGTTACCACGCAACTGCGAGCGGCGGGCGTCCCGACCGAGCTGGTCGGTCTGCTCGACGATTAGTCCGACGGTTGGTCCGACGACTCGCGCGCTACGCGTCGGGACCGTCGCCCTGCTCGGGCGCGTCGAGATCGATCTCGTCGGTGAGGTCGGCTTCGGCCACCGAGGCTTCGTCTGCGTCGTCATGCGGGCGACGGGAGACCCGGCTCGCACGATCGGCTTCGATATCCTCGTACTCACCGGTGCGACGACCGACCGGAACGGCGCGATCGTCGACCTTGCGATCGTCGGGATCGAGGCGCTCGTTCTGGCGCTGGACCACCCGATCAGATTCGGACACGGACCCCTGATGCTTGGTGTTGTTACGCGGCATGGATCAAAGCGGCAGCAAGGGAGGTGCCACGCGCAAGGCCTGTCACAGGCGAGGCCAGCAGGTGTCGCCGTGGCGCACGGACGCCGCCGCTCGCTCGTGGCGGACCTGCGTAACTGACTGCGGCGATCGCCGCAGCGTTCAACGCGACGCCAGGCCGATACGGTGACCGCGACGCGAGGCGTCGGCGAGCGGCCACGTGAAGCGGAAGGTCGCACCCTCACCAAGTGCCGACTCGACCCAGACGCGGCCGCCGCGGCTCTCGACGATGCGCCGCACGATCGCCAGACCGACGCCGGTCGTGTCGACGATGTCGCGCGAGGCGAGCGTGCGGAACACACCCCAGATCTTGTCGTGATGCTCGCGCGCGATGCCGGGCCCATTGTCGCGCACGAAGAACTCGTAGCCCGACGACGACGGCGTGGCGCCGATGACGATCCGCGGTGCCGGGCCAGTGCCGTGCTTGATCGCGTTGGAGATCAGGTTGATGAAGACCTGCTCGAGCGGGACTCGCGCGGTCGCGATCGTCGGCATCGGATCGAGCGAGATCTCGATCGCCGGAGGAGCGGCGACGAGCTGGACCAACTCGAGAACCAGTGCACCGACGTCGACCTGGACCGCGCGCTCGTCGGCGCGTCCGGCGCGATAGTAGCGGAGCACGCCGTCGATCATCCCCTCGAGCCGGCGCGCGCGGCCGCGCAGCAGCTCGAAGTTGGTGCGGCAGCTATCATCGAGGTGCGGCGCCAGATCCTCTTCGAGCATGCTGGCGAGGTTGCCGATGCCGCGCAGTGGTGCCCTGAGGTCGTGCGAGATCACGGCCGCGAACTGATCGAGCTCGCGGTTCATGCCCTCGAGGTCCTCGATCAGCTTCTGCTGGCCCTTCAGCAGCAGCGAGTGATCGATGAACAGCGCGACGCGCCGTGCGAGCTCCTCTGCGAACGCGAGGTCGTCGCGGTCGTAGCTGACCCCATCCTGGCGAGCGAGCGCGAAGACGCCGAGCACGTGACCGCGCACCGCCATCGGGACGGCGAGTCGAGAGCGCCGGACCGCATTGCCACCGGCTTCTGCGACACGCTCGAGACCGCCCTCGGCATCACGCAGGTCCACGGCGCCCCAGTCCCCGAGCGCCGGTACTGCGATGTCGGCGACGCGCTGCAGGAGCGCGCGATGATCGCCGCCGCTCGCGAACAGCAGGCCGATCTCGGCGAGCACGGCAAGCCGGATCCGATCCCGCTGGGGGTCGGTCCGGCGCCGTTCTTCAATGAAGTACGGTGCAGCACCGCGATCGGTGGCGCGACGCTGCAAGTTCATCAGTGGGCCGTCGGACGCAGCAAGCGCTCCCTGATGCTCTCGACCGAGAGCACCATCAGCTCGAGCACGCGACCAACCACGGCATCGAGGAATCGGGGGGGCGCGTTACGCGATGACGCGAACGAGTCGAACGACTGCCGGGACTCGCCCGAAGAAGCGATCATGGTGCGAGGCCTGAGCACGCTGCGTGCCACCAGAAACCCGCGAAACGCGGGGCATTCCGACCCACGCCGCGTGGCAGAGCGGCTCGTCGCGCCACAGCGCACGAGCGGCTGCGTTGCTAATTCTTGCTAATTCTTGGCGTCGCGCTGCGCGAGCGGCAACGTGAAGGAGAACTCGGCTCCGGCGCCCTGCGTGCTCTCGACCTGGATCGTGCCGCCGTGCGCGTCGACGATGCCCTTGGCGATCGCGAGTCCGAGGCCGGCGCCGCCCTTGCGGGTGCGGCCGTGCCAGTAGCGGTCGAACACGTGCGGTAGCTCGCCCTCGGTGATGCCGGGACCGTGGTCGCGGACGGCGATCACGGCGTCCTTGCCGTTCTTCTTCAGCTCGATCTCGATCGGTGCACCACGCGCGTGCTTGAGCGCGTTGCCGATCAGGTTGCCGAGCACCTGGAGCACGCGGTCGCGATCGGCGGCGACGAGCGTGGTCTCCTCGGGGAGCCGGGCCGTGATCTGGCCGCCCGTCTCCTTGACGAGCAACTCGTGATCCGCGGCCGCCTGGCGGACGATCGCGCCGGCGTCGACGGCATGCGTCGCGAGCGTCAGTGCGCCGTTCTCGATCGCGCTCGCCTCGAGCAGATCGGTGATCAGCCGCTCCGCGCGCGTCGAGGCGCGCTCGATGGCACCGAGATAACGCACGGCGCCCCCGGTGATCTCCTCGCGCAGCGCCTCGCATGCGAGGCTGATCGCGTGGAGCGGGCCGCGCAGATCGTGCGAGACAACCGCCAACACGTCATCGCGTGCGCGCGCGGCCTGGATCGCGGTGGCGATCGACTTCGCGGACTCCGCCTCCGCACGGCCGATCCGGATCGCGAAGCGAATCCGCAGCGCGAGCCGCCGCGGCGAGAGATCGCCCTTGGGGAAGAAGTCCGTGACACCTGCCTCGACGGCAGCCTGCAGCAACTCCTCGTTCTGTTGCCCGGTGACAAGCACGACGGGTGTCAGGTTGCCCTGGGCCCGGAGCTGTCGGGTGAGCTCGGTGCCCGTGGTGCCCGGCAGATCGTGATCGAGCAACAAGCAATCGAAGGCCATCGTGCGGACCTTGTCGAGCGCCTGCGCGGAGCTCTCGGCCTCCTCGATCGTCGTCGAGAGACCGCTCTGCTCGATCGCACGCCGGATCGCGCGGCGATCCACGCGATCGTCGTCGACCATCAGCAGATTCACGTGATCGTTGGTCACGACGAGCTCTTCACTGGCCCGGCTGGGTCGAGTGGTGGAGGCGCGAACTCCACCGCAGGCCAGTAGGCACGCATCGCGTCCATGATCTGACGAAACTTGGCTGGCTCGCTGGGCTTCACGAAGTACCCCGCGGCGCCGAGGCAGTACGCCGCATCGCGGTCATGCGCGTCATCGGACGTCGTCAGTACCACGACCGGCAACCGCTTCAATCGCGGATCGGCGCGGACTTCACGGAGCAGATCGAGTCCCGACATCCGCGGCATCCGCAGATCGGCCATGATGATCAGCCGCTCCATCGGCAGCTCGCCGGCGCGGAGCAACTTGAGCGCCTCGATCCCATCGCGGGCGACGGTGATCGAGGCAAATTCGGGAGCCTGCGCGAGTGCACGATGGACGTTCATCACGTCGAGATCGTCGTCCTCGACGAGGAGGAGATGAATCCGTTGCGGCTTCATGGCCGGGTCTCGATCGGCGCTGGAGCGCTAGGTGTGCTCTATCTCTCCGGGATGGACGACGCTGGTACCCGTACCCGAGGGCGGGGTGGCATGACCGTTCGAGCCATTCGATGCACCACCGATCGGCGGAGGCGTCGTCGGCGGGCGACCGGTTGCCGACGGGGCACCCGCGGCAGCAGCCTCGGGCTTGGCGTCGTGACGCGGCTCCTCGAGGCGGCGGTACAGGGACCGCCGGTCGATGCCGAGGATGCGCGCGGCGTGCGTCTTGTTGCCGCCGACGGCGTTGAGCACCTGGCGGACGTAGCGCCGCTCCATCTCGTCGAGCGTGATCAGCTCGCCCGGGCTCTCCGTCGTGATCACGATCTTGCTGCTCTGGTGCTCCTGCACCTTCGCCGGCAGATCGTCGACGGTGACCTCGTCGAGGCGGCACAGGGCGACCGCGCGCTCCATGCAGTTCTCGAGCTCTCGCACGTTGCCCGGCCAGTCGTAGTCCATCAGCAACCGCGCTGCGGGACCCGAGATGCCCTGCACTGGCTTGTTGGTGCGGCCGGCAATTCGCTTGAGGAAGAACTGCGCGAGCAGCAGGATGTCACCGGCGCGCGAGCGCAGCGGCGGCACCGGGATCGCGACGACGTTGATCCGGTAGAAGAGGTCCTCGCGGAACCGCTTCTCCTCGACCTCGGTCTCGAGATCGCGGTTGGTCGCGGTGACGACGCGGGCCTCGAACGGCACCTCCTCGTCGCCGCCGACCGGCCGGACCTTGCGCTCCTGGAGGACGCGCAGCAGCTTGACCTGCATCTCGATCGGCATCTCGCCGATCTCGTCGAGGAAGATCGTGCCGGCACCGGCCTGCACGAAGAGACCTGCACGCGACCGCTTGGCGTCCGTGAAGGCTCCGCGGACGTGACCGAACAGCTCGCTCTCGAGGAGCGGGGCCGGCATCGCCGCACAGTTCACGGCGACGAAGGGCTGGTCGCGGCGTGGCGAAAGGTTGTGGAGGGCACGAGCGACGAGCTCCTTGCCGGTACCTGACTCGCCGGTGACGAGCACGGTCGCATCGCTGTCGGCCACGCGCCGGATCATCTCGATGGTCTCGCGGATCGCCGGGCTGTTGCCCGCGATGCCGTCGATCGGGACGTCGCGATCGGCGGCGGACCGCAGTCGCTTGACCTCGCGGCGCAGCGACAGGTGCTCGAGGGCTCGACCGACGGCGATCGCGAGGGCGTCGACCTTCACCGGCTTGGTGATGAAGTCGTACGCGCCGGCGCGGATCGCAGCGATCGCGGTGTCGAGGCCGCCCTGGCCCGTCAGCACGATTGGCAGGAGGTCTGGATACCGCTGGCGCAGCTCCTGGCAGAGGTCGATGCCGGACATGCCCGACATCTGAACATCCGTCACGACAACGTCCGCGGGATCGGTCCGCAGACGCTCCAGACACTGTTGTGCGGAGTTGACGGCGTCGACATCAAAGCCACGCTTGCGCAGACTGTCGCGCAGGAGCACAGCGGTGTCGTCATCGTCATCGACGATCAGGATGGTTCCGTTCACAGCGAGGTCAAACCTTTCTACCGCCTGCGAGCCCAAGGAAGCTGGGCCCTGCCGAGGCGCACTCAAATGGCGGAGCGGCGACCAGCAACGAAGCTGACAATCGCCAGGATGAGCGCGACAATAAAGATGATCTTCGCGATTCCAGCAGCACCAGCGGCGAGGCCCGTGAAGCCGAAGAGCGCAGCGAGCAGAGCAATGACGAAGAAGGTAATAGCCCAGGAAAACATGATTAACTCCTAAGTTATCCGCTTCGTCCGGTGCAGCGTACATGCCAGACTGATGCCGAGCCCTGGGGCTCGTAGAGCCGCGGATCATGGTGCAGGCGCGCATCTCGACCGAGCGATATCGCCCGCTGTGCACGTGGGCCCGCCCAGGTGCGCGTTTCGGCTCATTCCTGGGTCGCGGCTTCTTCGGTGGGCGGCGAGGTGTCTGGCGATGTCGACGCGCGGCTCACGAGCTCAGGGCCCGACGACCAGGCGATTCTCGACGTTGGCCACCCCGCTGACTCCCGCAACGACGCCCTCGATCTGATCGATCATCGCCGTGTTCGTCGTGCTGCCGTGCAGCCGGACGGTGTCGCGATCGACCTCGATGGTGATGTCATCGATCCGGACGCTCGCGGCCTGGAGCGCCTGGGCGACCCGCGCGTGCAGCGCTTGCTCGCCGTCATCCATCGCGCGGAAGCCTTCTCTCGCCAATTGCTCCTGACGCTCGGTGGGGCGCTTCGAGCTATCCGGATCTGGGACAGTCTTGCGGACGATCTCGTCGTAGCTCTGTGGAACCTTCGGATCAGTGGCCATGGCAGGCTGTGGTGCACCAGTAATGCCGCGGCTCAAGTCCCGTAAAGTAGGGACGTGCGCCGAGCATCGCGCGAAGTCGCTCGGTGTAGCTCTTTCGCACAGAGCCGATCATGCAACCCGCGAGACCTGCGTTCGAAGCACGCTGGTATCGAGCGTGCAGATCCTCCCCGCATCGACCGATGAGGTCGGAACTTTCGCCCAGCGTCCTGTCTCGTGTTCCACCCGCACGAGCAGTGATGCAATGACCCCCGCACTCTGGTGCGGGTCCCGCCGGTAGCCTCCCCCAGGTTTACCGGCGGTTTTTTTTTCGGACCCATTCGGATCTGGTCGCACCGTCGGCGCAGCCACGACGTGTCAGGGGTTCGCGATCGCAGCAACGAGCTTTCGCGTCGCCGCAACGGCGCGGGGTCCGAGCGCGGCGATCGCAGGATCCTCGGGTTTGATCGCGCCGTTGATCAACCTTCGCC
>JACCTC010000483.1 GCA_013812655.1 Deltaproteobacteria bacterium | reverse complement strand
GCTCGAGGCCGATCCGGATCTCGCGACGCTCCCCACGGGGCAAGGTGCGGCTGGGGCGGCAGGCACACGCGCGCAGGCTGCTGCGACCGCGAGCCCGCCCCTGCGCCGGCTGCTCACGCTGTCGCGCCGCCTCAACACCGAGGCCAGCGTCGAGCGGATCCTCGACGAGGTGATCGATACCGCGATCGAGCTGACCGCTGCCGAGCGCGGCTTCCTGCTGCTCCGGCAACCGGACGGCGAGCTCGCGGCCGTCGTCTCGCGCAACTTCATGATCGGCGATCTCGATCCGGCGACCACGCCGTCGGTGAGTCGCTCGATCGCCGAGCGCGCGGCACAGACCGGCGAGCCCGTGATGACCGTCGATGCCGGCGTCGACGAGCGGTTCGGCGCCGCCGCCTCGGTCGCCGCGTTGCGGCTGCGCTCGGTGCTCGCGGTCCCGCTGCGCCAGCGCGGCGCGATCACCGGCTGCATCTACGTCGACCACCGGCTGCGCGGCGGCGCCTTCGACGAGGCGGCGGCGACCGTGCTCGGCGAGCTCGCGGACATCGCGGCGATCGCGATCGAGAATGCCCGGCTCGCGGACGATCTGCGCCGGAAGTCGCGGGAGGTCGACGATCTCAACGGCCGGCTGTCGGCCGAGCTCGCGGAGCGCGACGCCGAGCTCGTTCGCGTCAAGGCCGACCTCCCCGATCGCGATCGGCTGCGCCATCGCTACGAGCGGATCGTCGGTCGATCGCCTGCGATCGTCCGCATGCTCGACGTCGTCGACCGGGCAGCCGCGACGTCGCTGCCGGTCGTCGTCATTGGCGAGAGCGGCAGCGGCAAGGAGCTCGTGGCGCGCGCGCTGCACGATCACGGGCCGCGCAAGACCGGGCCGTTCGTCGCGATCAACTGCAGCGCCGTGCCCGAGCCACTCCTCGAGAGCGAGCTGTTCGGTCACATCCGCGGCTCGTTCACCGGCGCCGACCGCGACCGCAGCGGTCTGTTCGAGGTCGCCGACGGTGGCACGCTGTTCCTCGACGAGATCGCCGATACCTCGGTCGCGATGCAGGCCAAGCTGCTGCGCGTCCTCCAGGACGGCATCATCCGCCGCGTCGGCGACACCAAGACCCGCAAGGTCGACGTCCGCGTGATCGCGGCGAGCCAGCACGCACTGGGTGAGCTCGTCACCGCCGGCCGGTTCCGCGAGGATCTGCGGTTCCGCCTCGAGGTGATCAGCGTCGTCGTGCCGCCGCTCCGCGAGCGCGACGGCGACGTCCCGCTGCTCGTCGACCAGCTGCTCGCGCAGCTCGCGCGGGCAACGCCATCGGCGCGCGGAGCTGGCAAGCCCGCACCGCGTGTGACCCGCGCCGCGCTGCGTGCGCTCGCCCAGCATCGCTGGCCCGGCAACGTCCGCGAGCTCGAGAACGCGATCGCGCGCGGTCTCGCGATGGGCGGCGACGTGATCGACGTCGGCGATCTGCCCGAAGCGATCGCGACCGCGATGGCGCGGCCCGAGCCCGGGAAGCCAGCGGTCGGCGAGGATCTGCGGCTCAAGCCCGCGCTGCAGTCGACCGAGCAGGCGTACATCGGCGCGGCGATGGCGCGCGCAAAGAACAACCAGACCGTCGCCGCGCGCCTGCTCGGGTTGTCGCGCTTCGGGCTCCAGAAGAAGCTACGGCGACTCGCTGGCGAGGACGCCACGGGAGACGACGACGCATGAGCACGGTCAAGAGCATCCAGCTGTTCTTCCAGGAAGGCAGCTCCGACAAGGTCTACAACGCGTCGATCGTGAAGGACGGCGACGCCTACACGGTGACCTGCGAATGGGGCCGTCGCGGCGCGACGCTCAGCCAGGGCAGCAAGGGCCTCAAGATCTCGCTCGCTGCCGCGACCCGCAAGCTCGAGGCCCTCGTCCGCGAGAAGACCGCGAAGGGCTACCAGGAAGTGACCGCGACCAGCGTGCCCGCGGCGGTCGCGCCGCCCGAGGGCCAGGGCAGCGGCAGCAAGGTCACCGGCAAGCGCGCCAAGGTGGGCCTGCCGGCACAGCTCCTCAACCCGATCGACGACGGCGAGCTCGCGCGCTTCCTCGCGAACGACGCCACGGTCGCGCAGCAGAAGCTCGACGGGCAGCGGGTCCTGGTGACGACCGGCGCACAGCACGTCGTCACGAACCGCGACGGCCAGCGCACACAGGTCGATCCGCGCACGTTCGCCGGCCTCGACTACCTGCCGCACGGCACGGTCGTCGACGGCGAGCTCCTCGACGACACGTACTGGCTGTTCGACGTGCTCGCGTTCGGCGGCGACGACGTCCAGCGCCGCGGCTACCTCGAGCGCTTCGAGATCCTCGATAACGAGATCGAGCCGGCGCTCACCGGCGACGTCCGGATCCTGCCGGTCGCGTCTGGCAAGGCTGCCAAGCGCACGCTCCACGATCGGCTGCGTGCGGCCGGTGCCGAGGGCATCGTGTTCAAGGATCGCGACGCGCCGTACACCGCCGGCCGGCCCGCGTCGGGCGGCACCCAGCGCAAGTACAAGTTCGTGAAGAGCGCCGACGTCGTGATCCTCGAGAACGCCGGCAACGCGTACCTGATGGCGGTCTACGACGGCCGCACGCTGTTCGAGATCGGCAAGGTCTTCGCCGGCACGACGAACGCGTCGCGCAAGGCCCTCGATGCCGCGCTCGGCCGCGGGGAGCGTCCGGTCTGCGAGGTCCGCTACCTCTACGCGACCGCCGACCACCAGCTGTTCCAGCCCGTGTTCGTCACGACCCGCGACGACAAGC
Source organism: Deltaproteobacteria bacterium (assembly GCA_013812655.1). Classification (GTDB taxonomy): domain Bacteria; phylum Myxococcota_A; class Polyangia; order Haliangiales; family Haliangiaceae; genus JABFXX01. Next base: position 5,139 of record JACCTC010000483.1, on the reverse strand, counting down.
CCGCGAAGCAGTGTGTACGCAGCCAGCTCGTGACGACGAACCGCACCGTTGTCGAGCTCTGAAACGGACCGACACGACTCGGCGGTTCAGCCGCGGATGCGCCGCCACGCCGAGATCGTGATCAGATCGATCAGCTGCGCGTAGCTGAGGCCCGCGACCAGCGCCGAGCGCGCCACGCCAGCATCGGGCGAGATATCGCAGTTCGGGTTGACGTCGATGACCCACGGCGTGCCGTCAGCGTCGACGCGCAGATCGACCCGGCCGTAGTCACGCAGCCCGACGGCGGCGTGGGCAGCACGCGCGATCGCCTCGACGGCGGCGATCAGCGCCGGGCTGGCGTCGCGCAGCGGCACCGGCTTGGTGCCGACGTAATCGACGTGGGTCTCGTCCCACTTCGCCGCGTAGCTGACGATCCGCGGGCGATCCTTCGGCATCTCGGCGAAGTCGATCTCGTGAAGCGGCAGCATCCGCAGCGTGTCGCCGTTGCCGATCAAGGTCACGTTGATCTCGCGCCCCTCGACGTAGCGCTCGGCGATCACCGGCTGGTGAAACTCGTCGAACATCGCCTGCGTGCGGGCGCGCAGCGCGGCCGCCGAGGTGACGTGGTTCTCCTCGGTGATGCCCACCGATGCGTCCTCGTGCGCGAGCTTGAGAAACCACGGGTAGTCGAGCGCCTCGAGCGATGGATCGGCGAGCTGCGCGGTGGTCTCGAGGCAGCGGTACGGCGGCGTGCTGATGCCGCGCGCGATCAGGATGTCCTTGGTGCGCTGCTTGTGCAGGCACGACGCGAGCCCGAGCAGATCCGCGCCGGTGTACGGGATGCCGTAGAGATCGAGGAGGCCGGCGAACGTCGGCTCGTTGCGCGCGTCGCCCTCCATCGATTCGCAGAGGTTGAACACCAGATCCGGCGCGCTGGCGCGGATCTTCGCGAGCACGTCGAACACGTCGAGCCCATGAACGCCGACAAGCTCGATGCGATAGCCGTTATCGGAGAGCGCCGAGGCGATCGAACGCGCGGAGGCTTCGACCGAGCTGACATCGATGCCGGCCAGCTTGGCCTCGGCGTCGTAGTCGGTGTTGTAGAGCACCGCGATGCGCGACGGGCGTTGCATCGGTTCGGTTATCTCACACTTGAGCGAGCGCCGTCGCGACGCGGGGGCCGACCTCGATCGCGGCGGCCTCGACGGTGACGGGAGCGCCGCGGGCCTGCGCGACAGAGAGCTGCGGCACGTCGAGCCCGCACGGCCTGATCCGGCGCCACATCGCAGGGGGCGTGTCGACGTCGAGCGCAAAGCCGTGCACGGTCACACCACGCGAGACGTGGATGCCGCACGCGGCGAGCTTCTTGCCATCGCGCCAGATGCCCGCAGGGTCACGCTGCCAGGCGATGCCGCCGACGCCGAGGGCGGCGCATGCGTTGACGATCGCGCCGGCGACCCGCTCGAGGAACGTCACCACGCTGCCGATCCGGACGATCGGATAGATCATGAGCTGGCCGGGCCCGTGATACGTGACCTCGCCGCCGCGCTCGATGCGCTCGATCGCGATGTCGCCCGGATCGAGGACGTTCGCGATCGTCGCCGAGCGGCCGAGCGTGAACACCGGCGGGTGCTCGCAGAGATAGATCACGCCTTCGCCACCGGCCCACACCCGCTCGCGCGCGGCGAGCTGGTCGGCGAGGACGCGGCGATAGGATGCGCGCCCGAGCCAGAACCAGTGCGGCGCGCCGGTCACCCCGCGAGGAGCTCGTCGAGCAACTGGTCGTCGACGTAGTGCAACGGAGCTGCCGAGCTGACGACGCCGACGCCGGTCGCGATGAGCGCGGCGACGAGCTGGTCGCCGCACATCACGGCGATCGAGCGGCCCGGGCGCTCGAGCTCGCGCTCGGCATCCTCGGAGAGCTCGGGGCCCGAGAACAGCACGCCCGCGACGAGGTTCTTGGCCTCGACGCCGACGCGCAGCTCGCCGATGCCACGCCGATCGATCGGCTGATCACCGGAGCGCGCGCTGATCAGCACCGTGCGATCGATGCCCGGCGCCGTCGCCGACGCGTAGCTGATCCCCCCGACGCGCTTGACCCAGGCGATCTCGCGATAGCCCGCGGCAACCATGTACGCGTGGATCAATCGCTCGAAGCCGACCGCCGACGCCTTCGCGATCCGCTGCGCGAGCGCGCGGTGCGTTGCGCCCGCGAGCTTCGACAGCGCCGTCGCGACGCCAGCCTCGGCGTCCGCGGTGACCGACATCGAGACCGGGCCGGGCGCGAACAGATCGCGACCGCGGTAGACGATGCGCGGCCGCAGGCCGAGCGTGCGATAGCTGCGCTCGTCGCCGAGGAGCTCGGCCTTGAGCTGCGGGGCCAGCTGCTCGGGGTCGGTCTCGACCAGGCTGCGCTTGCGCATCATCTGGGCGAGCTGGCGGACCGGCAGCGGCTGCCCGTTGCGGAGCTGCGCGAACACCGTCGCGGCGGCGTCGCCGAGCGGCGTGCCGACCCGACCGAGCGCGTCGATCTCGGTGGCCTGGATCTGGACGGGCGGCTGCAGCGGGCGCTGGTACGCCTGCGCGTTCGGCTGGTTCTGCGACGGCGGCCGCTGGTCGTGCTGGCGCGGCTGGCCGCCTCCCTGACGGCCGCCACCACCGCCACCAGCTTGCGGAGCTCCCTGGCCTGCGGCCTGACCCGGCTGGGCGGCCTGGGGCTGGTCACGCTGGGTGCGGCGCTCGTCGCGGTGACGCTCGCGCTCCTCGCGGCGACCACGCCGGCGATCGCGGCGCTCCTGCCACTGGTGCTTGCGCTCGTCGCGTGCGTTGATCTCCGGCATCATCGGCCGATCCTCGTCGGCCGTCTGGCGATCCTGGTACTCGGTGTGGACGATCCCGGGCTTCGCGAGATCGTCGCCGTAGAGCGCCTGGAGCTCGCGCTCCTCGTCGCTGAGCGGCTCCGCAACCACCGCCGCGAGCTCCTGGATCACCTCGGCGGGCGTCTCCGAGAGAACCTCGGCGTCCTCGACGTCAGCGAGCGCCGCGCTCGGCGTCTCGACGGCCGCTGTCTCGGCGTCGCCCTTCTTCTTCCTCGGCGCGACCTTCGCGGCCGGCTTCTTCGCCGCGGGCTTCGTCGCCGGCTTCTTCGCCGGGGCTGCCTTCTTGGCTGCGGGCTTCTTCTTCGCCTTCTTGTCGGCGTCGTCTGAAGTCGTGCCGTCGGCAGCTTGCTTCTTCGTCATCGCGGCCTTCGTACCTGCGCCCGGAAGCCGCGTCAAGGCGCGCAAAAGTTGCCCCGCTTATATGAGGCCCTTAGGGTCGAAACGGGCGTCACCTTGGCGCCTTCGAATGAACGGCGGGACCCTGGCGTTCTCGTCGACAGAAGGAGCTCTCGGATGCAGTCCCGCAAGATCGGTGTGTTGCTCGGTGGCCTGTCGAGCGAGCGTGAAGTCTCGCTGCGTACCGGCGAAGCCGTGCTCGCCGCCCTCCTGGCCCGTGGCCACGACGCCATCCCGATCTACGTGGATCGCGACGTCGACGTCGCGCTGCGCCAGGAGCGCATCGACATCGCTTTCATCGCCCTCCACGGCCGGTGGGGCGAGGACGGCTGCATCCAGGGGCTGCTCGAGACCCTTGGCATCCCGTACACCGGGTCTGACGTGCTCGCGTCGGCGCTCGCCATGCACAAGGGCAAGGCCAAGGAGCTGTTCCGGCTGCACAACCTGCCGACTCCCGCGTACTACACGTTGACCGCCGAGGATGCGACCGACCTGCTCGGTGTCCACGGCGACTTCGGGTTCCCCTGCGTGGTCAAGCCGATCCGCGAGGGCAGCTCGGTCGGCATCGCGATCTGCGAGACAGCCGACGAGCTGTTGCCTGCCGTCGAAAAGGCGCTGTGCTTCGACGACGAGGTTCTCGTCGAGCGGTTTATCGCCGGCAAGGAAGTCTCGGTCGCAATCCTGGATGACCGCGCGATCGGTGCGGTCGAGATCTCGCCGCGCGACGGCTTCTACGACTACTCGAACAAATACACCAAGGGCGCCACCGAGTACTTCGTGCCGCCACGGCTGTCGCCCGAGCGCTATCGCGGCGTGCTCGCGCAGGCGCTGCGCGCACACACCGCTCTTGGCTGTCGCGGTGCAACCCGCGTCGACATGATGGTCAGCGACTCGGGCAACGAGTTCGTGCTCGAGGTCAACACGCTGCCGGGCATGACTCCGACGAGCCTGCTCCCCAAGATCGCCGACGCCGCGGGCATCTCGTTCGGCGAGCTCTGCGAGCACATGCTCGCGGGCGCGACGCTGTCGACCTCGCGCGGTCGCGGCGAGCGCCGGATCCTCCAGCGCCAGTACGTCGGCGATGAACGCCGCGAGGCGGTGGTCGAGCACCACTGATGCGACGCCTGCGGCCGCGCGAACGCCGGGTGCTGTGCGCGACGGCGATCCTCGCGCTCGGCCTACCGATCGCCGCGGCCGCGATCGTCCGTGCCCGCACCGACATGCTCGCCGATCGGCTGACCGCCGCAGGTGGCGTGACGGCGCGGATCGGCGGGATCGATGCCGACCTCACCGGCTCGATCAGGATGACCGATGTCGCGCTCGGCGAGCTCGTGCAGGTCGACGCGATCGAGGCGTCGGTCGCGATGGGCTCGCTGCTCGGCGGCCAGCTCCGCGCCGACGAGATCCGGGTCGATGGTCCTCGGGTCGCGATCCGCGTCGATCAGCACGGCGACTCCGACCTCGCACGGCTGGCGCGGCGGATCGCCAGGCAGGGTGCTGGTCGCAGCCATGGTCGTGCCGGAGGTGGTCGCGGCGTGCGCCGGATCATCGTCGCCGAGGGTACGCTGACCGCGAACATCGCCGGGCTCGGCGAGCTGACCGCCGATGGCGTCGAGCTCGTTCCCGACCCGACCGGCGTCCGCGTGATCACCGGCCCGGTGCGGCTGCGCGGCGGTGCGTCACCGGTTCGCGTCGATCTCGCGTTCGCGCGCAGCGCCGCCGAGCTCGTGTTACCCGAGATGCGGTTCGCGCGCGTGCTCGCGGTCGCCGGCACGGGCCGGGTCGATGCCGGGACCAGCTCGATCGCGCTCCGCGACGTCGCGGTCGGCCGGCTCGCGACGCACGGCGCACTCGAGCTACGCGCCTCGATCGACGACGCCGGCGT
>JACCTC010000479.1 GCA_013812655.1 Deltaproteobacteria bacterium | reverse complement strand
GCTGCGTGGTGGGTGAGTATGCGGAAATTGATTCGACTCACGGAACCCTCACCAGGCGTGTAAGCCAGGCCTCGCTCGCACCGACGACGTCGTCGATACGATGGACCAACCCGTGAAAGCTCTCCTCCCTGCCCTCGCGCTGATCCTCGCCATGTTCATCACGGCCGGCGCGGCCCATGCCGAGCGAGTCAAGGTCGCGATCGTGCCCGGGATCGCGGTCAACCTCGACGCCGCCCGGGTGGACGCGTTGAGCCAGGATCTCGCGGACGCCCTGTCGACCGAGCTCGAGGTCGACGCGGTCGGCGGGCTCGAGGTCCGTCGCCAGCTGCCCCCGGAGGGCCTCCCGCCCGACTGCGTCGCGACGCCGGCTTGCGTCGCCGATGTCGCCAAGCGCCTCGACGCCGCGCAGCTCCTGTTCGTGGTCATGGTCGACAGCGGTGGCGGTGGCTCGGTGCAGATCGACAGCACGTGGATCGAGCCCGCGACCGGCAAGAGCGCCTCGCGGCCCGCGATCGACATCGCGGTGATCACGGACGCCAGGTCGCGGTTCGCGGCTGCCGCGCGCTCGCTGCTGCCCGACGCACCGGTACGCCCCAAACCGCCGACCGGTGGAAACGGCGGCGGCACGATGACGACGGCGGTCCCGCGGCACTTCACGAAGACCTCCATGGTTACCGCGGGCGTCGCCGTGGTCGGACTCGGCATGGGCATCGGGTTCGGCATCAGGGCGAAGAACCTGTTCAACGATTGCGACAAGCCGTCGGCCCCATGCAGCAGCTCGCAGGAGGACAAGATCCGCAACACCGCGCTGATCGCGGATGTCGGCTTCCTCGTCGCGGCGGCCGGCGCGGTCGCGACCGCCGTGCTGTTCGCGACATCCGGTGAAGAGTCGCGGATGGTCGTGTCGCCCTCGGTCGAGAGCTCGGGTGGAGTCTCGCTGATCCTCTCGGGGACGTTTCGATGAGTGCCCCATTCGAGCGAAGCGAGGCTTTCCCTGACAAGCTGATCGGGGAGGTTCTCGCAGGTCGCTACCAGATCGAGGCACGCATCGGCGAGGGCGCGATGGGCGCCGTCTACAAGGCGAAGCACGTCAAAGTCGGCCGCACGTTCGCGGTCAAGGTCCTCCACAGGAAGCTCCTCGAGGATCACAAGGTCGCGCAGCGCTTCGAGCGCGAGGCCGAGCTCGCCGGCCGGCTCCGCCATCCCAATGTGGTCGGGGTCGTCGACGTCGGCGAGACCCCCGATGGTCTACGCTACATGGTGATGGACTTCGCGCTGGGCGAGGACCTGGCGACGCTGCTCAACGAGGCGCCGATGCCGCCCGAGCGCATCCTGCACCTCACCAAGCAGATGCTCGAGGGCCTGTTCCACGCCCACGAGGCCGGCCTCATCCATCGCGACTTCAAGCCGGAGAACGTGATCGTCGAGCGTGACGATCACGGCACCGAGGTCCCACGCATCGTCGACTTCGGCATCGCGATCCTTCGCGAGGGCGGCGACTCGTCGAGCGCGACCGGCCGGCTCACCACGAATGGCCTCGTGCTCGGCACGCCGCACTACATGGCGCCCGAGCAGGCCGTGGCCGATCCGATCGATCACCGCATCGATCTGTTCGCGCTCGGCATCGTCGTGTACGAGATGCTGTGCGGGAAGCTGCCGTTCGACGGCAGCGGCGCCGAGGTCGCACGCGCGAACCTGCTGCTCGATCCGCCACGGATCTCCGAGCGCGTCCCGTACCTCGAGGTCGATCCCTTGCTCGAGGCGTTCGCCCGCCGGCTGATGGACAAGAAGCGCGAGCTTCGTCCGGCCACCGCGAAGATCGCACGCGACCTCCTCGACCTGATCGAGCGCGATCGCGCCGCCGCCGCGACCGCCCTCGGTGTCCCGTTGCCGGTCGGGCTCCGCTCGCCGCAGATCACGGAACCGGTCACACCGCAGCGCGCCGTCAACGAGGATTCCGGCAACTTCATGCAGCCGAAGTCGCCCGCAGCGCTGGCCGGCGCCCCCGAGCTGCGACCGACGGATCTCGAGGCACCGCCGGTCAGCGGCCCGATCGCCAGTCGCGTGTCGGCCGAGCGCAGCATCACGACGGCTCGCAACGAGGCGCTCGGGTGGGAAGGCAAGCGGTCACGCGGGTGGGTCTTCGTGCTCGTCGGCATGCTCGCGATCGCCGGCGTGGTGATTGCGATCGTCGCCAGCCGCAAGACCGACGATGCCAGGCCCCCGGCAACGTCCGAGGAGCAGAAGGTCGCCGTGGAGACCGCCGCGCCGGTCCAGCCGCCGGCGCCGGTCGAGCCGGCGACGGCGACCGAGGTTGGATCTGCTGCGCCCGTCGCAGACCCGGTCACCGAGCCGGTCGTCGATCCGTTCGTTCCCACCGAGGCGGCACCACCGCCGAAGCCCAAGCGACCCGATCGCACGCGCAAGCCCGCGACCGGCACTGGGGGGACCAGCCCTGATCGCACCGAGACCACACCGGCCGAACCAGTCGTCAAGCCGGTCGAGGTCACGAAGCCGGCCGATCCGGTCAAGCCGGCCGATCCGCAGCCTGCCGTCGCGAACGCCATCTTCGTGCGCTACCAGAGCGTCGGCCGCGATCTCAAGGCGCTCGGCGACAAGGCGACCGACCTCTGGCCGCGCTACCGGCTCATCAACATCAACCAGGTGATGATGGCGCCCGAGAAGCGGGGCGACGCGAACACGATCCTCAGCGAGCTCGAGAAGACGATCGCGAGCCGCAAGTAACGCCGCAGCGCCGTCCTACGGGATGAACGCGACGTCGATGCAGTTCTTCGCCTCGTCGCGCGCGAAGTTTCCGCCCGGGACGATCACGCAGATCTGGTTGAGCCCGATCGTCAGCGTCGGCTGGAACATGAAGTCCGCGCTCGTCAGCGTGGTCTGCGACATCGTCTGGCTACCGCCACCGTCGGGGTAGAGCACGATGATGTCGACCTTGTCGCCGACCGTGCCGGCGATCGTCAGCTGCGGCTTCGTGATCTCGAAGATCGGGTTCGCCGGCCGCACGAGCATCGGACCGCGGCGGGGCGCAGGCGTGGCCGGGGGGGTGCCTGCCGTCGCGGCTGCATCGACGCGAACGCGCCCGATCGAGCCCGCTCCGCCCATGGTCGCGAGGGTTCCGGGCTGGCCACCGGCACCACCGGCGACGGTCAGCGCCGTCGGATAGGTCAGCGTGTTGCCCGCGCGAAGGACCACGATCCCACCGGCACCACCACCGCCACCGTTGCCGAGGCCGGCATTCGCACCGGCCGCACCCACCGCCTCGATC
>JACCTC010000477.1 GCA_013812655.1 Deltaproteobacteria bacterium | reverse complement strand
CGTCGTCGCTCGGCGCCGTCACGCCGATGATCCCCGACGCGCTCCACGTGCTGTGGTTCGTCGCGCTCGGTGGCACGCTCGGGCTCCTCGGTGGTGGCCTCGCGGGAGCCTCGCGTGTCGCGCGCTGACCTCGCGCTCCTCGTGGTGCTCGCCACAGTCGTCCCCGGGTCGCAGCTGGCGCACGCCGACGAAGAACCATTCGCGCAGCCACTGCGCGCGGTCGAGCCGCCCTCGGATCTCCGCACCGGGCTCACCCAGCAGCTCGCCGACGAGGCCGCATCGATCGAGCGCGCGATCACGATCGTCGGCGAGAAGCTCGCGGCGCTCGACGACATCCGCACGCGCCGGCTCGCCGCCGCGTATCGCGTGCTGCGCGCACCCGCCGGTGCCGATCTGCCTGCCACCGCACGGCGGCGTGCGGCCGCGCGCCTGCTCGTCGAGCGTGATCTCGCCGAGCGCGGCCTGCTCGCCGACGAGCATGGTCAGCTTCGCACCGCGAAGACCCGCACCACGGGCGACGCCGCGCGCGTCCCCGCGATCGTGCTGCCCGCGCAGATCGCACGGCCCGCGAAAGGCTCGATCGCCCGGCGCTTCGGCCTGCTCGACCACGAGCGCTCGCGCACGAAGCTGTCACGTCGCGGAATCGATCTCGAGGTTGCCGAGCACGCGCCCGCGACTGCGGTCGCCGACGGCGTCGTTCGTTACGCCGGGCCGATGCGCGGGCTCGACAGCGGCGTGATCATCGATCACGGCAGCTACCTCAGCGTCGTCGCGAAGCTCGGCGCGAGCACCGTTCCGGTGGGCGCTCCGGTCAAGCGCGGCGATCGGCTGGGCAGCGCCGCGCGCCATCGCGTCTACCTCGAGATCCGCGTCGCGATCGGCCCCGGTGGACTTCCGATCGATCCGGAACCGTTGTTCGCGGCGTCGCGCTAAGCTTTGGCGGTGTCACGCGCCTCGCACGTCGCCGCGTTCGCCGCCGGAGCCGTGATCGCGACCGCGTTCGCGGCGCGTGCGGTCCCGCGTGACGTCGCGCGCTACAAGACGCTCGACGCGTTCGCGCAGGCCCTGGTGACGGTGCAGACGAGCTACGTCGATCAGGTCGACGAGAAGCGCCTGCTGTACGACGCCGCGCGCGGCATGCTGCACAACCTCGATCAGTACTCGACGTTCCTGCCGCCGAATCGTTACAAGCACCTGCGCCAGGACACCGAGGGCGAGTTCGGCGGCGTCGGGCTCACGCTCGCACCTGGTGAAGTCGATGACGCCCGTCCCAACATGCCGCCGTATCCGACGATCGATGGCATCGTGCCGCGCTCGCCGGCCGAGGTCGCCGGGCTCCAGCTCGACGATCGGATCACCAGCATCGAGGGCGCGCCGACCGCCGAGGCTGGCCGCGAGACCGCGAACGCGGGTGCATGGGAGGCTCGCATGCGTGGCGCCTCGGGCACGCGCGTCATGCTGACCGCGCTGCGCGCCGGCTGGAAGGAACCGCGTGCGTTCACGCTGATCCGCGCGCAGGTCAAGCAGCCGACGGTTCGCCAGCGCGTGCTCGAGAAGGGCATCGGCTACCTCGCGATCACGCGGTTCGCCGAGGCGACGACGCAGGATGCATCGGCTGCGCTCGTGCAGCTCCGCGCGGCGCACGCACTCGACGTCCTCGTCCTCGATCTGCGCAACGATCCCGGAGGCCTTGTCGACCAGGCGATCTCGACTGCCGATCTGTTCCTCGAGAGCGGGACGATCGTGACAATCCGCGGCCGCGCGGGGAGCGTCGAGAATCAGACCGCGCACAAGGGCGGCGTCGCGACCTCGGTGCCGATCATCATCCTTGTCGATCAGGGAACCGCGTCGGCCGCCGAGATCCTCGCAGCCGCCCTGCGCGATCACGGACGCGCGAAGCTCGTCGGCACGCCGACCTACGGCAAGGGAACCGTGCAGACGTTCTTCGATCTCGAGGACGGGGCAGGGCTCAAGCTGACGACGGCCCGCTACTACACGCCGAAAGGCAACTCGCTGGAATCAAAGGGGCTCGTGCCCGACGTGCGGGTCGATGGCTTCACCCCGGAAGAGATTACGGCAGGCTCGCGCGTGGGCGGTAACGGTGGCAGTGGCACGACCCCGGGTTCTGGTGCCACAATCGCTGACGACGATGACGATCCACAGCTCACCGCGGCTGTAAAGCTTGCTCGCCAAGCTCTCCGCGGTGGGAGCAAGTAGTTCGGATCCGTTGTCTCGATCAGTAGTTTCGGCGAAGCTTGGACTGCTACAACCATTGAGACGTTGGCGTTCACTTCGAACCCTGACGCTACCGCGGGGACGCAACTGATGTTCAAGCTGGTGATCCAGGATGACGAGGGGAAGACGACAGTCGTCCCTCTGATCCGCGACGAGATCACGATCGGAAGAAAAGAAGGCAACACGATCCGGCTCACCGAGCGGAACGTGTCGCGTCGTCACGCGCGCATCCTGCGCAACAATGGTGAGGTCCAGATCGAGGACCTCGGCAGCTACAACGGCATCCGCGTCAACAACGCGCGAATTGCCGAGCGCGTGTCGCTCCGCGTCAGCGACCAGGTCCAGATCGGCGACTACAAGCTCTACCTCAAGGCCGAGGGTGTCGAGCAGGTCGACGACGCGCGGACGATGCCGATCGAGCGCGTCGACAACCACACCGGACCGACCGACGTGATCCCGGCGATGTCGGCGGCGATGTCGAATGGACCGACCCAGCCGATGTCGATGCAGACGCCGGCGCCGGCTACGCTCGCGCCCGTGGGCCAGCTCGTCGGCAGCCCGAACCGGACCCAGGTCGCGGTCGCCGATACCGATCCGCAGGGCAGGCCGATCGCGAGCGCCGCCGCGGTCGCCGCGATGACGACGCCAGTCGGCTACGGCAAGCTCGTCGTCGTGTCGTCGAACTTCGCCGGCAAGGAGTTCGAGCTCTCGCGGCCACAGATGATCATCGGCCGCACCGACGAGAACGACATCGTCATCAACCACCGCTCGATCAGCCGCAACCACGCCAAGCTCGTGCGCGAGCCCGATACCGGCCGCTACACGGTCAGCGACCTGCAGTCGTCGAACGGCGTGCGCGTCAACGGTCAGGACTACGGCAAGGTCGAGCTGCGGCGCGGTGACGTCGTCGACCTCGGCCATGTCCGCATGCGCTTCGTCGACGCGGGCGAGGACTTCGTGTTCGCGCGCGACGCGGTCATCACCGACGTCCCCGACGCCGGCGGCCGCCGTGGCATGGTGATGATCGTCGCGGGCATCGCCGCGGTGCTCGTCGTCGTCGTCGCGTACATGCTGCTGAACAAGACCGACAAGCCGGCCAACACGATCAAGGACGGCAGCAACGACATCGTCGTCGCGGCCGACGCAGGCGATGTCCTCGCAGTCGTCACCGCGGATGCCGCCGAGGCTGAGGTCGAGGCGCCGGCAGATGCGCCGGGCGTGGTGACTCCGGTCGACGACAAGGGCAACCAGCTCCGCGTCGACTGCAAGTCGATGCTCAACCAGATGGACTGGCAGGGTCTGCGCACCTGCAGCGAGAGCCTCAAGAAGTACGATCAGAAGCTCGCCGCGGAGTTCCTCGCGCGCGCCAACACCGAGTCGAAGGCCCAGACGCACCTCGCGGGGGTCAACACTGCCATCGGCAAGGGCCACGTGAAGTCCGCCGAAGCCGAGCTGCGCGGCATCCCGAAGGACTCGGTCTACCGCAAGGAGGCCGAGGACAACTTCGCCGCCGCGCGGACCGCAGCTGCCAACGAGGTCGCCGCTGCCGCCAAGGGCAAGATCACGGCGAACTGCCGGGTCTTCAACGCGTACATGAACGGCGAGCAGGATCGGCTGGGCAAGAGCGTCGTCGACGAGGCGAGGCAGAAGATCAGCTGCAAGCCCGAGGTCACCGCGATCAAGGATCCGATCAAGGACCCGGTCAAGGATCCGATCAAGGACCCGCCGCCGAAGTGCGACCCCGATGCGCTCGCCGCGAAGGGCCAGGATTTCTTTTCGGGCGGCAGCTATCCACAGGCTCTCACGGCCTACGAGCAGGCGTTCACGTGCCGCAGCGACCCTGGCTACGCGATGCGCGCCTTCCTGTCGTCCTGCAACTCGAAGAACCTCAGCAAGGCCAAGACCTGGTGGAAGCGGCTCGCGCCGTCGACCCAGCAACAGACAGTTTCAGTCTGCGTGCGCAACGGGATCTCCCAGGCCGACCTGCAATAGCGACCTTCGCGGTCGCTCGGCCAGACGGCCTCTCTCCCCTACGGCACTTGTGACCTTCGCGGTCGCTCGGCCAGACGGCCTCTCTCCCTACGGTCAAAGGCGCACCGGCGGATCCCTAATGTTGCCGCTTGTTTGACCCGACCGCTCCGATTGGTGTAACGAGGGTCAAAGGCTGGGCGCGTCCCCGGTCTCGGAGGCGTCATGTTGGTCCACACTGCCCCTAGGTCGGCTCGTTGGTCCCGTTGGTTGGGGACCGGGTTTCTCGCCGCACTGACGCTCTGCGCCGCAGGCTCACCGGCCCTTGCCGATCCTGGCGGCAACGTCGACCTCAACGTGTTCCGACCCGCGATCGACTCGCGCGGCTACCTCACCGTCAACGCGTCGCAGCCGCTCGGAGACCTCGAGGTCTCGTTCGGGCTCGGCGCGCTCGACTGGGGGCACGGCCTGCTCCAGTTCGACTCGGGCGGCAACGAGTACTCGGTCAACAACATCATCGCGGCGACGCTGATCGGCGCGATCGGCAAGCACGTCGGTCCGCTCGAGCTCGAGTTCGGCGTCATGGTGCCGCTCGCGATCATGAGCGGTGACCGCGGCCCCGACGACCCGGGCGAGCCCGGCAACCCGAACGACGATCGCGACTTCAAGATCGACGGCCAGGGCATCGGCAGCGTCGGGCTTCACCTGAAGACCCGGTTCCTCAAGACGAGCCGCCCGCCGCACGTCGGCATCGGCGTGATCGCGAGCCTCTTCCTCGGCACGACCGACCCGAAGAACCGCTTCCTCGGCGAGACCACGACGGTCCCGCAAATCATGGGCATCCTCGACAAGGAGTTCGGCCGCGAGGGTCGACTCCGGATCGCCCTCAACGCCGGCATCCGGATCCGCAAGGCGACGACGTTCACCGACAACGGCGCGAACGAGCCAGCCGGCACGCCGACGACCGGCCAGTCGATGACGGTCGCGAACGAGATCCCGTACGGCCTCGGCATCGCGTACGCGATCTCGAAGCAGAAGTTCGACGTCGTCGCCGAGGTCTTCGGCTCGGTGCCGCTCGGTGATCACGAGAACTACCAGCCGCTCGAAGTGCTCGGCGGCGTCAAGCTCTACCTCGCGCGCAACTCGTTCCTGTCGCTCGGCGCCGGGCGCGGCCTCTTGCCCACCAAGGGTGGTAACCCCGACTTCCGCGGCATGATCGGCATCGTCTTCGAGCCGAACATCGGTGACCGCGACGGTGACGGCCTCAAGGACGACGTCGACAAGTGCCCGGATGATCCCGAGGACTTCGATCGGTTCGAGGACGAGGACGGCTGCCCCGAGCCCGACAACGATCGCGACGGCATCCTCGACGAGGACGACAAGTGCCCGAACATCCCCGAGGACAAGGACGGCTTCCAGGACGAGGATGGCTGCCCCGAGGGTGACCAGAACGATCGCGATGGCGACGGCATCCTCGACAATGTCGACAAGTGCCCGGACGATCCCGAGGACTTCGATCAGTTCGAGGACGAGGACGGCTGCCCGGATCCCGACAACGACCAGGACGGCATCCTCGACGTCGACGATCTATGCCCGAACGATCCCGAGGACAAGGACGGCTTCGAGGACGAGGACGGCTGCCCGGATCTCGACAACGACAAGGACCGCATCCTCGACAAGGATGACAAGTGCCCGAACGAGCCCGAGACGTACAACG
>JACCTC010000458.1 GCA_013812655.1 Deltaproteobacteria bacterium | reverse complement strand
TCTGCTACTCGGCGTGTCTCCACTTACCGAGACGGGACTCTCACCCGCTGGATCCTCACAGCCTGACGCCGGGTTCGTTTCCCCTTCGGGGAAACGGCTTCCGTCGTCGTCACGACGCACCATCGCCGCGGACCGTAACACGAGCGGCGCGGTCGCCTGCCCGGTCACGATGCCGTGACGATCACAGCCGTTGCACCCAGAACACGTAGCCGATCGCGGAGACGTAGATCCGCGCGCAGTCGTGGGTGAGAAACGGCGTGGGATTGATCGGAATCCCCGGGAGCAACCTCCCCGGCTGGAACCGATCGGCGAGGCTCGCCCGGTCGGAGTAGAGAACGCCCGATGCGTTGGTTGTACTACCGGCGAACACCAACCGCAGCCCGTCGGGTGTCAGGTTCGGTGGGCTCTGCGTGATCGAAGTGACTCCGAGGTCCGCGGCGACGTAGCTGGCGATCAAGACCGCCGTGCCGGCCGCGTCGAATTCGATCTCCTGGTAGGCAAACGCGTTGTTCCGCACCATCATCCGACGGCGCGGTCCCCGTGACGGCGTACCGAACCGGACGAACGAGTCGGTGGTCTGCCCCGGCAGCGCCACGTCATGGGTGTACACGAAGCCCTCGGCTTGCCGGCGATACACCCGGATGCGCCCGATCGTCGTCGATTGAGTCCAGCTGCGGACGAACAGCTCGTCGCCTTCGGGTGCGTAGCGGGCGAAGTCGACGTGCAGCTCGGCGGTCTGCTCGAGCCCCGCGATCGGGATCAGCAGCCCGTCGAGCGGGCCCTCGGCGAGCTGGTTCGCCGGTTCGGTGCACAGTGCGACCGCGCGGCCCTCGGTGGTTGCCGAGTACTCGCCGCAGCTCTGGACGATCTGGTTGAGCACACGCGAGAACTGCGGCGTCTCGCCGATCGGCGGGCACGCGAACGGGGCATCGGCCGGCGCATCGAAGAACGCGGCATCCGTGACCGGTTGCTGCTCGGTCGGCGCGAGCCCGAACACCTGGGTGCAGCCGCCGAGCAGGACGCTCGCGACCACCGATCGCAACTGTTTGGGCACCATGGTCACTTCAGGCGTGCGCCATTCTCGATCCAGTTACCGAGCTCGGCGCGCTCGTCGAGCGACATCAGCGTCTTGTTGTTGAGCGGCATCGACTTCGTCTTGACCGAGCGCTCGTAGATCCGCGGCGCCATGATCTCGATCTGTAGCGGCAGGTCGAACACGACGTTGTTCGGTGCAACGGGCCACGCCGGATCGCGCGGCGTCACGCTGTGGCACGGCAGGCAGCGCTTGTTGATGATCTCCTGCGCGCGCGCGAACGGCACCGGCTGGTCGAGCTTGCGGATCGGCACCTCGCCCAGGCGCGTGATCACGAGGAGCCCGGCGAGCGCGATGCCGCCCATGCCGAATGCCGGCGCGAGCCAGACCGCGACCGGGCGCTGGCGGCCCTCGCCGAGGTAGCGCGTGTTCATGAAGTGACGGACGCCTGCGCCGCCGACCATCACCGCGATCAGCACGAGCCAGTTCAGGTGATGGCTGTACGCACCCGGGAAGTGGTTCGACAGCATGATGAACAGCAGCGGGAACGTGAAGTAGTTGTTGTGGATGCTGCGCTGCTTCGCGCGGATCGAGAGCGTCTCGTCCTGCTCCTTGCCCGACTTCGTGGCCGCGATCAGCGAGCGCTGCGACGGCACGATGCACATCCACACGTTGCCGGTCATCAGGGTGCCGATCAGCACGCCGGTCTGGATGTACGCGGCACGCCCGCTGAACACCTGCGAGAACGCGAAGATCGATCCGAACAGCATCGCGATCGACAGCGCCGTCGCGACCCGCGGATGCTGCTCGCCGTACGAGCTCCACAGGCCGTCGTAGATGATCCAGCCGACGAACAGCGAGCCGAGCGAGATCGAGATCGCCACGGCGGGATCGATCGCGGCGACGCTGGGATCGATCAGGAACGCCGCGCCGTTCATGAAGTACACGACGACGAGCAGCGCGATGCCCGTCATCCACGTGAAGCCGTTCTGCCACTTGAACCAGTGGACCATCGGCGGCAGCTCGCCGGGCTCGAGCAGCTTCTTCTCGACGTCGTAGAACGCGCCGGAGTGGACCATGAAGATCTTGCCCTGCGAGAGCCGACCGCGCTCGGTGGCCTTCTCGAGGTTGCGGTCCATCCAGTTCCACAGCATCGAGTTGCCGATCCACATGATCCCGGCAACCAGGTGCGCCCACCGGAAGATGACGTCGAGCACCTCGTTGAGCCGCACGGCGCGAGCAGTATAAGCAGGTCACGCCCGCGTTCGCGACTAAGGGCCCGCTATCAGGGCCGCGATCAGGGCCGCGACGAATGGCCACGCAGCTTCGCGAGCGCGGGCCCGAGCTGGGCGGTCCCGGCAAGGAGCGGCGCGGCGAGGTCACCGTGAGCGTCGAGCCGGGCGCGCACGGTTCGCAGGTTGAACGCGCGAGGTACGAGCGCTGCCGTGACCTCCGACCACGCGATCGGCGTCGACACCGGGGCGGCATCGGCGGCGCGCAGCGAGTACGGGGCGACCAGGGTCTTCGCGACGAACTGCTTGTGATCGACGAGCAGCCGGCCGCGCCGCTTCTCCTTGTCGTTCTCGAGCGTGACCTTGTCCGGCATCAGCCGCAGCAGGACGTCGGCGATGCCGCGGCCAAGCGCCTCGGCCTGCGCGAACGTGTGCCCGGGCGCCAGCGGCACCAGGACGTGGAGGCCGCGCTGGCCGCTCGTCTTGACCACGCTCGGCAGCTCGAGGAGCTCGAGCAGGTTGCGAACCGCGAGCGCGACGTCGATGGTGTCGGCCCACCAGGTTGGCGCGTCGCCGGGATCGAGATCGATCATCGCCCAGTCGGGCTCGGCAAGCGACGCCAGCCGGCTGCCGAACCCGTGGTAGGTGAGCCCGGCCTGGTTGGCCATCCACGCGAGCGCATCGCCGTTCTCGATCACGATCCGCCGCACGCCGTCAACGTACTGCGCGCGCAGGTAATCCGGCGCCTTCGGCGGCATCCGGTGCTGGTACCAGTCGAAGTCGTCGATGCCGTCGGGCCACCGCTGGATCACGACCGGGCGATCCGCGAGGTAGCGCAGCATCACCGGCGCGATGTCGCGGTAGTACGCGACGATCTCCTGCTTCGCGATGCCATCGCGCGGGTACAGAACCTTGTCCGCGTTCGACAGCGGCGGCGGCGGTGACAGGCTGCGCCGCCAGTCGATCGGCGTCGCCGTCGTCGAGAACGCCTGCCACGCGCCGTCATAGGGATGCTCGAGACATCGCGCCACCACGCCGCGGAGCCCGAGGTTACCGGTGGCCGCGAGCACCCGCGCGAGGTCACCATCGAGCGCCTGCGACGCCACGATCGCGGCGGGTGCGCCCGCGAGCAGCGCCGCGAGCCTGGCACGCCGCTCGCTCAGAGGCCGGGCGCGCAGATCCTCGTCGCCGATGGCGAGCAGGTCCCAGCAGATCAGCACCGCGCTCGCGACCGCGCGCCCCGCGGCGACCCGCGTCCGCAACGCCTCGAACGACGGCGCGCCGTGGTCGTCGAGCAGCACGATCACGCCATCGAGTGCGACCCGCTCGACGGGCAGCCGCGCCAGCGCGCGCGAGGCACCCGGAAACGTCGCGGTCCAGTCGCGGAAGTCGAGCGCGGCGATCCGGACCTCGTCACGCAATCGCGTCGCGAGCACGCGGTGGCCGTCCCATGCCGGCTCGATCAGCAGGCGCCCGGGCGCCACGGCCGCGACCTCGTGACACGTGATCGGCGACAGCAAGAACTGCCGGCTCAGCGCGAAGACGCCGTCGGACGCTCCGAACTTACGGCGCTTCTTGCGACCCGCCACGAGCGTCCAGGATAGCTCAGCCCCACGCGCGCTTGATCGCCTCGGCGATACCGCCGCCGGCACCCGCCGTGGTCGTCAGCACGTCGGTCGCCTTGTCGCGGACGTGATCGGGCGAGCTGCCCATCGCGAACGAGCGACCCGCGACCTCGAACATCGGGATGTCGTTGACCCAGTCCCCGATCGCCACCGCGTCGGCGAGCGTGCAGCCGGCGACCCGGCAGAGCTCGGCGAGCGCGGTGCCCTTCGACGGTCCGGCGGCGCGCACGAGCACCGCGTGCTTGCCGGGACACGCGCTGACCGGGAAGCTGACCGAGAACAGGTGCTCGGCGTGGCCGCGGATCACCGCGTGCGCCGCCGCGACCGCATCGGGCTCGCCGATCGCCACTGCCGCCAGCGCCGAGGTCTGCCACGCGACCTCCTCCTCGACGATGCGTAGGTTCGGCGACCACGTGCTGACATAGCCGGCGTACGGCGCGCCCGAGTGATCGTGGTGGATACCTGCGGCGTCGAACACGAACCCCGCGAGGCCGTGTGATCCGACGGTGCCGCGCAGGATCGCGCTCAGATCCTCGGTGATGCCGTGATGCGCGAGCGAGGTCCCGGTCGCGAGCTCGATCAGGTGGCTGCCCTCGACGCAGGCGATCGTGCCCTCGATCGCGCACGCGCGCGCCGCGGCAGTCGAGCCCGAGTGCAGCCGGCCGGTCACGATCGTCACCGTCACGCCGGCGGCCTGGAGCTCGGCGATCGCGGCGATGTCGCGCGGGTCGACGCTGTGATCGTTACGGAGGAGCGTGCCGTCCAGGTCGAGCGCGAGGAGGCGATAGCTCATCGAGCATGCACTGTAGCATCCGCGTCAACGCGCTCGGCCGGCGTCGTCGGCAGGTCCGGCCACAGCGCGAGGTAGGCGTCGGTGATCTCGCGGAGCTCTGCCGGAATCTCGTAGACGTCCGACGACCGCGAGCCCGCGGCACGATTGCCAAGCTTCGCCGCGGTGTGGCGCAGGGTGGCGTCGTAGGTACCTCGCGTGTCGGCCGGCAGCGCGACGACGCTCGGGATGCCGCGGCGACATGCACTGACGGCGCGATCGAGCTGGCTCGCCGTGCCGTCGGTGATCATCACCTCGCCGACCTTCATGCACGCCTCCCAGGCGCGGGTGACAAGCGCGCGCGGACTATCGGCCGCGGCCGGCGCAGCCTCGCGCCACGCCTCCAGCACCGTCGACCATAACCGGGGCCGCAGCTTCGCGAGCTCGGCCGTCGCGCGCGTCACCAGCACTTGCTCGCGTCGCCCTCGATCGAACTCGTCGTCGATGAAGTGCCGGTCTTCGTAGTAGGCGGCGAGCTCGAGCACGGCCGGCATGTGGGTCGCGAACGTCTGCGCGTACGCCATGACTGTTTGGTCGATGGGCGCACCCTGCGCCCATCGAGTGGCGGCGTCTCCGCACGCGGCGATCTCGGTGCGGAGCGCTGCCATCTTCCTCGGCATGTTCCAGCGGTACGCGAGCGAGCTGAAACGAGTACCCGCCGGGACCCCGGGATAGGTCGCGAGCAAGCCGTGCACGTACGCATCGATCCACAGCAACGGCACGTACGACCTGAAGCGCGTCGACGGCCCGGGTGGCGGTGGTGGTGGCGGCGGATCATCGCTCGCCACCGCGATCACCTTGGTCGCGCGATCGAGCTGCTCGCTGCGCGGGATGCTCGGCGTGCTCGCGTCGACCGGGGTCGTCTCGGCGCGCGTGACCGGCGGTGGCGGCTCGCTCTTCTTATTGCACGCGACGAGCGCGACGACGATCGCGAAGCCCCACACCGTCCTGACCATGGTCGTCCATAACACGCGCGACGCGCGGGACGCGCCGTGGCCTGAGTGGCAAAACGCCGTGGCGGCTCCTCGGGCCGTCTACTACGATGGGCGCGTGCCGGAGGTTCGCGAGGTGCTCGAGCAGGGACTGCCCACCGGAGTCTCGATAGATCGCGTCGCCGAGGCGGTCGCGCGGATCGCCGCCGCCGGACTCACCGCGTGGCCCACCATCGTGCTTCCGGATCACGTGATCGCGGAGCGGATCGCGGCGCGCCTGCGCGATGACGTCGAGCATCGCGGGGACGCCGATCTCGTCGGGCTCGCGCAGCACGACGCCGACGTGTTCCTCGCGATCGCGCTCGCCACCGGCGTTCCTGGTGCGCTGCGAGTCTTCGAGGACGAGCTGGTGCCGCAGATCCACCTCGCGCTGCGCAGGCTCCGGCTGCCGCCCGCGACGATCGACGAGGTCAAGCAGACCGTGCGCTTCGATCTGCTCGTCGGCGAGAGCGGGCCGAAGATCGCCGACTACGCCGGCCGCGGCGAGCTCGCTGCGTGGCTGCGCGTGACTGCGACGCGCAAGGCGCTGACGCTGCTGCGTCGCACGAACCGTGAGGAGTCGCTCGACGACCTGCTGCTCGATCACTGGCCGGACGCGAACCCCGATCCGGCGAAACAACACCTGCGCGCGAAGTACACCGCCGAGCTCAAGCAGGCGATCCACGACGCGTTCGCCGCGCTCGAGGTCCGCCAGCGCAACTTGCTGCGCCAGCACATCCTCGACGAGCTGACGATCGACGAGCTCGCCCGGCTCTACCGGGCGCATCGCGCGACCTGCGCGCGCTGGCTCGCGGACGCCCGCGCCGAGCTCGGTAAGAACACGCGCAAGCGGCTGATCGCGTCGCTCGGTCTCCACCACGACGAGGTCGAGAGCCTGCTGCGCTTCCTCGACAGCGACATCGAGCTGTCGATCTCGCGGATCTTCGAGGACGGCGTGAAGGCCGGCGTCAAGGCCGGGGCCACGTGACGCCCTGCCCGCCCGCCGAGACCTTGCTGAGCTTTGCGGCCGGCAATCTCTCCGACGACGCGAATGCCTCGGTCGAGACTCACATCGACGCATGCGCGAGCTGCCGCGCGACGCTGTCATCGCTCGCGAAGGGCAGCGTGCCCGCCGGCAGCTTCGGCCGCTACAAGCTCGAGACCGTCCTTGGCTCGGGCGGCATGGGGATCGTCTATCGCGCGTGGGACCCGCAGCTCGCGCGCCCCGTCGCGATCAAGGTCGTGCGCCAGGCCGGCAACGACGCCGCGCTCCGCGCCCGGCTCGTCCGCGAGGCCCAGAGCCTCGCGCGGCTCTCGCACCCGAACGTCTGCCACGTCTACGACGTCGGCACCGATGGCGACGAGGTGTGGGTCGCGATGGAGCTGATCGACGGCACGACGCTCCGGGCCTGGGCCGCCGGACACCCCGCCCAGCACGAGCTCCTCGACATCCTGCTCGGCGCGGCCGAGGGGATCGCCGCCGCTCACGCATCCGGCCTCATCCATCGCGACATCAAGCCCGAGAACGTGCTCGTCACCCGGAGCGGGCGCCCGGTCGTCACCGACTTCGGCCTCGCGCGCGTCGATCTCCCGATCGATCCGATCGGCTCGACGGTGTCCGGCTCCGCCGATCCCCAGCTCACCGCGACCGGCGCGATCGCCGGCACGCCCGCCTACCTCGCGCCCGAGCAGCTCACCGGCGACACCCTCGACGCGCGCGTCGATCAGTTCGCGTGGGCGACGATGGCGTGGGAGCTGCTCACCGGCGTACGCCCGTTCCCGATCATCGCCGCGGTCCGGCTCGACGCGATCCGCGCCGGTCTCACGCTGCCCGCGAGCCTGCCGCGGCCGGTCGCCACCGCCCTCGCGCGCGCACTGGCCCTCGCGCCCCGCGATCGCTTCCCGTCGATGCGCGAGCTGATCGATGCGATCCGCGTCCGCCCGGCGACGACGAGCCGCGCGCGGCTCCCGTTGATCGT
>JACCTC010000456.1 GCA_013812655.1 Deltaproteobacteria bacterium | reverse complement strand
TCTGCTACTCGGCGTGTCTCCACTTACCGAGACGGGACTCTCACCCGCTGGATCCTCACAGCCTGACGCCGGGTTCGTTTCCCCTTCGGGGAAACGGCTTCCGTCGTCGTCACGACGCACCATCGCGGCGACGCTATCACGGTCGGGGTAGCGGACGCTGGCCCCCTTGGCGCCGCGGCGCTACCTTCCCACGGCATGCGCGGACCTACCCGGCGCCAGGCTCTGATCGGCGGCCTCGCCTCGGCGGCGCTGCTCGGGATGCGCGGGCGTGCGCGCGCGATCGGTCCGGGCTCGAAGTTCCGATTCGGCCAGCTCCAGCTCGGCCCCGGCACGTCATGGAATCCGCGACCGACCGCGCTACGCCGACTCGGCTGGGAGATCGTGAAGCGGACGTCGATCGACGTCGAGCTCGAGCCGTCGATCGTCACGCCGACAAGCGACAACCTGCACGCGACGCCGTTTCTCTACTTCGCGGGGCAGCGCGAGGTCGAGCTGCCGAGCACGGCTGGCATCGAGGCGCTGCGCCGGTTCCTCACGTTCGGCGGCTTCATGCTGATCGACTCCGCTGAAGGCTCGACCGACGGTGCGTTCGACGGCTCGGTCCGCAAGCTGGTCAAGGCGATCTTCCCGCAGCCCGCGAAGGCGCTCGAGGTCGTGCCGTCCGATCACGTCGTCTACAAGTCATTCTACCTGCTCGATCGTCCCCTCGGCAGGCTCGCGATCGCGCCCGCGATGGAGGCCGTGATCCGCGACGGCCGCATCGTCGCCGCGTACGTCGGCAACGATCTCGGCGGCGCGTGGGCGCGTGACGACTTCGGCAACCACGACTTCACGTGCGAGCCCGGCGGCGAGAAGCAACGCGAGCTCGCGTATCGCATGGGCGTGAACTTCGCGATGTACGCGCTCTGCCTCGACTACAAGGCCGACCAGGTCCACGTGCCGTTCATCATGAAGCGCCGCCGGTGGAAGCCCGACGACGGCGCGCAGACCCCGGCCCCTCCGGCGAAGAAGCCGTGAACATCGTCCTGTTCAGCGAGTACGTGCGCTACGCCCTCGCGGCGGCGGCAGTCGTGCTCGGCATCGCGACGGTGCTCGCGGTCCGGCGTGGCCACGGTGGCCTCGGCGCGGCGCTCGGCGTCGGTGCGTTTCTCTCCGGCGGCGCGCTGGCATCGGAGGCGCTCGTCGCGTTGACCGTACGGCTCGCGGCGCCGAGCGCGGCGGACTTCAACGAGTACCGCTGGGTCATGCTCGCTCCGTGGGGACGCGTCGGCCTCGCGCTCGGTGGCGCCGCCGTCTTCGGCATCATCGCGCTCGCGTGGCGGGCAACCCGTGGCGCCTCGGCGTGGCGCCGCGCGACCTTGATCGGTCTGCGTGCCGGTGCCGCGGTCGCTGCGCTTGTCGTGTTCCTGCAGCCCGCCGTGGAGCTGCGCCAGGTCGCGCGCGAGCCGAACCGCATCGCGATCCTGATCGATGATTCGCGATCGATGGGGCTCGCCGAGAAGCCCGACGGCCCGACGCGGATCGAGCGCGTGCGGCAGATGCTCGCCGCCTCGCAGGAGGCGTTGGCCGCGTGGGCGGTCGATCACAAGCTCGACTACTACACGTTCAGCGAGACGCTGAGCGCGACGTCGCTGCAAGGCCTCGTGTCGGCCAACGCGACCGGCAAGGCGACATTGGTTCGCAAGGCGCTCGACCAGATCCGCAGTCGCTACGAGGGCCGCGATCTCGCGGGGATCTTGCTGATCTCGGATGGCGCGTCGACAGGCGGGTTCGCCGAGGACTCGGGCGAGGGTGTGGTGCGCGACTTCCTGAAGGCGCTCGATACCCGGGTCCACACGGTGTGGGCCGCTCGCAGCGGGCTCAAGGATGTCGCCGTCGCCCGCGTCATGGCCGACGAGTTCGCGTTCGTTCGCACCGTCGTTCGCATCGACGCGGTGATCCGCACGACCGGGCTCCCGGCCCGCAAGGTGCCGGTCACGCTGTCGACCGATGGCCAGCCGCTGCGCGAGAAGCTCGTCGACCTGCCGGCGGGTCAGCAGGAAGTCACGGTCACCTTCGAGGTCACGCCGCCGCGCGTCGGCCGCTACGTCTACGAGATCGCGGTACCGGTCGCGACCGGCGAGGCGGTCGTCGAGAACAACACGCGCAGCTTCGTGGTCCGCGTGATCCGCGACAAGATCCGCGTGCTCCAGGTCGCCGGCCAGCCGTCGTGGGACGTCCGCTCGTTGCGCCAGATGCTGAAGAGCAACCCGAACGTCGATCTGATCTCGTTCTTCATCCTGCGAACCCAGGACGACATCCAGGGCAACGTCCAGAACGACGAGATGTCGCTGATCCCGTTCCCGACCCGCGAGCTGTTCGAGCAGCAGCTGCCGTCGTTCGATCTGATCATCCTGCAGGACTTCGAGTTCATGCCGTATGGCATCAGCGAGTACCTCGACAACATCCGCGCCTACGTCGAGGGTGGTGGCGGGCTCGCGATGCTCGGCGGCGCGGCGTCGTTCTCGTCGGGCGGTTACTACGGCACGCCGGTCGCGGCCGCGCTGCCGGTCGAGCTCTACGGCCCCTTCGATCGCGGCCCGATCCTCGACACCGCGAAGTTCTCGCCGCAGCTGACGAACGCCGGGATGCTGCATCCCGTGACCTCGCTGCGCTACTCCGCCGACGACAACGCGGCGGTGTGGAAGGCACTGCCGCCGCTCGAGGGCGTCAACTTGATCGCCAGCGCGAAGGCCGACGCGACCGTGCTCGCGACGCATCCCAAGCTCAAGACCAAGGCCGGCAAGCCGATGCCGGTGATCGTCGCCGGCGAGTACGGCAAGGGACGCTCGCTCGCAGTCACCACCGACACGGTGTGGCGATGGGGCTTCATGGCCGCGGCGCGCCCGGGCGATGACGGCCGGCAGTACACCAAGTTCTGGGAGACCTCGATGCGCTGGCTCATCCAGGACCCGGACCTGCGCAACCTCCACGTCGACAGTGACGCCGTCGAGTACATCCCCGGCGCGCCGGTGCGGACCACGGTCCGACTGCTCGGCCGCGACTACCAGCCGCTGCCAGGCGGCATCGTCTCGCTCGTCGTGCGGCGCGGCGCCGATCCCGCGCGGGCCGAGGAGGTGCAGACCACGAAGCTCACGGTCGGCGAGGACGGCACCGCGGTGTTCGAGCTCGGCGGGCTCGCGCCCGGTGTCTACCGCGTCCAGGGCCACGCGACGATCGCGGGCCGCCAGGTCGACGCCTCGGACATCTTCCTCGTCCGCGAGGGTGGCAACGAGCTCGATCGCCCGGTCGGCGATCCGGCGGCGCTCGAGGCGATCGCCAGTGGCACGGGCGGCCGGGCGCTGGGGCCTGTCGACAAGCTCCCGAGAAGGCTCGATTTCGACCCTCCGCGCATCGTCCGCGTCGACCGGAGGACCGATGTCGAGCTGTGGAGCCGCCCAGGGCTGTTGTTCCTCGTCGTCGGGCTCCTCGGTCTCGAGTGGCTCTTGCGCCAGCGAAGCGGCTACCTATAGAACAGGCCACGCATGTCATTGCAGCTCGACAGCCTCGTTACCGACCTGATGTTCCAGGCTTCTGCGGCCATCGACCAGAAGACCCTGATCGAGGGTCTCGGCGGTCAGGAGGCCCTCGAGACCAAGCAGATGCTCGACGTCGATCGCCTCGATCCACGCGCCGAGATGGAGCTGTCGCCGTCGATGCCGTTCCGCCGGCGGGGCGAGCGCCGGCTCATGGTGCTCGACGATCAGACCGTCACGCCACGCGAGGATCCGCAGGCCGATCCGCTGATCAAAGCCGACCTGCGTCCCGCGAAGGAGATGTTGATCAACATCTGCCAGTCGCTCCCGATCCGGCTCGGCCGGCTGTTCGTGCTCGGCAGCTGGGGCGATGCAGTCCTGGTCGCTCGCAGCGCACGCGATCTGCGCGGCATCTGCCTGCTGCCGTGGGCGCTCGATCCGCAGGTCGATGTCGACGGCAAGCGCCGCGCGACGCCGCTCTCGCAGAAGGAGTTCGAGGCAAAGATCCTCGCGTACGAGAAGCGCCTCGACGAGCTCGATGATCAGCAGATCCTCGCCGGGCTCTCTGGCGTGACGTTCGAGCGCCGCGGCGAGCTCGTCGTCGTCGATGTCCTCGAGCCCGACGGCACCTGGGATCTCCGCAAGTCCGTACTGATGGAGAGCCAGCTCGCCGCGATGGAGCGGTTCTCGATGATCCCCGGCGCGCCGTCGCAGCCGCTGCCGCCGCCCGCGAAGAATGGTGGCCCCGCGAAGTCGACGACCGCTGGGTCTGCCGCTGCCCCGGCCGCCGCCACCGTGAAGCCCGCGCCAGAGCCGAAGCCCGAGCCGAAGGGTCCGCCGCTCACGGCGAAGGAGATCGACGGCGCGATCGTCCTCGTGTTCCCGCCGGAGCGCTTCGACCTCGACGTCGCGGCGGCGCTCGGCAAGCGTGACTGGGACCAGGTCGTCCGCGGCTCGGACAACCTGTCGGGCTCGATGCGCGACAAGCTGCAGCGTGACGGCGCGAGCTGGATCGCCCCGATCGAGTTCCTCTCCGAGGTCTTCGTCGACGGCAAGCCGCTTACCAAGCAGGCCTTCGAGCGCGATGCCGTCACACCTCCCGGAGCCGACGGCGTGAAGTCACTCGAGGTTCACTTCCCGCGCTTCGGCGAGGTCCGCCTCCTCGAGATCGCAGGCAAGGGCCGGTTCGTGACGTCGATGGGCGACCCCCGCAGCGCCGCGGCGCTGGTGTAGCGATGCGCGCCGCGGTCCTCGCCGGGTGCTTGCTCGTCGCCACCACGGCGACCGCGGCCGCCGACACCGCCGCCGTCGACCCGTTCGCGGGCACGCAGATCATCTATGCGCGCGGCACCGCGCTCTACCGCAGCGACGCGCGTGGCCGGGGCGAGACCGAGCTCGTGCAGCTCCCCGCGAACGTCGCGGTCCGCGCGCTCCGCACCGACGCCGCCGGCCGCGTGCTCCTCGCCGACCTCGACGGCCGATGGTCGTGGATGCTGCTCGACGGCAGCGCGCGAGCCCTCGCCGACCTGCCCTGCGCGGACGGACCGGCGCAGCTCGCCACCGACGGTGCCTGCGTGCTGTGCCGCAGCCAGCAGAGCCCCGACAAGTCGATCATCGTCAACCTCGCGACCGGCAAGTTGACCCCGATCGATGTCCCCGCGCCGGGCTCGCGTCTCGTCGGCAGCGGTGCCGAGCGCCGGCTCGTGTGGGCGGACGCGGGCGGCGTGTGGTCCGCAGCGCCCGGTAATCCGCGCAAGCGCGT
The DNA here is from genome assembly GCA_013812655.1 of Deltaproteobacteria bacterium. GTDB lineage: Bacteria > Myxococcota_A > Polyangia > Haliangiales > Haliangiaceae > JABFXX01. The sequence goes on along the minus strand of JACCTC010000456.1, from coordinate 9,489 downwards.
GAAGCTCGCGCCCGAGGCTCCGCTGCGTGGCTTTCTGCCGAGCCCCGACGGCAAGCGCGCGGTCGGCGTGTACACCGACGTCATCCACCCGACGCCGCGGACGACGAAGCCCGCGGACATGCTCATGGGCTTCGCGCTCGACGGCCAGGGTGCGCGTCGCAAGAGCGTGCGCGACAGCGTGCCGGTCGAGTGGTCTCACGACGGCAACTGGGTGCTCGTGCAGGACGGCTCGAAGGCGTGCATCGTCAAGGCGATGGGCGGCCAGTACAAGTGCTGGAAGGGCTACACGGCCGTCTCGATCGCGCCGGACGGCTCCTACGCGCTGATCCTCGGCAACCGCGACAAGGCCGCCGACAAGCCGTCGAAGAGCTCCAAGCAGGACAAGAAGGGCAAGAAGGGCAAGAAGGACAAGAAGCGCAAGAAGCAGCCGGATCGCGACGAGCCGAAGGCCGAGCCGCAGGACGAGCCCGAGCTCAGCACCGGTGACGACACGCCGATCGACGATGTCCCGGTGCCACCGCCGAGCGGCCCGCTGGCGCTGTATCGCGGCAAGCTCGACGGTGCGTTCACCGAGTCGCCTGGCCTGGTCGTGCGCGTCGTCGAGGGCGCCGCGGTCTGGATCCCGACGCAGCCGTAGCGTTCGTAGCTACGGGACGTAGATCTGGTCGCCCGGCAGGACCCAGATGTTCATGTCGGCGCGCCTGCCCGAGGCCAGCAGGTCGTAGTTGAGCGGGATCTGCTTCTGCTTGCGGGTCGCCGGGTCCGTGCGCAGCAGCACGATGTCATCGCGCTTCGCGAACCGGGTCACGCCGCCGGCCATCGCGAGCGCATCGGCGACGGTGACGAAGCTGTCGGAGGTGTAGATGCCCTCCTTCTGGACCTCGCCGGCGAGCCGGAACTTGTAGCTCTTCCACGCCTTCACCGCGACCGTGATCTCGGTGCCCTGCAGCTTCACGAAGTCCTGGAGCCGCGTCTTGATCTGGTTCTTCAGCGAGGTCGGCGTCTCGCCGCCTGCCTTGAGGTCACCGACGAGCGGCATCGTGATCGTGCCGTCGGGCCGGATCGTCGCCTCGGTGTTGAGCTCCTTCTGCTCCCACACGTTGATCGCGAGGACGTCACCGACGCCGAGCGTCAGCTCCTTGTTCCTCGGATCTGGCTCCCTGTTATAGGGGAAGTCATAGGGCGGCGTGGGACAGCCACCGACCAGGCAGAGCAGCAGCAGGCAAAACACGGCTCGCATCACGCGGCAGTGTCGCGCGCGATCCGCCCGAGTGCCAGTCCCCGGGCTGCGTAACGCCGTTACCTCACGGTCGGTTATCGTTGTCGTTGCCGCGGCTGTTCACGCCACCCTCGAGGTCCTTGTAAGGATTCGCGGCGGGGACGTAGTGAATCAGCTCCTCGACCTGCTTCGGCGTATCCGGATACTTGATGCATCTCGACACGATGAATACACGTTCGTCGGAGTCGCGGTCGGGCTGCAAGGTCCCGAGCTCGTCGTCGTTATCGCGGATCGAGACCGTGAAGTCGTCGATGCCATCGTTGTCGAGATCGTGGTCGAACACGGTGTTGTTCAGCCAGGCGGGCTGGATGAGGGTCCGGCCCGTCGGATCCGCCGCGATGTTCGCGGCCAGTGCGGCGTTCCAGCTGTCGTAGCTGCCACCGATCGCGGTGTGCGCCGCGATCACACCGGCCTCCGCGCAATACAGCGATGCGAGCCCGTTACGCGTGAGCTCGGTCGAACGATTCGACGACATCTGCATCGACGCGAGCACGGCCGCACCACCGAGGAGCGCCGCGATGATGATCATCGTGACCAGCATCGCGCTGCCACGTTCCTGAGATCGCTTCATGGCGAGCCTCCGAGGTTGCGGATCTCGACCGTCGTGCTGAGCAGGCGACGCCGATACGTATCGGCGCTGCCCGCGGCGTGATCCTCGATGAGGGGACGACCGACGGTCGCGGTCCCGGCGGCGAGCTTGGTCGCCGACCGGGTCACGAGCGTGATCCGCACCGCCCGCAGCAGGGGGGCGGACGGGGTCGCAGGTGGCACCAGCACGGACGACGGCGTGCCGGCGACGCCCGAGTAGAGCCACTCGGTCGCGTCGATCGTCTTGTTCGCGTCGATGTCGACCCCGACGGCGATCTGCATGTCCTCGACGTGATCGGCGAGCGGCTCGGCAGCGAGCGGTCCGTCGCTGTCGGGATCCATCAGCAGCACCGACGCGATGCCGTCGAACGCGCCGACGTAGAACCGTGCGCGCATCGCGCGGAGGACGAGGGCGCCCATGCCATAGGGAGTGCCCGGATAGGTCACCGTGCACTGTGGGCTCGCGAGCCCGATCACGCCGCTCGTGGTGTTGACCGAGGTGACCGCGACGAGGTGGCCGTTCGTGCCGTCGGTGAGCAGCAGCTTGTCGCCGGCCGCGAGGTTCGCCGCGCCCTCGGGCGGGACCGTGATCGAGGTGTTCGTCGTCGAGTCCCAGGTGCTACGGAGCGTGGTGACGATGCCGCCCGATGCGTAGACGATCTCGAGCTCGTCGGAGCCGCCGAGGCCAGTGGCGTTCCACACCCGGAATGCGCCCTCGGGACACGCGGCAAGCGAGCTGGAGGTGTCCTGGATCTTGCCGATCTTGATGTGCGGGTTCGGCGACAGCGGCGTGACCTCGCTCGACACGACCGCGCTGTCGGAGACGCCCGGGCTCGCGCCGCGCACGGCGTCCGACACGAGGTCGAGCGCACCACGCGCCGCACCTTCGGTCTCGACGACCTGGCGCTGCTCGCGATAGCCCTGTGCCATCGACACCGCGACCGCGAGGACACCCGCGATCGCGAACGAGAACAGGGTGAGCGAGATCATCAGCTCGACGAGCGTGAAGCCGCGCTGTGATGCCTGGCGCTTCCTCATCAGGGCCCCCGGACCGAGTAGAGCTTGACCTGGCGAGTCGTCGACTCGTCGGTCCACAGTACGGTGACGTCGAGCTGGTACCCCGGGCCCGATGGCGTCACGAGCCAGCGCCTGGTGTAGACGCCGCTGCCGATCTTGCCGCGAGCGTCGAGCGTGGTCTCGTCGGCGGTCGAGGAGATCGGCGTCACGGTGGTGCGCAGCGTCTCCATCTTGTCGGCGGCGAGCACGGCGGCTTCGGTCGTGCGACGCGAGAAGCTCGAGCTGCGCGTCTGCACGCGATACAGCCCGACGACCCCGATCACCGCGATCGCGGTCAACAGGATCGCGACCATGACCTCGATCATGGTGAAGCCAGCTTGCGAGCGCCGGGGCATTGTCGTCGTCGTCGTCATTCCGTCCGCAGCCACAGCTTCCGGACCATCGTCGTGACGTCGCTCGCCGGTGTCGTTCGCGTACCGGCCAGGCCGATCGCGTTGGTGCCGAGCTTCTGCCGCTTGCCGCCGGATGACGAGAACAGCCCCGTGCCGTCGTTGGCGATCGAGCTCGCGCCGGTGCGCTGCGACTGGACCGTGATCAGCCGGGTGCCGCGGCCAGCCGGCAAGTTCGTCCCGAAGTAGAAGCTCAGCGTCCGACCGGTGTCGGTGCCGCTCGTGCCAAACGTGGCGGCATTGACGTCGCTGGTGTCGGTCGTGACGAAGATCTCCTCGCCGACGATGCGCGCCTGCGAGTAGCCGCTGCCGAGGTTCACGAGCGCTTCCTTGATCGGCACGAACGACGATAGCGACGTCTCGTTGAGCGGCAACGTCGGGCTGCCCGTTGCCGGCGTGTTGAGGCCAACCGCGATCAGGAACTGGGTGTTCGTGTACGAGCCGTACGACTTCGTCGTCGAGTAGTCCGTGTAGCCGCCGGACGTGAACACCGCGAACTGCTCGCCGCCGTTGACGTAGATCGCCGGCTTGGTGAGCGGGTGGTGATCGGTCGTGAACTGGAACAGCGGGATCGGCGTGCTGCCGTTGAGGTAACGGCTCGTGCCGTTCGCCGGGTTCAGCATCCACAGGTTACCGAACAGGTCCGGCACCACGACGTCGGTCATGAAGCCATTCTTGCCGGCGAGCGTCTTGTCGATCGGGACGACGCCCGGCGGCACACCGGTCGCGGGCGGCGACAGCGTCGACACGCGCCCCGCGGTCGGGAACGTGTTGGTGAATTCCCAGAGCTTGGCGCCGGTGACGATGTCGATCGCGGTGACGACGTTCGCGGCACCCGCGGTGCCACCGTTGTTGGTCTGCGCCATGACGACGTTCTTGAGCGTGCCTGCGATCGTGACCTGGCCGGCTGCGAGCGTGAGCCCGACGCCGAGGCCATAGGCCGGCCGCGCGGTCGGCGTCTTGGTGGTGTCTGCCGAGGCCGGATCGAACGTCGCGTACTCCCAGATCACGCGCGGGTTGCTGGGGTCCGTGATGTCGAGCGCGTAGACGGCGGGCGTCGCGCCAGCCGTCGCCGGGTCGTAGCCGGCCTGGAACAGCAGCACGGTGCGCAGCGTGTTGCCGGTGCCGAAGAAGTCACCCTTGACGTCGAGCACGCGCGCCGAGCCGTCGATGCGCGCGGTGTTGTAGCGGAGCGAGCCGAGGTTGACGCGCGGGATGTACGCCCACAGCTCCTGACCGAGCCGCTTGCAACCGCCGGCGACCGAGGCGCAGACCGCGTGGAGCATGCCGTCGGTCGAACCGACGTACGCGATCGTCGGCCGTGCACCGCCGACCGAAGCGCCGGGTCCGATCACGGCGACCGTCGAGCGATCGACACCACCGATGGCCGGCACGAGGCCAGTACCGTCGTCCCAGCCCTTGAGGATGCGGCGCACGAAGTTCTCGCGATCCGTCGTCGAGAACTGCGCCCCCGTCGCCGGCTGCGGCAGCATCAGGTTGGACACCGTCGTGTTCGACTGGTGGACGACCTGCGAGGTCGGCAGCGAGCCCGGGGTGGTCGTCGTGAAGATGGCGCGGCACGTGCCGTCGTACGGCAGCGAGCAGCCGGCGTAGTTCACGGTCGGGAACGTGTTGCCCGCGCCCGCACCCTCGCCGAGCGACGCATCGAGCACGATCTCGGCGGTGGTGCCGTCGTTGAGGTTCTCGGCCGTCGTACCGACGCTGGTGGTCTGGGTCGCGCGGATGTGACCGAGCAACGCGGGGAACGTGAAGTTCGCGATGTCGTCCGGGACGTAGACGCCGGGGACCTGGCGCGGCACCTGGCGCTGCACGCCATCGGTGGTCAGGAAGTTGTAGACGTAGGTGCCCTGGACCAGCGCGCCGACACCGTTGACCGTCGCGATGATCGGCGAGCTGCGCGTGATCTCGATGCTGTTGAAGACCTGCTCGACCGTGAACGGCGGCATCGCGATGATCGCCGACAGCACCATGCGGAGCTGCGCGGCCTGACCGCTCGGCGTGAGGTTGTTACCCGGGCTGTAGAACACGAGGCCGTTGTTCTTGTTGTTGAGGTAGCGACCGTACGCGTAGAGCTCGGTCACGTCGGCGCTCGTGTTGTTCGAGGTGTCGTCGCACGTCGCGGCCGACGCATAGCCCGACACGTTGAGGTCCTTGCGATTCTTGCAGGCCGTACCGGCCGTGTTCTCGCGCGTCATCAGCCGGCGCAACGTGACCGGTGCGGTGTCATAGGTCGTGCTGTAGAGATTGACCGTGCCGGCGACGCGGCCCCAGTTGGTGACGGCACCCGACGAGAAGTTCAGCGGCAGATCGCCGAATTGCGAGAATAGATTTGACGGGTAGCGGTTGATCATCGGCTCGTTCGTCTGCTCGTTGATCGCGCTGTTCGAGACCGCGAGGCCGGTGCCTGCAAGGCCGAGCGTGCCCTTGTCGCCCGTGCACTGCTCGGCGAACCCGCTGATCGCGGAGTTGAAGAACATGACGTTGCCGGCGGTGAACGTGCCGCTGACCGCCGTCATGAACGATCGGATCCTGGTCATCGACGACGTGCAGCCCGTGCTGTTGTTGACGTCGAGCCACAGCCAGTTGAACGTGCCGCTCGTCAGGTTGCCGTTCTGGATGTCGGCCTCGGTCATCAGACAGCCGACGCGGCCGGCGGCGACCGTGCCGGTCTTGCACGATGCGTTGCTATCGAAGTCGTCGAGGTTCGCGGCCGCCATGAAGCTCCGCAGCAAGTTGCCGTCGACGAGCGAGATCTTTGGTGGCGCGTAGTCGACGCGCATCGCGACCGGCAGCTGCGCGTCGAACTGGGCGTAGCGGCCCGCGGTCAGCGGCTGCGTGAAGTCCTGCCACACGAGCTTGGCCGTCGGATCGATCTCGTAGATGTTGACGTCCTTGAAGTTGTAGCAATCGAGACCCGATGTGCCGCACGTGCGTCCGGCCTGGGTCTTGATGAAGGCCGCGAAGGCAGCGCGATCGTCGGGCGCGATGACGAAGCCGCCGCCACGGATCGGGAACTGCTGCCGGCTGTAGGTGGTCGCGGTGGTCAGCGTCGCGCTGCCCGTGCCGGCGTTCGCGATCGTCAGCCGCTTGACCGGCGCGACCTCGGTCCCGAGCATGGTCAGCGCCGTGCCTGGCGCCGGCGGCGCCGAGTTCGCGGACACGACCCAGAAGTCGACGTCCTTGGTCTTCGGATCGGGCGCGAGGGTCGTCAGGTGCGTGTTCGGCAGGCCCTCGAGGCTCGACCCCTTCGACGGGTTCACGATCCAGTACACCGGGATCTTCTGCTGCATCAGCCGGTAGACCAGGCCGTACGCGAAGCTCTGCGCGTTCGGAAAGAACGGGGGCGAGTCCGAACACCAGTCCGGCGAAGCCGCGGAGCTGGACGGTGCGTTCGCACCACCGTTCGAGATCACCTGATGGCAACGATCCATCGGGATGAACAGCGCCTTCTGCGTCGTCGACCCGGCGAAGTCGCGCGTGCAGCAGTTCGTACGCAGTGTCGAGCACACCGGGAGCGAGGTGCCGCACTGCGCGTGATCGCTGACCTGCGCCTGCGCGTGTCGTGGAGCGTAGATCCCCACGGCGACGACCGCTGCGAACGCGATGACAAGACGATTACCAGGATGTGCGTGCATAGGAGCTCCCCGTCGCGGAGTAGACAAGAACCCGATGAGAGCGCGACCGACCCGGGTCGGTCACGTAGAGCGTCGCGGCCTCGGTGCCACTCGAGCCACCAACGACGTCCGCGGAGCCATTCGGCAGGAAGTCGATGTCGAACTGGGTGGTGGCCTTGGTCGGTGTGGCATTGGACGCGGCCTGCGCGCCGGTGACTGCCGCTTGCAGCGTCACCGAAGCCGGGATCCGGGTGCGCTGGACGAACCGCGCCGGCGACGTGGTCGACGTGATGTTCGCGCGGTTCATGCCGGTGAGCCCGGCGGACCAGATGTGGATCTCCGGCGGCGAGAGCTCGAAGTGAAACTGCACGCGGTGGATCCGGCGCGTCGACAGCGCGCGCTGGCGCGCGAAGCTCAGCGTCTGCACGATCTGCTCGGACATGTTCGTCGCGTTGACGCCGTGCGTGCGGCCGCTGACGCCGATCATCAGCGCGCCGAGGATCGCGATCACCGCGACCACGACCATCAGCTCGACGAGCGTGAAGCCTCGTTGAGACCTTCGCGGTCGGGTCACTTGCCCTCGTTGCGAACTTGCGTGGTCTGATCGAGGTTGCTCTGGAGGTACTCGCTGAACGTCGTGGTGACGCCGTCCATGTCGCACTTCGCGTGGATCAGGTACCAGCCCGTCGCGGGGCTCGTCGTCGGTGAGGTGAACCCGGCGGGCATCGACGGCGTCGGATCGGCGCCGGCAGCCCCGGTGATCACCTGGTAGCTGCAGCGCAGCTTGCTCTCGATCGGGATCACGCGTAGCGCGAGCCACGACGCCGACGACATGCACGCCGAGATGTCCTGCGGCTTGCTGTTCGGCGTCGTCGGACACGCCGGGACAGTCAGGTACACGTTGTTCTCGAGCTTGTACTGCTCTTCCTTGACCTGCAGCTCGGCGAACATCGCATTGACTTCGCTGTTTGCCTTCGTCTTGCGTGCCTCGCCCATGAAGGCGGGAACGACGACGGCCGCGAGGATCGCGACGATCGCGACAACGATCATCAGCTCGACGAGCGTGAACCCTCGCTCATCATGGAGTTGCGGACGTGCCATAGGCACGACCAAGGTACCATGCACGCCCGAAGTTGCGACGATCAGACTTTACTTAACCGAGTGGTTTTCCATCGGTATCTAGCTCGATCAGCCCACCCGTGCCTACATCACCGCGAGCGGCGAGGTCGGCCAGGGCCTCCCGCAGGGTGAGCTGCTTGCCATCCTTCAGGTACGGCACGTCCTTGTTGGTGGCAGCGTCGCGGACGACGACCTTGGCATTGCCATCGCCGACGACGAGATAGACGGCCTGGCCGGGCTTGAGGTGGCGCGCCGCAGACGCCTTGACCTGCGCCTCCGACACCTGGCCGACCCTGGCGACATAGGTGTTGTAGTAGGCGAGCGGTAGGCCGAAGTAGACGAGCCGGCGATACTGGCCGAGCGCGGCCTGGGCGGTGGCGAACTGGCCGGGCATGCCGAGGATCGAGCCCTGCTTCTCGCGCTCGAGCTCGTCCTTGCTGATCACGCGGTCCTTCTTGCCGGACCACAGGTCCTTCACCTCGCGATCGATCTCGAGGAGCGTCTGGTACGTCGAGTCGGTGCGAACCGACGCGCTCGCGCTGAACATGCCGTACTGCTTCGAGTAGCCGAAGCCGCCGCGCGCGCCGTACGAGTAGCCCTTGTCCTCGCGCAGGTTCATGTTGATGCGGCTCGAGAAGCTGCCGCCGAACACCGACGCCATCATCGTATTCGCGAAGAAATCGGCCGCGGTGCGCTTCGGGCCGAACTGCAGGAGCGAGACCTGCGACTGCGCCGCGTTGGGCACGTGCACGAAGAACACGCGGCCCTTCATCATCGCCGGCGCGGGCAGCTTCAGCGCCTTGCCGAGCTTGCCCTTCCACGTCGCCAGCTCGCCGCGGTCGAAGTACGCGCGGACCTGCGCCTCGGTGAGATCCCCGACGACGAACAGCCGTGCGTTGCCCGGCTTCAGGTAGGTCGCCGCGTACTGCTTGCAGTCGTCGACCGTGATGGCCGCGAGCGTCTGCTCGGTGGTGACCGTGCCGAACGGGTGCTCGAGACCGTAGAGCACGCCGCCCGTGACGCGCCCGGCGACCGAGGCCGGGTTGCCCTTCGACTGCTTCACCGCCTCGATGCGGCGCTTGACCATGCGGTCGAAGTCCGACGGGCGGAAGCCCGGGGTCCGCAGCGTGGCGACGAACAGCGCGAACGTCGTATCGAGGTGCTTCGTCAGGCTCGACAGCGAGATCCCGGCGGAGTCATCGGCCGCGTACGCGTTGACGTTCGACGCGACGTCGGCGAGGGCCTCGGCGTACTGGATCTTGTCGAGCTGCTCGATGCCCTCGGCGAGCATCGCCATGCAGATGCTGGCGAGGCCCTCCTTGCCCTTCGGATCGGTCATCGATCCGCCGTCGAAGTTGAGGTCCATCGACACGATCGGCAGCTCGTGCTGCTCGACGAGGAA
>JACCTC010000449.1 GCA_013812655.1 Deltaproteobacteria bacterium | reverse complement strand
CCACGGCGCCGGATCGCGAATGACGAGGACGGGCACCGTCGAGCGCGCGATCACCTTCGAGGTCGTGGTGCCGAGCCGGAGCAACGAGCTGCTGGTCGACCGCGCGGAGATCACGATCAGCTCGGTGTGCTCGGTCTCGGCAAGCCCGACGAGCGTCTCCGCGGCCGGACCGACGACGAGCTGCGTGCGCACGACCACCGGCGCCTTCGCATACTGCTTGGCCTGCGCGTCGAGCTGGTTCTGCGCATCCTCGAGCGCAGGCTCGCGCGCGGCCTCGACGCCGAGCTCGGGAGCGACGATGTGGACCAGCACCACCTCGCGGTCACCACGTTGTGCGGCGAGCGCGACGGCAACTTCGAGCGCGCCGCCGCTCGCTGCCGATAAGTCCGAACCGCAGATGATCGACATTAGGAGAGGTATGCGAAGCGGCGGATCAGCTCGAGCAGCTGATCGCGGACTTCATCGTCGAGCCCGACGAATCGAACGCCCATGCCCGGGTGCAGGTTGTCGGGCGCCCCAGGACGATATGGATTGACCCAGATGACCTCGCCCTCGACCTCGATCTTCATGTCGGGCTTGGCGCCACGCCGGGCGTTGGTCTCGGGCGGCGGGAGCTGGAACCGCAGATTGAGGTGCGTGCCGGGCTGCTCCGGCGTGGTGGTGCGAACGAAGATGCCGGTCGCGCTGATATCCGTGATGTACGCGAAGAGGTAGTTCTCCTCGCTCGCGTAGTCGACCTCGAGGTCCACGAACACGCGTGGTGCGCGGCGGCGTTCCGCGTCGCTCAGCCCGAGGCTTTGCGTCGCAGCGCCGACGTCCGCGCCGACGTCCCCTCCCTTGGTTTTCACCTTGGGTCCCATGCCGTCAGCGTCATAGCCCGGTCTCGCGACGGGCGTCAATCGAGGATCACGCTGGTGATCTTCACGCGATCCGTGGTGTCGCGGATGTCACCGGGGGCCGTGCTGATGGTCATGTTGCGGAAGTTCGGAGCCGATCCCGTGAAGAAGCCAATCCACAGGTCGTAGCGTCCCAGCGGGTGACCAGCGCCGCCGGCGACCACCGTGGTCTGGTCGATGATGTAGTCGCCAGGCTGCCAGGTCGAGGTCGGGCAGCGGTCCTTGATCGGCTTGTGATCGCCGGAGAACCGGATCGCGCCATCGAAGTGCATGATCGAGGTCCAGTTGCCGCCGACCGGCGCGAGAATCTTGTAGTAGAGCGTGACCTCGAATTTGGTCGAGCGCCGCACGGTCTTCGGGATGCTCCAGCCAAGGAGCTCGATCTTGTTGTCCCAGATCACGGGACCCTTCGGGCGGTACTGGATCTGCTCCGGCGGCTCGTGGGCGATCATCGACGCGAGCGGGTTCTTGTCGGTCGTGCCGTCGACCCGGTTCGACAAGAGGAGGTTGCGGGTGTTGCGATCGTCGACGACGAAGTATGGCTTGTCGCCGATCTCGCGGTGCAGCGAGCACAGCTCGGCCTGCGGTGCGATCGCGAAGACTCGGTTCGGTCGCTTCAGCGCGGTGACGATCTGCTCGCGGGTCTGGACCTTCTCGGGCGTCGTATCGGCGTACGCGAGCGGCGCGTGGCCGAGGTCGCCCATCATCACGAGCTGATCTGCGGGCTGGCGAAGCTCGCGATAGGTCTCGAACATCGCCTTCGACGACAGGTGGTCGGCGAGCCGCGGCTGCCAGCCGTACGCCCAGAACGCGGCGAGCGCGATGGTGGCACCGAGCGAGACGGCGAGCCCCCAGCGCGCGATCCTGCGCAGGTTGGTGGCGACAGCAGACTCGCCGATGCGCCACACGACCAGCGTCGTGACGAAGCCGAGCGCCGCGAGCATGCCGAGCACGAGGACCCAGAGCTTCGTCGGCAGGCCGAACAGCCGGCTCTGCTTCGGATAGGCAATCGATTCGCCGCCGGTGAGCAGCGACGTCAGCTTCTCGGCGAACGACTGCAGATCCTTGCCGAGATCGAGGACGGCGAGCGCGACGAACAGCGCGAGCAGGAACGCGCCAGCCGGCACCGCAGACCGCCGCTCGACCATCGGCACAGCCGGTGCGGGCTCGCCGGCAACCGGTTCGGCGACGCTGGCCTCGACGGTGTCGGCAGTCGCGGGCGTCGCCGTGCGCCGTGCGAGGACGCCGTCGAGCCACACGCCGATCGCGACCGCGAGGGCAGGGAAGCCGCCATAGATCGTGGCGCCGGCCTTGCGCTGGAATGCCTCGGTCGCGATCCACGCGCCACCGGCCCACGCGAGCGTGAGAGCGCCGGCGAGCCGCTTGCGCGGATCACGGTCGCGGAGCAGCACGAGCATCGCGACCGGCCCGAGCACGCCCCACGGGAACGTGCCGTAGGCGATCTGCTCGAACGAGCTGTCATAGATGAAGCGAAGGTCGTCCTCGGGACGCCAGATCGCACCGAGCAGCCACGACCAGCAGCCCTCGGGGACGATCGCCTTGCCGAGCACCTGGCGCGCCGGTGGCACGATGCCGGGATACGGATCCTTGAGATCGTAGAGCTGGTACGCGAGCAGCGCGAGGAGCCCGAGCGCGGCCACGGTCGCGAGCAGCGCGGAGCCGGCTCCGGGCGTCACCGGTCCCGGGATCCGGCGCACGCGACCGATCGACCAGCGCGGGTGGACCTGGGCCGCGACCCAGCCGAAGCCATCGGCGGCAGTGCGCGCGGCTCCGGTGATCGCGGGCGCGCCGAGCTTGCCGGCCGCGGCGAACGCGCCGATCGGGACGAGCAGGCCGAGCAGGGCGCCGCCGGCGACAAAGCCGATCGCGAGACCGGCAGCGAGCGCGGCGATCCCGACGAGCGTGTCGAGGGTCGCGAGCAGGATGGCCGCGGCGCCGCGCCGCCAGCGGATCGCGTGGATCACGCCGCGCGCCGCACTGATCGAGAGGAACCCGTAGATGATGAGCGAGGCGCCGCACGCGGTGCCGATATCCGACGTCATCATCCGCGACTGCAGGACGAGCAGTGGCATCGACACCAGCACGACCGCGGCGATCACGCCGGCGCGCGCGCCACCGGTGCGGAACGCGATGCCCGCGGTCGCGAGCACCGTCAAGAGGCCGAGCAGCGCGAGCGGCAGGCGACGCCCGGCATCGCTGTCACCGACGTTGTCACGTCCCCAGACGATCGCGCGCCGGCTCAGCGACCGTGCCATCGGATCTTCGGGCGCCATGACCTTGCAGGCCGCGGCGGGCTTGGGCTTGGGCTTCGCCTGCTCGGCCTTCGCGGCGTCGGCCTTCGCCTTCGCCTTCGCGGCGTCGGCCTCGAGCTGGATCGACTTCGGCGGCGCGATCCGATCCGCGAGCTGGCGCTCCTGTGGTTCCCAGAGTCCAGGCTTGCCGAGCGCGGGCAACAGGACGGCGGCGCCGAGCAGCAGGCACGCGACGAGTGCGATCGGCCAGCGACCGAAGAACTTCGAGATCTCGCGTGCGGGTGACACCGGGCTGGAACGTACCCTCGACTTGCGCCACGCGAAAAGCCCAGCGACAGTCCAGATCGTGTCCGACGTCAGCACGCGAGCGAACGAGCTCGGCCGGCTGCATCGCGAGATCCCGGTCCGCCGCTACCGGAGCCTCGTCGGGCACTGGCTCGCGCGCTGGTTCCGGCCGCCGCGACCGGCGACCCACGAGCCGGTCCCGACGATCGGCCCTGGCCAGCTCGCGGTGACGTTCGGCGGCCACGCGACGGTGATCGCGCGCTACCACGACCTCGCGATCGCGTTCGATCCGATGCTCGGCCGCTGGGTCGGCGGGGTGCGGCGCGCCGTCGAGCCCGGGCTCGCGCCCGGTGACTTCTCGGACGTCGGGCTGATCCTGATCTCGCATCGCCACGCCGACCACCTGCACCTGCCGACGCTGCGCCGGCTGCCGCGCTCGGCGACGGTCGTCGTCCCGACCGGCACCGCGAGCTGGATCTCGACGCTCGGCTTCGCGCGCGTCATCGAGCTGCAGCCCGGCGCCGACATGGCCGTGCGCGGCGTCCAGGTGACCGCCGCGGCCACCTCCCACGGCGAGGACGAGCTGGCGCGCGGCCTGTCATACGTCGTGCGCGGCGACGGCCCGTCGGCCTATCTGTGCGGCGATAGCGGCTACTTCTCGGGCTTCGCGGACATCGGCACGCGGTTCGCGCCCGACATCGCGATTCTCCCGATCGGAGGATTCTTGCCGGCCTCGTTCCGGTCGCGCCACATGTCGCCGCTCGACGCGCTGTTCGCGTTCGAAGATCTGCGCGCCCGGATGCTCGTCCCGATCCACCACGGCGCGTTCGCGCTGTCGTACGAGGAGCTCGACGAGCCCGCGCGCTGGCTGATCGAGCTCGCGAAGACGCGTGGGGTGCGCGATCACGTCCACGTGATGGCGGCCGGACAGAGCGAGCGCTTCGTGCAGCCCGCAGCAGCCGCTGATCGTGCCACCACCGATCGTGGTAAACCGTGACGCGGATGCCCGACGTCTCGATCGTCATCCCGGTCTACAACGAGGAAGGCATTCTTCGTGAGGCCGTCACCGAGCTCCTCGACGGGCTCGCGGCCGTCCGCAGCGCGCTGCACGCGCCAGATCTGACGTTCGAGGTGATCATCGCCGAGAACGGCTCGCGCGACCGCACCGCCGAGCTCGCACAGCACCTCGCCCAGGAGATGCACGAGGTCCGCACGTTCTCGACCGGCGAGCCGAACTACGGCAAGGCACTTCGCCGCGGGATCCTCGAGGCGCACGGCACGTTCGTGATCTGCGAGGAGATCGACCTCTGCGATCTCGACTTCCAGCGCCGCGCCCTCGCGCACTTGCAGCACGGCGACTGCGACATGGTCGTCGGCAGCAAGGCGATGAAGGGCTCGCATGATCAGCGGCCGCTGCTGCGGCGCGTGGCGACCAAGGTCATCAACGGCATGCTGCACGTCGCGCTCGACTTCCGCGGCACCGACACCCACGGCCTCAAGGCGTTTCACCGCGCGACCTTGCTGCCCGTCGTCGAGGCCTGCGTCATCGATCGCGATCTGTTCTCGTCCGAGCTCGTGATCCGCGCCGGCCGCGAGGGCATGCACGTCCTCGAGATCCCGATCAACCTCCACGAGAAGCGGCCGCCGGCGATCAACCTGGTCAAGCGGGTCCCCAACGTGCTGCGCGGCCTCGCGAAGCTCACCTACGTGATCCGGTTCGGCGGCAAGCCGTGACCGCATGAAGCGCTGCGCGGTCTCGATCGATCTCGACGGGCTGCCCTGCTACTACCGGATCCACGGCCTCGGCCGAGCACCTGTCGAGCTCGAGCACGTGATCCTCGAGCGCGCGCTGCCCCGGGCTGCAAAGCTGTTCTCGGGCCGCGGCATGCACGTCACGTGGTTCGTCGTCGGCCGTGATGCCGATGCCGATGCGGCGCTGCCCGATCGCGCGGCGCGGACCGCGAACGCGGCGCGGCTACGCGAGCTGTCCGAGGCCGGTGACGAGCTCGGCAACCACTCGTACTCGCATCCCTACGAGCTCGCGCGTCTCGATGGCGGCGCGGTCGACGCCGAGATCGCCGGCTGCGATCGCGTGCTCCGCGCGATCACCGGCAAGCCGCCGCGCGGGTTTCGCGCGCCTGGCTACGACCTGTCGCCGGCGATGCTCGATAGCCTCGCGCGCCGCGGCTATCGCTACGACTCGTCGATCTTTCCGGCGCCCGGGTACTACGCCGCGAAGGCCGCGGTGATGGCCGCGCTCGCGCTGGTCGGCCGGCCGAGCGGTGCGGTGATGACGAACCCGCGCGCACTCTCGGCGCCCCCCGATCCCTACCGCCCGGCGATGGCCGCGCCGTGGCGACGCGGCCAGGCCCCGCTCGTCGAGCTGCCGGTCGCGGTCACCCCGTGGGCCCGGCTCCCCGCGATCGGGACCTCGTTGCTGGTCGCGCCGGCCGCGGTGCGCTCGCGTCTGATCGCCGCGATGGCCGGCCGCGCGTTCTTCAACTTCGAGCTCCACGGGATCGACTTCGCCGACGCCGAGCGCGATGGCATCCCTGGCGAGCTGGTCGCGCGCCAGCCCGATCTGCGGGTCTCGGTCGACGCGAAGCTCGCGCGGCTCGAAGCCATCCTCGACGAGATCGCGAGGACGTGGAGCTTCGCGACGCTCGCCGAGGTCGCCGCCGACGTCCAGCGCACGGTCTGAATCGAAGTGATCGTTAACGCCGGCTGCTGACGGCGCGGCGCGCGAGCGCGTCGACGCGCTCGTTGAGCTCGACGCCCGCGTGCCCGGCGACCTTCACGAAGCGCAGGTCGGGGAACTGCTTCGTCAGCGCGCGGATCTTCATGACGAGCTCGGTGTTCGCCTTCGCCTTCCAGTTCTGGCTGAGCAGGCCGATCGAGTACGAGCTGTCCGAGTACACGATCACCGGCCGCGTGCGTTCCTTGACCTCCTCGAGGCCGCGGTAGATCGCCATCAGCTCCGCGATGTTGTTCGTGCCGTGACCGAGGTACTCGCTGAGCTCGCGCGTGGTCTCGCCATCGATGATGACGACGCCGAGCCCGGCGGGTCCGGGATTGCCGGTGCACGCGCCGTCCGTCCACACGTGGATGGCGTTCGTTGGGGCCTCGGTCGCGGCACCCTTGGGCTTCGACGCCGCGACCTCGCCAACCACCTCGATCTCGACGGGCTCGCCCGATGGTGACGACAGGTTGCGCGCGCCCGCGCGATAGACCTTCGCGCCGTTCACCGGCTTGTAAACAATCTCGACACGACCGTCACGATCCGTGACGGGTGTACCGGTCGCGTCGACCTTCGCCCAGACGTCGGCATCGCGCAGGCGGTGGCGAATCCAGGGCATGGCGCACCCTATCACGAGGTGTTATAAGCCCGGCTTCATGCTGACCCGACAGCGCGTGCTCGTCGTCGCGATCGCGACAGCTCTCTCGACTTTCTCCGGCGCCTGCAAGGACAAGAAGGAAGAGGCCAAGCCTGCTCCGGGTGCTCCCGGCGCCGCGACCAAGGCGGACGGCACGCCCGCGAAGAAGTTGACCGGCGCTGCGGCGCAGCATCCCGATCTCGATCTGCTGCCCGTCGATTCGGAGCTCGTGCTCGGCGTCAACTGGGGCCAGCTCCAGGCGAGCCCGCTGTGGAAGAAGTTCGTCGAGCCCGAGATGTTGAAGGACAAGGACTTCACGCAGGGCATGGCGCAGTTCAAGGATCGCTGCGGCTTCGATCCGTTCCTCGCGGTGCAGAAGATGTCGGTCGGCCTCAAGGGGCTCGACGCGGACAAGCCCGACGGCGTCATCATCGTTCATGGTCCCGACAAGGCGAAGACGCTCGCGTGCCTCGACAAGTGGCAGGCCGAGGCCGCGAAGGAAGACATCACGATCAAGAAGGACGGCGACGTCGTGCTCGCGACGAGCGACGGTGAGACCGTGGCGATGACGTTTCTCTCCGAGAGCACGGCGCTCGTCGTGATCGGCGTGAACGCGACCGCCGAGGGCGTGAAGAAGATCGCCGCGGGCGGCTCGACGCTGTCGACCTCGGCCGCGTTCGTCGACATGTTCGGCAAGGTCAAGACCGGCGATTCGCTGTGGGCGCTCGTCAACGGAAACTCGAAGCTGTTCGAGGATGCCGGCGCGCTCGGCATCAAGCCCAAGGCGGTCTTCGGATCGGTCAACGTCACCGACTCGGTGAACGCGGATGTCCGCGCGCGCCTCGATTCGCCGGACACCGCGACGACGACCGCGAACGGGCTGCGTGGCCAGGCCGCCGCGATGGAGTCGATGGTCGACAAGCTCGAGATCACGAATGACGGTGCCGACGTTCGGCTCGTCGCAGCAGCGTCGAGCCAGAAGCTCGAGGCGCTCATGAAGATGTTCGCGGAATAAGCACCAAGGAGAATTCACGATGCGCACTCAGAGTTGGCTATTCGCAGGTGTCCTGGCTTCCGGTCTCGTACTGGTCGGCGCGTGCAAGAAGGACGAGAAGAAGGCAGACGGCACCGCGGCTGGCGAGAAGACCGGCACGACGGCGGAGAAGCCGACCAGTGGCCCGGGCATGGGTCAGGCAGGGGCGGGCCCGACCGGCACGATCGCCGATGACCTCTCGCTGATCCCGGTCGACTCCGAGGTCGTGATGGGCCTCAACTTCGCGCAGCTCCAGCAGAGCGCGCTGTGGAAGAAGTTCGCCGAGCCGCAGATGATGAAGGGCGACTTCCAGGTGAAGCTCGCCATGTTCAAGGCGAAGTGCGGCTTCGACCCGATGACCGCGATCAAGACGATGTCGCTCGGCATGAAGGGTGTCGGCGGTGACAACCCGGATGGCGTCGTCGTGGTCCGCGGCGCGGACAAGGCGAAGACGCTCGCGTGCTTCGACACGATGAAGGCCGAGGCGGCGGCGAACGGTGACACGATCACCCGCGACGGCGACATCGTCCTCGTCAAGAGCAAGTCCGGCGAGACCGTTGGCCTGACGTTCGTCAACGACACCACGGTCCTCGCGGTCATCGGGACGGGCGCGACCACCGACGGCGTCAAGAAGGCCGCGATGGGCGGCTCGACGCTGAAGAGCTCGGCGGCGTTCGTCGAGATGTACAGCAAGATCAAGACGAACGACTCGCTGTGGATGCTGCTCAACGGCAACTCCAAGGCGTTCGACAAGGCCGCGGCCATGGGCGTCAAGCCCAAGGCGGTGTTCGGCTCGATCAACGTCACCGACGGCCTGACGCTCGACATGCGGATGCGCCTCGACTCGCCCGATCAGGCCGCGCAGATGGCGAGCACGTTCAACAGCCAGGCCCAGGCCGTGGTGTCGATGGTCGACAAGCTCGACATCACGAACGACGCGTCGGACGTCAAGGTCTCGCTCGTGCTGTCGAGCCAGAAGCTCGAGCAGCTCATCCAGACCTTCGGCGGCATGTTCGGCGGTGGCGGCATGGGCGGCGGCGGCATGGGCGGCGGCATGGGCGGCACCCCGTAACCAGGGACCGTCCGGACCGCGGCAACGTGGTCCCGGCAGGATCAGATGACGAAGATGGCGCGCGGCTGTGCGGTGATCGCGATCGCGGTGCTCGCCACCGCGTGCGGCAAGCAGGCCGACCGCGCGCCGGCGCCGGAGCTCACCGGCCTCGCCGCGGTGCCCTCGACCGCCGAGGTCGTGATCGGCGTCGACGTCGAGAAGCTCGGTGCGTCGCCGCTCGTCGAGCGGGCGGCAGCGCAGCTGCTCCTGCGTGACGCGCAGCTCGCGGCAAGCTGGGAGCACGTCCGCGAGGCGTGCAAGATCGACGTCCAGAAGCAGGTGAAGCGGCTCATGATCGCGCTCGGCCCGGCGGCACCGAACGCACGGCCGGGCACCGGCCCTGTGCTGATGGTCGCGACCGGTGCGCTCGTCGAGACCGACCTCGCATCGTGCATGCGATCGCTAGTGGGCAAGGGCGGTGGCACGCTGACCGCGAAGCCGCTCGGCGGCCGCACGCTCTATCAGGTGAAGGAAGGCAACCGCACGATGTTCTGGTCGTTCGGTCGTCCCGACACCGTCGTGCTCGGCAACACCGAGGCGTACGTCGTCGAGGCGCTCGGCGAGGGCAAGAAGGCGCTCGATCATCCGGAGCTCGCCGCGTGGATCAAGCTCGCGGATCAGAACGCGCCGGTGTGGGCTGTCGGTCGCGTCAGCGAGCGCGTCCGTCAGGGCCTCGTGCGGGTCACCGAGGGCAAGCTGAAGGCGGGTCCGCTCGCGTTCGTCGGCTCGCTCGACCCGACCTCCGGTGCCAAGCTCGATCTCGGTGCAGTGATGTCCTCCGGCGACGATGCCAAGGCGCTGGAATCCCAAGCGAAGACTCAGCTCGCCGGGCTCGTCATGATCGCCCAGCTCAAATCGCTCGGCACGCTCGTCCAGAAGCTCGTGATCGCGGTCGAGGGCAGCGTCGTGCGGTTCCGCGCGAGCCTGTCGATGGACGACGTCAATCACGTGCTGTCTATGCTTGACGGGGGTAGGCCTCCCGCGCAGGATTCCCCGCCCGCACCTGGGCCCGGCTCTTCGAGTCCGGCAAGTCAGTAAGAGAGTTCAAGATGGCGAGCAAGAAGACCCCGAAGAGCGCAAACACCAAGTCCAAGGCCGCCATCAAGAAGGCGCCCGTCAAGAAGGTGACCGAGAAGAAGGTCAAGCCTGGCAAGGTCGACACCGGTCCGCGGCATCCGCACGGCCGGCTCGAGGCCACGCACAAGACGAAGGCTGACCTCGCCAAGTCGCTCGCGGCTGCAGTCGCGCGCACGGACGAGGACACCGATCTCGTCGAGGCCCGCCTCAAGACCGCGTCGAACGCCCAGCTCCTCCGCCTGCAGAAGACGAACGAGCGGGTCAAGCAGAAGTACGGTGGCCGCGATCAGATGATCGAGGCGATCACCAAGGCGGAGAAGAAGGGCGCGGACAAGGACTACCTTGCCAAGCTCGGCTCGTACTCGCTGCCGCAGTTGCTCGATCTGGCGACGTCCAGCGAGCGCCGCGCGCGCTCCTGAGTCTTCGTCTTTGCGGCTCGGTCGCCGCAAGTCCTGGATCCTGGCAGGCTAAGGGTCGTGATCGACCGCGGCTCCTCGGCCATCGTGATCGGCGTGCTGCTCTGCAGCGCAGCGGTCGCGACGTCGGATCCCGAGCCGACCGAGCAGCCCGAGCCGACCGAGCAGGCTGAGCCGACGGAGCATTCCGAGGTCGGCGCGCCAGCGCTGTCGGCCGGCGCGACGCAGCTGTTGCCGGTGACCGCGCCGTGGCGCTGGCAGGTCGTCAGCGCGCCACGGATCGCGAACCAGGTCGGCGCGATGGCGGTCAGCGGGCTCGATGCGGTCGCCGGTCGCGCGCCGGTCGTGGCCGTGCTCGGAGACGCGCCGCCCGAGCCCGCGGGCTGGCCCTATCGCGTCGACGGTGACGCGCGATCGATCCCGGTGGCACCCGAGCAGCGCCGGATCGCGGTGGCGTTCGGCATCACGACATTCACGCTCGGCGTCGCGCACCAGGGCCTCGAGATGCTCGAGCTGCGGCTGCGCTACGAGGATGGCGTCGCAATCTGGCTCAACGGGCTCGAGATCGTGCGCCAGGCGTTGCCACGTGACGGGCTGATGGGGCTTGCCGCCAGGCCGCACGGGCCGGAGTGGGAGACGTTCTACGTCGCGGTCGCGCCGGGGTTGCTCCAGCTCGGCGAGAACGTGCTCGCGGTCGAGGTTCACCCGTCGGGGCGCCGCCATGCGCCGACGTTCGCCGCTTCGCTCGCCGGGCGCCGCGATCGCGGGATCCTGCGCGGACCGATCCTCGCCGACCTCGGGCCGAGCTCCGCGGTCATCGCGGTCGAGACCGATCCGGGGATCGACGCGACGATCGAGTGGAGCCTCGGCGATGCCGATCGTTCGATCGTCCAGCGCCGCACGAGTCCCGCCGGGCGCCGCCACCACTTCGCGCTCGCTGGCCTGCCACCGAACACGGACGTTCACTACCGCGTGCTCGCCGGTGCGTCGCGCGGTGAGCGCCGGACGTTTCACACGCTGCCCAAACCCGGCTCGGTCATCCGGATCGGTGTCTACGGTGACGTCCGCGGCGGCCACGCGACCCACCGCAAGCTCGTGCAGCAGATGCTGCGCGAAGGGCTCGATGCCGTCGGCGTGACCGGCGACATGGTGCTGCACGGCGCCGATCAGGCCGACTGGCAGCGGTTCTTCGCGGTCACCCGCGAGCTCCTCGCCCAGCTGCCGTACTACCCGGCCGTCGGCAATCACGACGTCGGCTGGGCGGGTGCCGATCACGCGCGACGTAGCGACGAGGTCTTCGCGCTGCCGCCAGGCCCACCCGACCGGCCCGCCGGCGCGTTCTGGTACAGCCGTGATCTGGCCGACGTCCACCTCGTGTTCCTCGACTCCAACTCGTACGACCGCCCCGAGCAAGAAGCCTGGCTCGACGCCGATCTCGCCGCCGCGCGCGCGCGCAACGTTCGCGCGATCATCGTGTTCACGCACGACGGGCCGTATGCCCGCGGCTATCACGGTGGCAGCGCGCTCGCCCGCGATCGCTACGTGCCGATCCTGCTCCGACACCACGTCGACCTCGTGCTGTCCGGCCACGATCACATCTACCAGCGCGGTGACGCCGGCGGTCTGCGCTACATCGTGACCGGCGGTGGCGGTGCGTCGCTCTATGGCATCCGCTGTGGCGTGAGCGGGCGGCCGAAGTGCACGATCGACGACGGCATGCTCGCGATCGCACGCGAACATCACTACGTGGTGCTGTCGATCGGCCGCGATCTCGAGGTCTGTTCGCGGCGGCCAGATGGCACGCTGCTCGAGCCGTGCGTGCGATGGCCCCTGTGGCGTCCCTGAGGCGCGTGGTAACCAGAAGGATGCGCTGGAACGATGCCGTCGCCGTCGCCGTCGCCGCCGTCGCCGCCAGCGCCATCACCAGCGCGGCCTGCTACCAGACGCCCGCACCGGCTCCACCGCCGGCCGCGATGCCCGAGAATCGGGCGCACGCCCGGATCGCTGCCGATCCACTCGGGTTCCTGCCGATCGATGCCGAGGTCGTCGCGCACCTCGATGCCCAGCAGCTGCGGCGCAGCGACGTCTGGCAGCGCTTCGAGCCGATGATCCTCGCGAAGGTCGGGCCGTCGCTCGCGCAGTTCCACGCGCTCTGCGGGTTCGATCCGCTGATCGCGGTCCGTCGCGTCTCGATCGGCCTCAAGGACGTCGGCGGCAAGCCGAACGCTGTGATCGTCGTGCGCGGCATCGAGCGCGGCGCGCTGATGGGCTGCATCGATCGCGCGCTCACAAAGCAGCCCGATGCTGCGCGCGTCGATCGCGGGATTGTCACGATTCCCGGCGCGACTGGCCAGCCGCCGACGGTGCTCGGGTTCGCGGACGCGTCGACGCTCGTGCTGATGACCGGTCTCGGCGCGTCGGTCGAAGCGTTGCGGGCCGCGTTCGGAGCGGGGGCGCCACTGCGCAGCTCGCCGGCGTTCACCGAGCTCCACGCGACGCTCGAGACCCGGCGTCCGATCTGGTTCGTGATCAACGGGAGCTCGAAGCTGTTGGATCAGGCCGCTGGCTTTGGCCTCAAGCCACGCGCCGTGTTCGGCTCGGTCGAGCTGTCGACGGGGCTCCTCGTCGACGTGCGGATGCGGCTGGAGACCGTGGACCAGGCGCAGCAGGTTGCCGCGATGGCGCAGGGTCAGCTCGGCGCCGTCCAGGGCTTCGTCTCGAAGCTCGAGGTGACCGCCGCGGACGCCGACGTCGTGCTCGCCCTCGGCATGAGCCCCGAGCAGGTCGAGACCCTGACCAGCCTGCTCGCCGGCTCGCTCGGCAGCCCGTGAGCCAGGAGTCGGCTACGAATCCGACTCGGCCTTCGACGCCGCACGCGTGATCGCCGAACCCGCGGACGTCCGATTCTCGAGGCGTGGGAGCGGGCCGGTTTGCAGGCTGGTGCGCAGGTGACGGACCGGACCCGCTCGTCCGGAGATCCCGGCGAGGACTTCCTCGATACGCGACAGTGGTGCCGGCTTGATCAGGTGGTGGTCGAAGCCAGCCGCCTTTGCCGCGATGATGTCGTTCGCGGCGCCGTAACCGGACAGTGCGACGAGCGTCAACCCGGCGAGCTCGGGCCGCGCACGGATCCGCTGCGCGATCTCGTAGCCGTCCATCGACGGCAAGCCGATGTCGATGAACGCGATGTCGGGCTTCTCGCGGGCCAGCAGCTCGAGCGCTGAGGGGCCATCGTGCGCATCGAGCACGACGTGATCGCGCGACTCGAGCAGCATCTTCAGCATCTCGCGCGCGTCCTCCTGATCATCGACCACGAGGATCCGGCAGCGATCACCGACGGGAGCGACGGCCATCGGCTGCGCGGCGACCTCGACCGCGAGTGGGATCTCGACGATGAACGTGCTGCCGCGGCCGGTGCCCTCGCTATGCACCGCGATCGTGCCCTCGTGAAGCTCGACGATGCTCTTCGCGAGCGACAGGCCCACGCCGAGACCGCCGCGTGATCGATCGAGGCGCTGCTCGGACTGCACGAACAGCTCGAAGATCTTGTCGCGGAGCTCGGGCTCGATGCCGACCCCGTGGTCGAGGACGCGGACCACCCCCTGGTTGCGTTCGACCGTGACGTCGAGCTCGACGGTGCTGCCGTGCGGAGAGTAGTTCGCCGCGTTCGACAGCAGATTCACGAACACCTGCATGAGGCGGTTCGAATCGCCGGCGACCGGCAGCTTGCGGTCGAGGACCGGGCGCCGCAGGATCACGCCACGCTCGGTGTACAGCGGGCCGACCGCCTCGATCGCCGCGTCGATGGCGCCGCGGAAGTCGATGTGCTCGACGCGGAGCTCGAACTTGCCGCGCGTGATCCGCGAGACGTCGAGCAGGTCCTCGAGCAGCCGCTTCATCTGGCTCGCCTGGCGCTCGATCACGGACTGACAGCGGCCGACCACCGGCGGCGTCGGGTTCGCCGCGAGCAGGGTCGCCGCGTGCATCACCGCCGCGAGTGGGTTGCGGAGCTCGTGCGAGAGCATCGCGAGGAACTGCTCGCGGCGACGCGCGATCTCCTCGGTCTCCTCGAGCAGCAGCTGGATCTCGTGCTGGCGTTCCTCGAGCTCGCGCTGGGCGCGCAGCATCGGCGAGACGTCGCGGCCGATCGTCGAGATGCCCGTGATCGACCCGCTCGGCGCGAAGATCGGCGACACCGTGATCGCCACGGTGATCGGCTGGCCATCCTTGCGGACCCGGCACGACGTCACGTGCTCGACCTGCTCGCCGCGCAGGATCGCCTCGACGAAGCGTTCGAGCTCGTGCTCGTGCCCCGGCTGCATCAGCATCCGCGCGTGCTTGCCAAGCACCTCGTGGGCCGCGTAGCCATACAGGTTTTCGGCACCGCGGTTCCACGTGACGATCGTGCCCTCGAGCGTCTTGCCGACGATCGCGTCGTCCGAGGACTCGACGATCGCCGAGAGCTGGGCGAGCCGCGCCCGCGCCTTGTCGAGCGCGGTGATGTCGGTCAGCGTCAGCACCACGCCCTGGATCGGCGCGCTGTCGCCCCCGTTCGGGCGCCCGGTCGTGCGCTCGTCGACCTTGTACGGCAGGATCCGCAGGAAGTACGGCGTCCCGCCGCTGTCACGCACCTCGTCCTCGACGGTCGTGCCGTCGATCCCGGCGCGGACGATCTCGTCCATCAGGTTCGACCGCTCGATGTTGTGCGAGAAGTCGCTGATCTTGCGCCCCAGGTCGTGGCGCTGGAACCGGAACACGTTCGCGATCCGCGACGTGAAGCGGCGGATCCGCAGCTCGCGATCGAGGAACACGGTGCCGACGTCGGTGCCCTCGATGAGGTGCGCCATGTCCGTGTTGAGCTCCTTGAGCTCGGCGATCTTCTGCTGGTACTCGGCGTTGACCGTGTACAGCTCCTCGTTGACCGAGTGCAGCTCCTCGTTGGTGCTCTGCAGCTCCTCGTTCGACGCCACGAGCTCCTCGTTCGTCGCCTGCATCTCCTCGTTCGACGTCTCGAGCTCCTCGATCGTCGCCTGCAACGTCTCGCGGGTGTACGAGAGCTCGGTCTCCAGCGTCTGCATGCGCTCGCCCGAGGCGTCGCCGATCGGGATCGCCATCGGCGTGCTCGCGATCCGCGCGTCGTCGGCCACCGGGTTCTGGAATGTGACGAGGACGTGGCGGGCGCCGGTCCGCGGATGCGCGAGCGGGATCGCGGTCAGCGTGCAGCGTTGCTCGCCGTCCTCGCTCACGATCCGCACGCCCGAGTACGAGATCCGCGTGTTCTCGCGGAACGCGCGCTGGACCGCACCGCCGACGATCGAGCGCAGCTCCGCCTCGAGCAGCTCGAGCACGTTCGTGGTCGGCCGCCGCGGCCGCAGCCGCAGCAGCTTCTCGGCGCCGCTGAAGCTGTCGACGAGGTTGCGTTGCTCGTCGACGAGGAGGCTCGGCGGCATGAACAGATCGAGCAGCTGATCGTAGGTCGACAGGATCAGCGGGTCGGGTCCGTGGCCGCGCGGCAGATCGATCGCCACGACGGGCCGGGCGGAGGTGCGGTTCAGCGGCAGCCGGACCTGGCTCAGCAAGTGGACGTCGCGGCGCTTGCGATAGATCTTCCAGTGTTCGTCGAGCGTGGTGAACTCGTCGGCGAGCGCGCCGGGCGTCTCGCTTGCACCGAGGAACAAGACGCCGCCCGAGGCGAGCGCGAAGTGGAACAGCGACAGCACCGTACGCTGCGCCTGCGGCTGGAAGTAGATCAGCATGTTCCGGCACGAGATCAGGTGCATCTTCGTGAACGGCGCGTCCTTCGTGATGTTGTGGCGCGCGAACACGATCAGCTGGCGAAGCTCCTGCGCGATCTGGAAGCCGCTCGAGCGCTGGCTGAAGAACCGCTGCAGCCGTTCAGGCGAGAGCTGGGTCAGCTGGTCCCCGCCGTAGACCCCGGCCCCTGCGAACTCGAGCGAGGGCTGGTGGACGTCGGTCGCGAGGATCTTGATGTTGAGCGGTCGCTTGCGCTCGATGAACGCCTCGTAGAACAGGATCGCGATCGAGTAGGCCTCCTCGCCGGTCGCGCACGCCGACACCCAGATACGGAGCTCCTGCTCGGGGGGGACACGGTCGAGGAGCTTGGGGATCACCTCGTGTTCGAGGAATTTGAACGCCTCGGGGTCACGGAAGAACTGGGTCACGCCGATCAAGAGGTCGTGATAGAGCGCGTTGAGCTCGGCGGGCTCGACGAGCAGCAGGTCCGCGAATGCCTGCAGCGACGGGACCCGTGCGAGATCCGCGCGCCGCTGGATCCGCCGGCCGATCGTGCTCGTCTTGTAGAGCGAGAAGTCGATCCCGTACTGCTCGCGCAGCATGCGGAAGATCGCGTCGAGCGAGGGATCGTCGCTCAGCAGCATCGCGTCGGGCGATGGCTCCGAGGGCTCGAGGCCGCACAGCACGCGTGCGAGGTCGCGGGGCGCGTGGACGTGGGTGACCGTGCCGGTCGCGGCGGCCGCGAGCGGCATGCTGTCAAACTTCGCGCTGGCAGCGCTCTCGGCCATCACCAGGCCGCCGGCACGCTGGACCTCCTGGACCCCGCGCGAGCCGTCGCTGCCGCTGCCAGACAGCACGATCGCGACCGCGTCCGCGCCGACGTCCTGCGCCAGGGAGCGAAAGAACGTGTCGATCGGTAGCGAGAACGTGTGTGGCTCCTTGTCAGACAGCACGAGGTGCCGGTCGCGGATGATCATCTCCTTGCGCGGCGGCATCAGGTAGATGTGGTTCGGCTCGACGGCCATGCCGTCCTCGGCCACGACGACCGGCATCTCGCTGTGGCGCGCGATCAGCTCGTCCATCAAGCTGCGGAAGTCCGGGGACAGATGCTGGACCACGATGAACGCCATCCCGGTATCGGGCGGTAAGGCACCGAACAGTTGCTCGAGCGATTCGAGACCACCGGCGGAGGCGCCGACTCCAACCACACGCCCCGGACGCGCGACGCCGATAGCGGCCTGATCGGAATCGTGAGACGGCGTGACTGTATCGACCACGGGCGGGCTCCTGGCGGTTTACGAACGGGACACCTCTGCTACAAATCCTGCGCCGAACGCAGAGGCCTTCGTAGACGCGACCTTACCGAGCGCGCGGTGGACAGCCGGTGCGCTCGCGAGCACGGCTGTGCGAACACGCTACGCCCAATTGGCGAACAGACGTGTTCTCGCGGCCTTGCGGGGCTCTAACGATTCGGCTGGTCGAGCGCAGCCGTCTCGCTACCCCACCAATTAACCGAACGGCTTGGTCGCGGCGGTGACGACTACTTGATGACGAACGTCGCCGAGGTCGAGCCGACGTTGCCGGCGGCATCCGCGACGCGCACCGCGAGGGTGTGAGTGCCGCGCGCCAGACCCTGCGGCAGATCGATCCGCAGATCCTCCGCGAGGTCATCGAACACGCCGTCCACGCTCGCGCCGAGCTGCCACGGGCCGTCATCGATCGAGTACGCGGCCTCGGCGATCGTGCTGATCGCGTCGCTCGCGCGCGCCTGCGCCTTGGGGTACGCGATCTTGAAGCCATCGATCGCGGGCCGCGAGTTGTCGATCGCGAACATCGTCGTGGTCTCGCTCGTGGTCAACGCACGGTCCGGCGTGTTCGCCGCCGCATCGGACGCGGTGACGCGTACGCGGTACCAACCGTCGGGGTAGGTCTCGGTGTTCCAGTCCCACGTGGTCGCGGTCAGCGGCGTCTTGCCGGTCGAGATCGGCCGCCAGTTCGCCTCGCCGTCGCGCCGTGCCTCGAGCGTGTACGTCGAGTCGTCGCTATCGGGGTTCTCGACCTTCCACTTGATCTTGAGCACCGGGCTGCGCGGCTTGGCGGCCGAGTCCTTGAGCGTCGGCAGCGTCTCCTTCGCAGCGAGCTCGACGGTGACGTCCTGGACGTCGGTCGCCTGGTTCTGCGGCACGTAGTACGCCATGACCTTGCGGACGCGCGCGCTGTCATCCTCGAGCGCGATCCGGAACTGGAGGTAACGGCCGGGCGGGCTCGCGATCCTACCGCCCTCGCTGCCGCCGCCGATCTTGGCGACCTGTTGCGGGGCCTGCCACTCGCTCCAGCCGACGCCGGGCTTCGCGGTGTTGCCGCTGCGGCTCTCGATTTTGACGCGCCCGGTGACGACCCACGCGAGCTTGCCGAACTTCGAGACCGCCTTGGCGTCGAGCACGTCGGAGACGTAGCGAGCCTGTGCAGCGCGACCGGTCGCGCGATACGCGGCGGCGGCGTCGTCCGTCGCGAAGCCGACGTTCGCCTTCTCGATACACAGCTGCGACACGCTGCGCTCGTCGACATCGAACGCGGTGCCGACCGAGCCATCGGCCTCGACCATGTAGACCCGGCCCTTGTCGGCGGCGCCGGCATAGACGACGTCGGTGCCAACGGCGAGCGAGGTGAAGTACGTCGCGGTCAGCGCGTGCAGCTGATCGAGCCGGCCATCCGAGCCGATCCGGAACAGCGCTCCCTTGCCCTTCTTGCTGCCCTTGCGGCCGAGGTCGGTGACCGGCGGCGGATCCTTGTCGGCGCCGGGCTTGGTGCCGGCGTCGGGCGGCTTCGCAACCTGACCCTTTGCCGCGTTCGGCTTCTCGGCGGCTTCGACCTGCGCCGGCGTCTTGCCGATCGGCGTGGGAGGATCGGCGAGATCATTCGCGGCGACGACAACCCCATCGCGATACGCCGCGAGCGCCGAGATCTCGTTGCCCGCGAAGTCCGCCATCGCGCGGGTGGTGTTGGCTTTCGTGTCGTGGCGGAACACGAGCGCTCGCTCGCTGGTGCCGAGCCAGACCGCGCCATCGCTCGTCACCGCGAGCGCGGTGATCCGCTTGTCGTCGGTAGCGAACACTTCCTTCGCGGCGCCGCCGGCGATCGAGAACAGCTTGCCGGACGGACCGGTGCCCGCGTAGACGGTATTGCCGATCGCCGCGAGCGCCCAGATCGTCTCCGCGTCCTTGAGCTGCGCGCCGGGTGTCGCCTTGCCGGCCGCGACGTCGATCTTCCAGATCTTGTTACCGGGCATCGCACCGGCCCACACGCTGCCGTCGCTGGTCTGGACGAGCGAGACGACCGCGATCGCGCCCGGGATCGCGACGATCTTCTTCGAGGTGTCACCGCTGACGCGATAGATCGCGCCCTTCGCGTCGGAGCCGAGCAGCACGCTGCCATCGGCCAGCCGCAGCGAGCTCCATACCGCGTCGCCTTCGAGGGCGGTGCGCTTGGTATCCCAGCCCGGGCGTAGCTCGCCGGTCGACGTGATGAACGCGGAGGTCGCGTCGCCCGCGTCGAACTGCTGGTACGTCTCGACGGACCAGGTGGCAGTGACGACCGCGCCCGCAGGCACGGCCAGAAGACCCATGGCGGCGGCCGCAGCCGCACCGACAAACGAGCGAGTGA
>JACCTC010000406.1 GCA_013812655.1 Deltaproteobacteria bacterium | reverse complement strand
CGCGACACCGTCTATCACTCGGCGTTTCGGTACGGCTCGAAGTGGAAGAAGCTGACGGCGGCGATGGTGCTGATCGAGGCCGGGCTCGCATCGGCGTACTACTTCGGTACGGATCGCCAGAAGCCCGAGGAGCAGCTCGCGGTCGGCTTTTTCGGGCTCGATGCGCTCGGCACCGCGGTGCTGTTCTTCGTGCCTCGCAAGGAGATCTATCGTGTGGACGTCCGACCGGTGACGACGCACCTCCGCTCGGACTGCCCCGAGGGCCTCGTGCTCGAGATCGCGGGCGAGTCGTACAAGGTCGATGCGGCCGGCGGAATCGGCGAGCTCGGGCTCGCGGCGCTCGATGCGTGGATGCAAGCGCCAAGCGGCGGCCTGCGCGCCGTGTTCGAGGACCGCACGATCGATCTGCCCATCCGTGCGGCGGATCTCTGCACGTGGAACCAGGCGCGGCGGCCCGGCCCGCAAGGTGGGCAGCAGGCCGGCTGCGGCTACGGCGCGCGCGAGGTGTTCGCCATCCTCGAGGTCCCGATGGGCACGCTGACCCGCATCGACTGAGCCGGGCCGTGTTACAGCGCGGCATGGCTCGCCTGATCTCGATCGTCCTGTGTCTTGTCCTCGTCGGCTGCGGCTCCAAGAAGGAGGACGACAAGGCCGATCGCAAGGGCAAGGCCGCGGCGCCCGCGGTTGCAGACCCGGCCGCACTGTTCACCGGCAAGGCACCCGCGCTCCCCGACGAGATCGCGAAGGCGCGCCTCGGTGGCGCCAAGGCCGACGTCCTGAAGGCGGTGGGCGCCGAGTCAGGCTACGTGCCGTCGAAGGTCCAGAAGGATGTCACCTACGATCTGAAGTTCGACGCCAAGACCGAGAAGCTCGAGGAGATCAGCGTCAAGGCCGACACCAACCTCGAGCCGATCCTGACGAAGCAATGGGGCGCGCCGGTCAAGAACGATGCCCGCGAGTCGTACTGGTTCGCGCCGGAGACCGGCCTCCGTGCGTGGTTGCCGAAGTACGGCCGCAACGAGACGGTCACGTTCACGCGCTACGAGCCGATCGCGAAGGGGCTCGGCGGGCCCGGCTTCGACCTCGCGTTTGCAGCAGGCAAGCCACTGTTCGGAGCGACCCTCGACGAGCTGAAGGCCGCCTGGGGCGCCACGCTGTGCGACTTCGACGACGAAGCGCCGCGCATGAAGGAGGCGTTCGAGGAGAACGCCAAGGACAGCATCGCGAGCCTCCGCGACGTCAAGCGCGAGCTCGCTGTCTGCCGCGAGCTGCCGCGCACCGTCGAGACCGGCACGCCGGGCCGCGACAAGATCCGGATCGGCGTCGATGCGCGGGCGTTCGCGATCCGCATGGTGTTTCCTGTCAGTGGCTCACCTGAGCTCCGGCAGCAGCTGGTGAGCGAGCTCGACGCGAAGTTCGGCAAGGCCGTCGAGGTCAAGTGGGAGAAGAACGTGCAGCGCGGCTACTTCGACCCCGCCGCGAAGCTCCAGGCGATCGCGTCGATCGGCGAGCAGAGCGTCGTCCTCGAGGTCGGTCCGTACCTCTCGGTGGCCGAGCTGCTCGGCGGCGACAAACCCGGCCTCTCGATCGAGACCGCGAGCATGATCGGCGGCACCTTCGAGCAGATCCAGAAGGAAGACCCGACGCACTTCCGGCAATCCGGCGAGCTCGCGGCGTTGATCTACCCGCCGACCGAATTCAGCGCCTTCCAGACCGACATCGGGCTGCATCGCTTCGCGAACGCGAAGAAGACGCACCAGTACACGGTCGTCCTCCACGACAACCACCGCCCCGGCGCGGGCGACGAGGTGCTCGCCCTCCTCAAGCAGAAGTACGGTGACCCGAAGCCGAGCAAGGCGCACAAGAGCACCGAGACCGACCAGTACTGGGACTTCGCGAAGCTCGGCCGCAAGGTGCAGGCGCGTCGTGTCTCCGAGCAATGGCAGCTGACGTACAGCAAGTGAGCGCGCTCGATCTGCCGGCCGGTCAGCGCGTCGTGGTCGCCGCATTCGGCGACGATCCGGTGCAGGCGATCGAGCAGCTTGCCGCGCTCGAGCCGCAAGCCGCGCCCGATCCCGCGACACTCGCGGCCGGCGACGTCATCGTCGCGGTCCAGAGCGCGTCGGTCGGCTGGGTCGATCTGCTGATGACGAGCGGCCAGTACCAGCACATGCCGGAGCCGCCGTACACGCCGGGGCTCGAGTACGCGGGCGTCGTCGCGTGGGTTGGTTCCGATGCGCGCGGGCTCGGCGTCGGCGACGAGGTCTTCGTCGACCCGTTCCTCGCCGGACCGCGATCGCTCGGCGCGTACCGCGCATACGGCGGGTTCGCGTCGTATGCAGTCGCACCGTGGCCGGCGGTTCGCCGGATCCCGCGCGGCCTGTCCGTCGATCAGGCCTGCAACCTGCTCGGCAACTACGAGACCGCGTATCACTGCCTCGTCACCCGCGGCCGGCTCGCGGCGGGCGAGACCGTGCTGATCCACGGCGCCTCCGGATCGACCGGCCTCGCCGCGGTGCACGTCGCCAAGCTGCTCGGCGCCACCGTGATCGCGACCGGGCGCTCCGATGCCAAGCTCGCGATCGTTCGCGCCGAGGGCGCTGATCACGTGATCAACACGACGCGTGACGACGGCGCGTCAGGCGTGTGCGAGCTCCGCGATCCGGTCAAGGCACTGACCGGCGGGCGCGGCGTCGACGTCGTCTACGATGGCGTCGGTGGCGAGATCTCGATCGAGAGCCTGCGCTGCCTGAGGTTCGGCGGCCGCTTCCTCGTGGTCGGCTGGGCCTCGACCCCGGCGGTCGCGAAGGGCCGTGGTGGCCGCGGCGCCCCGAACGCGAACCAGCTGCCGACCAACCTCATCATGATGAAGGGCATCGACGTCCTCGGCTGCCCGACGGCGATCGCGACCGTCAACGATCCACAGCTCCGCCCACCGCGACTCGCGCAGGTCCTGGCGTGGGCGGAGTCCGGTCAGATCCGGCCGCACGTCTCGCACGTGTTTCCGCTCGCTGACTTCAAGCGCGCGATGCTGGCGAAGTGGCGTGGCGAGGTCGTCGGCGGCTGCGTCGTGCACCCGTAGACGGCCGACTGTCAGACTCCCTGCGTACGTTGCGCGCACGATGGGTGAGCCAGCTACCGCCGTGTCTCCCGCGACCGCCGTCCTCGATGACGGCACCGGCGTCTATCTGTGGCACGGGCGCGACCGCCACCACGTGCCTGATGACTGGGTCTTCATGGCGCGGTTTCGCTGCGAGCACTGCGGCCGCGACGTCACGATCATGCGCTTCGATCGCGCACAGGTCGACGAGCGCCGCCTGCTGCGACTGAAGGGCTGCCCCGGCGGCTGCGACTCGATCCAGCAGTGGCTCGCCACCTAGGGCGTCAGCAACTCAGAAGCCGACGTGCGCGAAGCCGTCGAGGGTGAGCCACGCAGCCGTGCCCTCGTTGATCGACGCGGTCGAGTAACCGAGGCCGCCGCCGATGCCGAAGCTCGGACTCATCATGAAGATCGCGCCGCCGCGAGCACCGAAGCCGATGCCGGACTCCGAGGCGGACTCGCCGCCAGCGCTGGCTGACACGGTCGCATAGGCGAGATAGGCCTCGCCGAACACCTTCATCGTGGGCGACATCGGCGCGGTGTAGCGCGCGCCGGCGACCAGGTCGTAGTACGCGAGGTCGAAGCCCTCCGGCGCATCCGCGATCGAGACCTTGATGTAGCGCAGGCCGCCGAACACGCTGATGTTCGGGGCGACGGTGGCGCCGAAGATCAGGCCGATACCGATCGACGTATCCGCACCCTCGAAGTCACCCTGTGGCAGGCCGATGATGAGCCCGCCCTCGAAGCGCATCTTCGGCTCGGCAGCAGCCTCCATACCACCCGTCGCGGGTCCCCCCATCGGCGGCGGCGGGGGCGGCTGAGCGATCGCCTCCGACGTGGTGAGCGGAAGCGCGAGGCCTAGAAGCGAACCAAGAATGAGAACTGTACGCATAGCGTACGATCGCCGAACCTAACGCAGAGTCAACTTCTGGCGGCCACAGATCTCGAAATCAAGCGATCTCGAGATCTCAAACCGTAGTCGACGTCACTGTGACGGTTAGTTGACCGCGAACTCGCCCATCCAGATGTGGAAGATCTTGCCGCCACGACGCGACGCGAACAGCAGGTAGCGACCGTCGGCGGTGAACTCGGGGTCGATGTCCTCGCCGAGGTAGTTCGTCAGCTGCACCATGCGAGCGCCTTCGGTCTCGGCCATCCAGAGGTCGTTGTTGCCCGACTTGGTATCCGACACGAAGATCAGCCGGTTGCCCTGCGGGTGCCACACCGGCGACTGGCTGCCTTCGCAGGCCTGACCCTCGGTGCACGCCTCGTTCGTGATCTGGACGCGGTTTCCGCCGTTCGCGTCCATGATCCAGATCTGCTTCACGCCGAGGAAGTCAGCCATTGCAAACGCGATGCGCCGGCCGTCCGGCGAGAACTTCGGCTGCTCACCCGCGCCGAGCTCGGTCGCGGAGCGGCCGTCGCGGCCGACGACCCAGATCGCCGACCCCGTGCCGTTCTCGTTGTTGCGGACCTGGTACGCGACCCGGTTGCCGTCCTTCGAGATCGACGGCGCCTCGGCGGGCACGTTGTGGAACGTCAGCTGCGTGTAGCCACGCGCGTCACGGCGCTTGTACCAGACGTTCGCGGTGCCCTGCGAACGGTCCGACGAGAAGAACAGGCCTTCGCCGTCGACGTCCCACTGCGGCCAGCGATCCTTGCTGCCCTTGACCGACTTGGTGAACTCCTCGCGACCGGTGTCGAAGACCGGGGTACCCCTCTGGACCTGCACGCCGGCGACGCGGATCTCCGAGCTCTCGTCGGGATTCTGCGAGATGTACGAGAGATCGTACTTCTTGTTCAACGCCGGCTGCATCGTGTTCGCCGAGTCACGCGTGATCTGGGTGACGTTCGCGAGCGAGTCCGAGCCCGACTGCGCCGGGATCGTGAAGCTGCCGGTCGACTCGGCCTTGCCCTCGGCGTTCTCCTTCAGCGGCTTGGGGGTCGTCGCGAGGTCGGCTTGGCTGTAGTAGTAGCTGCGGACGCGCCAGAAGTACGTCTTGTTCGGCGCGAGCACCTGACGTGTCGACCACGACAGGAAGCGAATGTCGTCGGCCGTGCCGAGCTCCTTGTCGAGACCCGGGAACGTGCGGACGTTCTCCTGGTGAGCGACCCAGCCCTCCTCGGCGATCTTGTCGAAGGTCGGCGCCTCCGAGATCTCGAACGAGTAGAACACGTACGGATAGTCGGACGGGTTGATGCGAATCTCGGGCGACAGGTTACGAACCTTCGCGTTGGGCTGCGGGTAGATGACCGTCGGCGGCTGGAAGCCGATCGTGAAGCCCCACGAGGTCACGATCGCCATCGCCTCGTTGTAGACGAACAGCTCGTAGCGCGCCTGGAAGTCGAGATCGTCGGGCGGCACCCAGCTCCGCTCGGAGTGATTGAGGATGTCGTAGACCGCGACGCGCTGCTGACCGGCGATCGACGGCAACCGCCACAGCACGACGCGGTAATTGGCGCCCTTGCCGCCCGGCCACTCGAAGCGAGGCTTGGTCTTGTAGAACGTGCCTTGCTTCTGCGTGCGTGAAGCGCCTCCGTTGACGGCCGGCTTTGTACCCGCGCTGGAAGCACAGAGCAACACGGCGAGCAGCACGCCCACCATACGAGCGAAATTCGACAGACTCATCCTGATGTTCCCCCTGAAGAAACCGCATCACCATACGGCTCCACCGTGAGGCGGGTCAAGCCGAGCGCACCGCTTCAGTCTTCGAGGGTGACGCCGATCTTGAAGCAGCGACTTTGCGCCACCTCGCGCCACGAGCTGCGCTCCTTGGGCAGCATGGCCTTCGCGCGGTTGGCGTTGCCGAGACCGCACAGCGCGATCGTCGCGATCATGTGGGCCTCGCCGTCGCTGCCGCGCTTCGACATCGCCGCCTGGGCCGACTTGAGCGCGTCCCCGTAGCGTTCTTGCTTGAGTGCGAACCGCGCTGACATCATCGCGTCGTCGAAGCTGACCTGCTTGTCGGTGTCGGGTTCGGGCGGCTTGGGCTCGGGGGGCTTGACGTCAGGTTTGACGTCGGGCGGCCGGACATCGGGCTTGACCGCGACGACCGGGGTCTTCGGATCCTTCTTCGGATCTTTCCTGGGATCCTTCTTTGGATCCTTCCTCGGATCCTTTGGATCGGCGGCCGCGAGCAACGCGTCCGCGGCCTGCTTCTCGGCGACCCGCACGAGCTCGTCGGCGCGACGGCGATAGCTCGAGTCCGCGGCCATCGTGGTGACCAGCTGCTTCGCGCCTGCGAGATCGCCGGTCGACAGCGCGCGCTCGATCGCCGTGAGCGCATCGCGACTCTTGATCTGCTCGCGGGCGCGCGTCGCGATCGCAGCCGCGCGCGGCTTGTCGGTCTCGCGCGTGACCTTGTCGGTGGCGGCGATCGCGTCTTCCCAGCGCTCCTCGCTACTCGCACGCTCGGCCTCGGCGAGCGCGTTGCCTGCCTCGATGACCACGGGCGGTGCCGCGACCGACTCCACCGGCTTCTCGGCCGGCTTGCTCAGCACGATGTACGCGACCAGAGCCGCAGCCGCGGCGACCACGGCGATCGCGGCGAACACGTAGGGCTTCTTCGACGAAACCGTCGACTGCGTCGAGACCGCGCCATTCGCGGCGGTGTACGTCGTGACCGGCGCCGGAGGCGGCGTCCGTGAATCCCACGACGGCTGCGAGCCGGCGCGGCCCGGAGGTGACGTGCCAGGAGACGTGCCCGGGCTCGACGGGGACATGTTCGGCGCTGACATCCCGGGTGGCATCGAGTAGGCGGTGGGCGCGACCGCGGCG
Organism: Deltaproteobacteria bacterium; assembly: GCA_013812655.1. Classification (GTDB taxonomy): domain Bacteria; phylum Myxococcota_A; class Polyangia; order Haliangiales; family Haliangiaceae; genus JABFXX01. The sequence continues at coordinate 15,643 of JACCTC010000406.1, read as the reverse complement.
AACGGGGCCGGCGTCATCGTCGGCGCCACGCCCGACATCGCGACCTGCTCGAGTGCGTTGTAGAGCTCGGGGCTCGACTGGTAGCGGTGCAAGGGGTTCTTGCTGAGCAACTGCATCACGACCGCCTCGAGCGGCGGCGGCACCGTGGCGTTGCGCTGGCGAACCGGCACTGGCTCGTCGCGCATGTGCGAGGCGATGATCTCCATCCCGCCGAAGCCGAACGGCGGCTGACCCGTCAGCATCTCGTAGGCGATGCAGCCCACCGCGTAGAGATCGGCGCGCGCGTCGACGGTCGCCGCGTCGTTGCACTGCTCGGGCGCCATGTATGCCGGGGTTCCGAAGATGCTGCCCGCACGCGTCGCGTGAGTACCCGCCGAGCCCTGGAGCTTCGCGATGCCGAAGTCGAGGATCTTGGTGCGCTCGCCGCCGGCGACGTCGCGATCCGGCACGAGGAAGATGTTGTCGGGCTTGAGATCGCGGTGGACGATGCCGTGTGCATGCGCGGCATCGAGCGTGCGTGCGATCAGGCGCAGCACGTTCACGGTCTCCTCGACGCGGAGGCGCTTCGTGCGGAGTCGCGAGGACAGCGTCTCGCCCTTGAGCCGCTCCATGATGATGTATGCGCGACCGTCGGGCAGGTTTCCGACGTCGAAGATCTGGACGATGCCCGGATCGTTGATCGACGCCGCGGCGCGCGCCTCGTTGAAGAACCGCCGCACCATCTCGGCGTTGTGGCTGAGCTCCGGTAACAGCAGCTTGACCACGGCGTCGCGCCCGAGCACTGGATGCTTCGCCGACCACACGGCACCCATCCCGCCCTCTGCGAGCAGACCCGTGACCTGGTACCCACCGACCGTCGTCCCGATCATGCAGCACCATCATAGGATATCCGGCATACGATATCTCGCGATGTCGCTCCACAAGCGCGCCTGGCGCCTGCTCGCGGGCGACGACGGGCCCGCGCGGTCGGGGTTGCCGATCACCGAGCTGCTCGCGCCCGTGCCGCTCGTGTTGCTCGTGCTGCTCGGCATCAACGACTGGGTGATCAAGCCGAGCGACGCCCCACGCTGGCTCGCCGGCAAGTTGAGCGACTTCACGGGCCTGGCGGTGTTTCCGCTCGTGGCGACCGCCGCGTTCGACGCGCTGCTCGCCGGCCTCGCACGGCTCGGCGCTCCCGTCGACTTCACGCTGCGCCGGTGGAAGCTCGCAACGGCGATCGCGCTGACCGGCACCGTGTTCACCGCGATGAAGCTGTCGCCCGAGATCGCGCTGATAATCGCCGACGCGCTCGGCACGATCATCGGACACGCACAGGTGATGCCCGACCCGTGGGACCTGCTCGCGCTGCCGGCGCTCGGCTTCGCGTGGTGGCACGGTCGGCGGACGATCGCGCGAGGTGCGTACGGCCGGCTCGCCTGGGCAAAGCGAGCGCACCGGGCCTCGAAGACGACCGCGCCCTACGCGGATGCCGCCGCGTGCGGCGCCGATCGCGCGGTGGTGGCGGAGCTCGATCGCGCGACGGTGGCGTGGCTCGACGGTGGTCCGCCGGCACCCGTCGAGGCCGCGCTCGCGCAGCTGCGACGCTGACGAACCTTTGCGAACTGGTCTACTGTTCGCCCATGCACAAGCTGCTCGCGCTCTCGCTCGCCGTGCTCGCTGGTTGTCCCGAGAAGAAGGAAGACTACAAGAACCAGGCGCCGCCTCCGGAGCCCGAGAAGCCGGCGAGCCTGCCGCCGCCGCCGGTCAAGAAGGCCGAGGCGCCGAAGGATCTCGGCACCTGCAAGCTGACCGCGAGCGGTGCGGTGACCGCCGAGCAGACGACGCCTGGTGGCCGGCCCGCGACGAACGTCAGCTACTGGTACGACGAGGCCGAGAAGAAGAACATGATGGGCGTCGACGGCTTCGTCGTGAACTGCAACGGGCCCGACATCAGGTTCTCGCTCGTGCCCGGCGGCGGCAAGGTCGACGGCATGCCGTTCAAGCCGAAGAAGTACGAGTTCAAGGCGGGCAAGGGCGACGCAAACTTGATGATCGGCTTCGGCAAGGCGACGATGGACAAGCCGTCGGGCAGCGTCGACATCACCGCGTTCGACGGCCGCCACATCGCCGGCACCGTCGATCTCGAGGGCAAGCTGGTGCCGGGCGCTGGCACCGTGAAGCTCACGGGGTCGTTCGATCTCGTGTGCCCGGGCTTCAAGGGCTGCGTGTACGAGTAACCGACGCTTTGCTCGGGCAGGTCGTCGATAGCCGGTTTCGTCTCGACCGCGAGGCGGGCATCGGCGGGATGGGAAAGATCTTCGAGGCACATGATCTGCACACGGGGCGGATCGTCGCGCTGAAGGTGATGACCGCGTCGACCTCCGAAGGGCACGAGCGCTTCGAGCGTGAGTCGACGGTGCTCGCCGAGCTTCGGCATCCCGGCATCGTCGAGTATGTCGCCCACGGCACGCTGCCGACTGGTGTGCCCTACCTGGCGATGGAGTGGCTGGACGGCTGCGATCTCGCGGTGCTGCTCGGCGCGCATGGCATGCCGACGCTCGTCGGTAACGCCGGCAATCGGGCTCGTCGAGCAAGCATCGCCGTCCGCAGCATGCCGCTCTGCGACGTCGTCGTCATGGCGCGCAGGGTTGCAGCGACCCTGGCTGCTGTCCATGCACGCGGGGTGATCCATCGTGATCTCAAGCCCAGCAACATCTTCCTGCCGTCGCGCGACGTCGCACGCGTCAAGCTCATCGACTTCGGCACCGCACGCGCGTTTGCGGCGCCGCGCCCTCTCACCCGGCAGGGTCACGTTGTCGGGACGCCGTATTACATGGCGCCCGAACAGGTTCGCGGAGACGAGCTGGGGCCAGCGGCCGATGTCTGGGCACTCGGGTGCGTGCTGTACGAATGCTTGACCAGCCATCCGCCGTTCGCGGCGTGCGAGCCGATGGCGGCGATGCTGCGGGTGATGGTCGACGAGCCGACGCCTGTTGCCCAGGTGAGGACCGACGCACCGCCTGATCTCGCATCGCTGATCGACGCGATGCTCGCGAAGGACCCCGGCGATCGCCCGGTCTCCGGCGGTGAGTTGATCACCGCGCTATCTCTCATCGAGGTCGACGGCGAGGGGGGGCACCGCGAACCCGCAACGCCCCCGCACGTCCCTGCCCGCCATGCAGAGCGAGCGGCGGGTCCGCGCGTTGCTCGTCGGCCGGCTGTGCGAACCGGACATCGATCTCGAGGCGCTACGCGGCACCGCCGACGACCACGGCAGCCGCATCGAACCGCTCGCTGCCGGGTCGGGCGCGTTTCGCATCATCCAGCCCGCGGTCGGTTCGCCGACCGATCAGGCGATCAAGAGCACGCTGCTGGCACTCGCGCTGCGTCGCGAGCACCCGCGAGTGGCGCTGTCGATCGCGACCGGGCTGGCCGGCGACGGCGAGATCACACCGCTCGGTGGCGTGGTCGATCACGCTGTTCTGACGCTGCTCGAGGCACAAGCCGGAGAGATCTGGCTCGACAAGCCAACCACAAGCCTCGTCGAGGGCCTGTTCGAGCTTGCGGTCACTGGTGAACGTTGCTTGCTGATCCGACGGCTCGACGACAGCACGACGCGAACTCTGCTCGGCAAGCCGAGTCCGTGGGTCGGCCGCCGACGCGAGCTCGATAACTTGCTCGCGACCTTCGACGAATGCGTGGACAGCTCGGTCGCCCGCGCGGTGCTCGTGACGGCAGCGCCCGGGATGGGCAAGTCGCGCCTCGCCTCCGAAGTTCTTCGCGCACTCGCCGCACGCGGCGATGACGTCGAGATCCTGCGTGGTCAGGCGGAGGCCCATGGCGCTGGCTCGCCGTTCGTCATGATCGGTCCGGCGATCCGTCGTTCGGCAGGGATCCGTGACGGGGAATCGCTCGACGAACGCCGCCACAAGCTGCGTGCGCGTCTGCGGCGTTCGGTCCCCGAGGCTGCACTCGATCACGTGACGGGCTTTCTTGGCGAGCTCGTGGGCGTGCCGTTTCCTGACGATCACGATTCGGCGCTACGGACAAGCCGTAGCGATCCGATGCTGCTCGGCGCGCAGATGCGGACCGCGTTCCGTGACTGGCTGGCGGCGGAGTGCGCCAGCCGACCGATGCTGATCGTCCTGGAAGACCTGCACTGGGGTGACCAGCCATCGGTGAGCTTCCTCGATGCCGCATTGCGCGACCTGCACGATCGACCGATCATGGTGCTCGCCCTCGCGCGGCCCGAGGTCCACGCGGTGTTCCCGGCGCTGTGGCAGGGTCGCCTACTCGACGAGGTGCGGCTACACGCACTGCCGCCCAAAGCCTGCGCCATGATCGTGCGCGATGCGCTCGGCGACGACATACCGGAAGCAGACGTCGCGTCGATGGTCGCCCGCTCCGAGGGAAACCCGTTTTATCTCGAAGAGGTCGTGCGCGCGGTCGCCGATGGCGCGGTCGAGCAATTGCCGGCCTCGGTCCTCGGCATGGTGCAAGCGCGTCTGCTCGCCGTGGATCCCGAGGCACGCCGCGTGCTGCGTGCAGCCAGTGTCTTCGGCGAGGTGTTCTGGCTCGGCGGGGTGCAGCACGTGTTCGGCGGGGCCGACAGTGCCTTTGGTATCGAAGAGTGGCTCGGCGAGCTGGTGCGTCTCGAGATCGTCCATCCGCAGGTCGAGTCGCGGCTGCCCGGACAGCGCGAGTACAGGTTCCGTCACGCGCTGCTCCGCGAAGCCGCGCACGAGATGCTGGTCGAGGACGACCGCGCGAGCGGTCATCGTGCTGCCGGCGAATGGCTCGTCGCGAGCGGTGAGTCCGACGCCGTGACGCTCGCCAGTCATTTCCAGTGTGGCGAAGATCCCGAGCGTGCAGTGCACTGGCTCGTGCGTGCGGCCGAGCAAGCGCTCGAGGCCAGCGATCTCGCGTCCGCGCTCGAGTACGCGGAGCACGCAGTTGCCGCCGGAGCCACAGGCATCGCGCTCGGCGAGTTGCGCGGCGTGCAGGCCGTCGCCACGTTCTGGCTCGCTCGATACCGCGACAGCGCACGTCATGGCGAGGAGGCGATAGGCCTGCTCGATGAAGGCAGTACGGGATGGTTCCGCGCGATCGCGAGCGCCATGGTCGCGAGGGCCAGGTTGGGTGACCACGCCCAATTCGACCGGCTGTTCGAGCGCGCCGAGCACGCGCCCGGCCGCGGCGCCGCCCAGTTGCGCTGCCTGTGCCGCGGCGCCTTCGTGCTGGTCTTCAAGGGAAGCCTCGCGCGCGCCGAGCCCATCGTGCGCCGCATCGAAGCGCTCGTCGCAAACGGCGATCCCGACCCGCTAGCCGTTGCTCAGCTGTTCGAGATCCGGTCGGTGCACGCATCGAGCATCGGTGAGTTTCGGCAGGGATACGAAGAGGCAATCCGCGCGATCGAGGCGTACGAGCGCGCGGGCGATCCGAACAACGCCTGTATGGCGCAGATCAGCGCCGCCTATAACTTGCTTCTGCTCGGGGACTTCGAAGGCGGCGAGTCGCTCGCGCGCGCCAGCCTCGCCGAGGGAACCCGGCTGGGGGCCGCACAGGCCGTCATCCTCGCCAAGTTCGGTCTGGCGACTCGCATGGTCCTCGCTGGCATCAATGACGACGACGTGCTCGCGACGTTCACGAACGTGCTCGCGCTGGTGCGCGGCCATCCACGCATGGAAGGCTGGACTCTCGGCGTCCTGGCCGAGCTCGAGCTCAGAATTGGCCATCCGGCTCGCAGCGCCGAGCATGCCGCGCTCGCGATCGAACGGCTCGACCAGATGGCCGGACTGCAGCCGTGGGCGATGGCTTGCCACGCGCGAGCGTTGCTGGGACTCGCGAGCGTGCGCGAGGCACTCGAGCTCGCGCGCCAGGCCATAGCGTCGCGCAAGCGGACCGGCGTGTGCATCTGGGGCGACGAGTTGCTCGCGCTCGTCCTCGCCGAGGCGCTCGAGGCGGCGGGCGATCCGGTGGCTGCACGGAACACGATCCGCGATGCGCGCGAGCACCTGCTGCGCCGCGCGGCGAGCCTCGACGGTACGCGGTGGCGGGAGAGCTTCCTGGCCTTGCCCGATCGCGCACGCATCCTCGCACTCGCGGCAGCATGGGATGCGCCGCGATGAAGTCAGATCCCTTCAGTCCTCGCGGGTAGCGAGCTCCGCTTCGAGCTCGACGATCCGGAGGCGTGCCTCGGCGAGCTCGCTGCACAGCCGGAGGATCACCTCGATCCCCGGCCATTCGATGTCGAGATCGCGCCACAGCGTGCGCGCGACCAGGACGCGATCGAGATCGACGAGCGCGCGATCGTCGTCGCGGCACTCGATGATGCCCACCTCGACGAGCCGCTCGATCAGATCGTGATCACCCTCGACGAGCTCGACGAGGCGCTGGTACGTGAACCGCGCGGTCGTCATAGCTTGAGATCTCCCCGCACCGGCGCGCTGTACGCGGTGGCGCTGCCGCGGAGCGCCTCGACGAGCGCGTCGTCTGCCTTGTCGGGCATGCGAATGTCGAGCTCGACGATCAGATCGCCGCGCGTGTCCTTGCGCGGCACGCCCTTGCCGCGGACGCGCAGCTTCGCGTGGTTCTGCGAGCGCGGCGGGATCTTGAGGACGATCGATCCCTCGAACGTCGGCACGTCGACGCTCGCGCCGTTGTAGGCCTCGTCGAGCGTGACCGGCAGCGCGAGGTGGAGATCGAGACCCTCACGACGCAGCCGCGGGTGCGGCCGGACCTCGACCTCGATCACGAGATCACCGGGTGGGCCACCACGGCCGCCCGGCGAGCCCTTGCCGGGAACGCGCAGCGTCGATCCGGTATCTGCGCCCGGCGGGATCCGCACGCGCACGGGCCCCTGCCCCGGGATATCGGCGGTCAGCTCGGTGCCATCGATCGCCTGGCGCAGCTCGATCTGGATCGTCGCCTGGAGATCACGGCCGCGCGCCGGGCCACGCGAGCGCCCGAACATCTCGGCGAAGTCGAACTCGATCGGGCCGTCGTCGAAGTTCGCGGAGCGCTGCTGCCGCGTGTCATGCCACCGCGCGTACTCGCGGGCCTTCGAGGGATCGAAGCCGCCTTGCAGCGAGGCGTCGCCGAACTCGTCGTACGCCGCACGCTTCTTGTCGTCGCCGAGCACGTCGTACGCCGTCGCGATCTTCTTGAACTTCTCCTCGGCGGCCTTGTCACCGGGATTGACGTCGGGGTGATGCTTGCGTGCGAGCTTGCGATACGCCGCGCGGATCGCATCCGCCGAGGCGTCCTTGGGGACGCCGAGGACCTCGTAGAAGGACTCCGCCATGGCGCGCTACAGGCAGATCGCGGTCTTCACGGCGACCGGCTTGCCGTCTCGCGGACATGCGAGTTGCGTGGCCTCGAACGCTTTTTTGAGGCAGTCGGCTGCCTTCTGGTCCGCGGGGTCGCGGCCCGCGAACGGCTTGACGTTGACCTGGTACGGATTGCCACGCGCCGACAGCATCCACTCCGCGTAATAGCCGCGGACGTCGTGCTGCTTGCGTGCCTTCGGAGCGCACGCGGCAACCGCACTGCTCGCCTCGATCGTGCGGTCGCTCTCGAGCGCACCGTCGAGATCGCTGCGCACCGTGACCTTGCCGGTTGCCAGCTCCTTCACGGCGAGCCCCGCCGTGGGCGCGTCCGGTGGCGCACCCTTCGCGGCGAGCTTGGGCCCCGCCGCCTGGATCGTCTTGAGCTTGTCCTTCGGACCGGCGAGCGGCGCGACGTAGCGAACCCAGCGCTCCGCGGTCGGCCGTCCGTGACGCTCGAGATCGACGCGCAGCTCGCACTTCTCGCCCTCACAGGCGACCGCGGCGTGCGCGCTCGATAGATTTGGGTGCTTGATGCCGAGCACCGCAACGAGTGACGGTGCATAGCCACACACGTCGCTCTTGTCGGACCACTTCTTCTCACCGACGAGCGCCTTCGCCGCCTCGACGTCCTTCGCCGGGACGATCTTCGCCTTCTCGATCTTCGCGAGCTGGGCAGCGACCGCGTTGCGCATCGCAGGGGTCGTCGTCACCGGAAAGTCCGTCGGATAGACAACCGCGATCGAGATCTTGCCGGTGCCCGCAACGGCCTTCTTTGACTCGCCCTTGCAGACCTCGAAGACGTCCTGGGCGGACGCGCTGCTGGTGCTGGCCGCGAGGGCGAGCACGATGATCGGGGTGACTCGACTCATGAGCCGAGCTTACGCCGATCTGATCGGACCAGGCGGGCGCCGAACGTGAGGATGGACACGGTGGTCGCATCCCCTCGACATGCCGAAACCAATTGGCGACGCTCCTTCCGTGACCCCTTCCGTGACCGCAGACCACCCACCGGAATGGCTCGTCGATGTCGAGGTCAAGCTCGCGTACCAGGAGCGGCTGATCGGCGAGCTCGACGCCCTCGTGCGCACGTTCGCAGCTCGACTCGAGAAGGCGGAGCGCGCGATCGTCGAGCTCAGGGAAGGCGCGAAGTCGCCGGAGGCGCCGCTCGGCCCGGCGAACGAGCCCCCACCACACTACTGACGTAGCGCGCTCGCGTCTCGGGCTATGGTCGGCGCGTGGAGCCAGCGACTCACGCCACCTGGGCACGCGAGTTCGCGAGCACCGCACGCGCGTACTGGACACCCGCGCGGACGCGCGAGCTGGTCGGCGACAAGCAGCTCGAGATCCTGCCTGCCGAGGCGCCGCTCCTGCTGCGCGCGCTTGGCCTCCTCCATCGCGACGCGTCGATGCCACCGTTCGAGGTTCGCAAGTATCTCCAGATCAACCACGTGGTCCGGCTGCTGCGCCCTGCGATCCACGAGCTCGCGGCGCACCACTCCGTCGTGCGCGTGCTCGATGCCGGCTGCGGCCGCAGCTACCTGACGCTGCTGCTCGCGTGGTGCGCCCGCCATCGCTGGCACCAGCGCGTCGAGGTGCTCGGCATCGATCGCGACGCGGCCGTGATCGACGAGTGCCGGCGGCGCACCGAGATCGCCGAGCTCGCGGACGTCGTGCGGTTCGAGGCGGCGTCGCTCGACACCCTCGATGTCGAGACGGCATGGGCCCGCGGGTTTGGCGAGCGCCACGGCGTCCACGGCGTGTTCGCGCTCCACGCGTGTGACACCGCGACCTGCGATGCGATCGTCCTCGGTGCGCGGCTCGAGGCCGCGCTGATCGCGGTCGCGCCGTGCTGTCAGGCGGAGCTCTCGCGGCGATGGGCCGCGCTCGCCGACGCTGGCGCCACCGGCGCGTTCGCCCCGCTCTGGAAGATGCCGCACCTGCGCCGCGAGATCACCGCGCACCTGACCGACACGATGCGCACGCTGTTGCTGCGCGCGGCCGGCTACGAGGTCACGCCGATGGAGTTCATCGCGGCGACCCACACCAAGAAGAACACGCTGCTGCGCGCACTCCGCCGCGCCGCCCCAAATCCCGTCGCGCGTGCCGAGTACGACGCGCTGGTCGTCGCGACAGGAGGCTGCGGGCTCGCGCTCGCCGAGCGCTTGACGCGCGCGGATCAGCGAACGCCGTAGCCCGCGAACGCACGTCACTACGAAACGCTCGCGCGTGCGCTCGTGCGTGATCGCGCGGCGGCCCTCTGCAGTCGCGCGGGCGGGTCTTGGGCGCGGTGGCGCGTCCCATGCAGCTGTCTGGGCATATCCATTCTTTCCAAGGAGAAGATCTATGACGAACAAACCAAACTGGTGGAACACCGAGCACGACAGCGCCTGGGAGCGCGTGAAGTCCGCGATGAAGCGGGACTGGGAGCAGACCAAGTCGGATCTGACCGGCAACCGCAAGGGCAAGGATCTCGATCAGGACGTCGATGACACCGTGAAGCAAGCCGCGGGCAAGCAGAGCATTCCGCCGACGGCGATGAAGAACGAGCCCGACAGCGGCAAGGACACGTGGGATCGCGTCGAGGAGGACCATCGCTACGGCGTCGGCGCGCGCCAGCAGTACGGCAAGGATCACAACGACTGGAACGACGGCCTCGAGTCCAAGCTGCGCGAGGAATGGACGGATCTGCGCAGTGGACGCACGTGGGATGAAGTGAAGATGGGCGTGCGGCGCGGCTGGGATCGCGCGAAGAAGTAACGAGCTTTCGAACGCGATTTTCGAACGCGATGATGGCCAGTACCGCGAGGTCGCTGGCCAGCATCGTTTCGGGTCACGCCACAGCTGGCGCGAGATCCGATACCGTGGAGCCGTGACAGCCAGGGTGAAGGAGCACGGGATCCGCGCCGCCGAGGGCTTCGTGTTTCGCACACCTCTGTTGCCGATGACGACGCTCGTCGATTGGGCCGCGGCCGGTGACGCCGAGGCGGTGCGGGCCTTCGCGATGGCGCTCGTCGATCGGCCGGAGGTGCGTGAAGCGTTGTTCGTCGCGTCGCCGAGCCTGGCGAGCGCGATCCCGTCGTGGCGTGATGTGCCGACCTCCGCGGCGGGACAGCGCGTCGAGCACTCGGTGGTCAAGTACCTCGCGCGCATGATGGGGCGGGCGACGCCGTTCGGGTTGTTCGCGGGGGTCTCGACGGGCACGCTCGCACGCGACACCAGGCTGACCCTCGGCGCGCGCAGCGAGTATCGCCGGCGAACGCGCCTCGACAACGATTACCTGTTCCTGCTCGTCGCCCGGCTCGCCGAGCAGCCGGACGTCCGGACGAAGCTGCGGTTCCGGCCGAGCTCCTCGATCTATCGCGTCGCCGGGCAATTGCGCTACGCCGAGGCGCGACTCGCCGGTACCGAGCGGAGCTACCACCTGGTGTCGGTCACGCTGACGCCCTACCTCGAGGCGACGCTCGTCCGGGCGGCATCGGGCGCGACCGTCGAAGAGCTCGCGGCGCCGCTGGTCGGCAGTGACATCAGCATCGAGGAGGCGCGCGGCTACATCGACGAGCTGATCGGCGCGCAGATCCTGATTCCGGATCTCGGCATCTACATCACCGGACCCGAGCCGATCGACGGCTTGCTCCTCCAGCTCGCGGCCGATGGCCTCGAAGCACCGCGACCGATCCTCGCGAGCGTGCGCGCGCAGATCACCGCGATCGACAGCGCCGGCCTCGGAAACCCGCCCGAGCTCTATCGCGAGATCGCGAGCGCGCTCGAGCCGTTGCCCGCGAAGGTCGATCTCTCACGGCTGTTCCAGGTCGACATGGTCAAACCTGCGGCGGCGACGCTCGGCACGCGCGTGGCGTCCGAGCTCGCGAACACCGCGGCACAGCTGTCCCGGATCCGTCGCGTACGCGGCTCGTTCGACGACTTCAAGCGCGCGTTTCGCGATCGCTGGGAGGACCGCGCGGTCCCTCTCGCGGAGGTGCTCGACGAGGAATCGGGGATCGGCTTCGAGGCGGCCCGCGGGCCGGGCGCCGAAGGCTCGCCGCTCCTCGCAGGGTTGCCGTTCTCACCAGCTCCGCCAGATGGCCGCGCGCCGTGGTCCGTACTCGAAGGGCACCTGCTCGCACGGCTGGCCAGGGCGCTCGCGAACGGCGACGACGAGATCGTCCTCGCCGAGACCGATCTCGAGGCGATGAAGCTACCGACCGCAGCGACGTTCCCGGATGCGTTCTCGATCGTCGCGCGGATCGCCGGGACGCCGGACGAGGTCGCCCGCGGCGAGGTCGCGGTGCTGTTCGAGTCGATGTCCGGACCGTCGGGTGCGCGCATCCTCGGACGGTTCTGCCACGCGTCGCCGGAGATCGAGGCGATGGTGCGCACGCACCACGCCGCCGAGGAAGCGCTGCGACCAGGCGCGGTGTTCGCCGAGATCGTCCACCTCAACGAGGGCCGGATCGGCAACATCTTGTGCCGGCCTGTCCTCCGCGCCCACGAGATCGTCTACCTCGGGGTCTCGGGCGCCCCCCTCGCGCAGCAGATCGGCATCGACGATCTGGAAGTCTCGGTTCGCGGCGATCGGATCGTGCTGACGTCGCGTCGGCTCGATCGCGAGGTCGTCCCGCGGCTGACCACGGCGCACAACTTCCGGTTGCGGAGCCTCGGCGTGTATCGCTTCCTGTGTGCGCTCGCGAGCCAGGATGTCGACCTCGTCGGGTGGACGTGGGGTGTGCTCGGCTCCGCTCCGTTCTTGCCGCGCGTTCGGCTCGGCAAGGTGATCGTGGCGCGCGCGACCTGGAACCTCGACAAGCACGACCTCGAGCCGATCACCGTCGCGGTACGTGCGGCCAGCAAGGACGTCGCGAAGCGCGATGGAGTAGCGGCCGCAGTGGCGGCACTCCGCCAGCGCCGGAAGCTGCCGCGTCTGCTCGTGATCGCTGCGGGCGACAACGAGCTGCCGATCGACCTCGACAATCCACTGCTGGCCGCGGCATTCGCCGACGAGCTCTCCGGCGCCGACCATGTCGAGATCACCGAGATGTTTCCGGCGCCCGATCGGACGGTGGTGGAGGGTCCCGAGGGCGCGTTCGCGAACGAGATCGTGGTGATGTTCACCCGGCAGCGCGAGCCCGATCGACCGATCGCCCCACGCTTCGCGCCATCACGAGCGCCCACGAGCCGCCGCGAGCTCGGCCCGGGCTCGGACTGGTTGTACGCGAAGATCTACTGCGGGGAGTCCACGGCGGATCGTGTGCTCCACGAGGCGATCGGGCCCCTCGCCCGCGAGGCGACCGCGCGTGGCGACATCGACCGCTGGTTCTTCATCCGCTATGGCGACCCCGATCCCCACCTCCGCGTCCGGTTTCGCGGCGATCCGGAGACGCTGTGCAGCGGCGTGCTGCCGGCACTCGAACGCGCCCTCGCGCCGCTGGCGACGGCCGGCGCGGTCCGCAAGCTCGTGCTCGACACCTATGTCCGCGAGCTCGAGCGCTACGGCGGAGACCGCGGGATCGAGCTGGTCGAGGCCCTGTTCTGGCGCGACAGCGAGGCGGTCCTCGGCATCATCGACCTGCTCGACGGCGACGCCGGCGCGACCGCCCGGTGGAAGCTCTGCGTGCGCGGGATCGACTCGCTGCTCGACGCGCTCGGTCTCGACGCCGCGGCGCGCGAGAAGGTGTGCAGCGAGGGCCGCGAGAGCATCGGCCGCGAGCTCCGCGCGGACACGTTGCTGTGGTCGAAGATCGGCGAGAAGTTCACGAAGGAGCGCGCCGATCTGGAGCTCATGTTCGATCGCGATCCCGCGCGCGACGCCGGACACGACTACCTACAGGGCTTCGAGATCCTGGCGCGGCGCGATGTGGAGATCGCAAAGATCGGCGACGAGCTCCGCGCGCGCGACGCGGCGGGCGAGCTGACGCCAAAGCTCGCCGACATGGCGTGGAGCCTCGTCCACATGCACGCCAACCGGCTGCTCCATGCCTCCCAGCGCGCGCAGGAGATGGTGCTCTATGACTTCGTGCGCCGGCTGCACGCCGCGCGCCGAGCACGGCAGGGTCAGTCCACGCGGAAGCCCGCGACCTGAACCTCGAGCTCGCGATTCGGCGGCGGAAGCTAACTCGCGCGCACATCCAAGCTGTTAGCGATCGCGTGCACTCTTGCTTGGGTCACGCTGAAACGACTTGCTCGCCGCGAGTTCGCCCTCGTAGGATGCGAGCACGATGAAGAAGACCCAGAAGAAGCTCGCGCTGACCCAGAAGACCGTTCGTGTTCTCACGCCACAGGAGACCTCGGTGGTCGTTGGCGGCGCGATCCGCGACCGTCCGGTCGCGCAGGTGTGCACGTACATGAATACCGGTTGCACCGACGCCGGGGAGTGACGTCGCCACGGGTGCCACGGCCATCGCGATGCTGCAGTTCCCCGACGCAACGCTCGCGGTTTCCGAGATCCTGCCGCCACTCGACGCCTGATCACGCGACTTGAATTCGCCATATCGAGCGCTCGAGGGCGACTCGACCCGCCTACGATGGCCTCGAGCCCCTGCTGCTCTGTGCGCGGGCTAGGGTCAGACGGCGCGCAAGGGCGCGACTCGGCACGCGCGCTCGCGGTTCACGTCGGCGGAACACTTACGCGCGCACACATCCAACATCACGATCGCTCACGCTTTTCTTGCGTGAACATCCCTGAAACGAATTGATCGACGCGAGCTCTCTCGTATAGCGTGGTGGTTCTCGCAACAATCCAGGAGCACGATGAAGAAGACCAAGAAGAAGCTCGACGTGACCAAGAAGACCGTTCGGGTGCTTACGCCGACCGAGACCCCGGCGGTCGTTGGCGGCGCGTACTACCAGGTTGGTGGGTACCGGCCGGTCGCACAGAAGTGCACGTACGTTGATACCGGTTGCACCGACGCCGGCCGCTAGCGTTGAACGGCTAGCCTCGATCGAGCACTGGCCGCGCTTCGAGTCGGCCAGGCTTCGCAGTACATTCACGACGGGCTCTCCAGACCGATGAAACACGCACCGGTCGCCCGCGAACCGAACGTCCTCGGGGACTTTGTCCTCGGCGAAAAGCTCGGCGAAGGCGGGTTCGGTACCGTCTATCACGCCGAGCAACGCACGCTCGGGCGGCCGGCCGTCGTCAAGGTGATCCGCCACGCGCTGATCACCAACCGCGATGTCGCCGATCGGTTCGCGCTCGAGGCGCGGCTCGCGTCGCGCTTCGATCATCCGTACGCCGCGCACGTCTACGCATTCGGCGTCGAGCCCGATGGCCTGATGTGGATCGCGATGGAGCTGGTCAAGGGCACGCCCCTCGACCAGCTTGTCGAGCGTGGTGGGCCGGTTGCGCTCGAGCGCTTCGTGCCGCTGATGGAGCGCATCTGTGATGTCGTCCAGACCGCGCACGAGCAGCAGATCATTCATCGCGACATCAAGCCGTCGAATGTCATGATCATCGCGCGCGCGGGTCGGCTGATGCCGAAGCTGCTCGACTTCGGCATCGCGAAGACGCTGAACCAGCTAGAACGACCGCTCGTCGCAGCCCTGCCGACGACGCTGCCAGTCAGCAGCAGCGGTTCCGGCGCGCGCGCGAAGCGGCCGTCGGAGGTCGGCCGGCTCGGCCTCGATCTGACGCTCGCCGTCTCGGAGTCCGTGGCGGAGACCGCCAACGATGCGCGGAACATCTCCCCAGAGGTCGCGCCGGGTGTCGCTAGCGACGTCGCGACAGCCGCGACAGCCGCGACAGCCGCGACGGCCGCAACCGGTGCATCGGGGCTGACGCGACGATCCCCGGAGACCGACCACACGGCGGTGAGCGACAGCTTGCCGCGATCCGCCTCGGATTCGCCGGGGGCGTCGGCGAGCCTGACGCGCGCCGGGCAGATCCTCGGCTCGCCGCCCTACATGGCACCCGAACAGTGGGTCGATGCGGGCGACGTCGGGCCGTGGACCGATCAGTACGCGATCGGCCTGCTGGCCTACGAGGCCATCGTCGGCAAGCGCGCGTTCCACGCGACCTCGGTCGAGGCGTATCTGTACCAGCACGCGACCGCGCCGCTGCCGGCGCTACCGGATCACTTTCCACCGGGTCTTCACGCGGTGCTCGCACGCGCCACCGCGAAGGATTCCGCGCAGCGCTTTGGCTCGCTGACCGAGCTGGCGAATGCGTTTCGCGAGGCCGCGCTCGAGGGTGCCACCACCAGCGTCGAGGGCCCGGTCATCGCGCTGCCAGCGGCGCTGCGCGCGACGTGGATGGACAAGGCGCCGACCCCGATCGCCGAGGCGATCGCGGCGATCGCGACCGCTCGCACGCCGAGCCGGGTTGCCGAGCGCACGCGCGGTGC